>QHXZ01000111.1:0-4829 GCA_003223165.1 Acidobacteriota bacterium
GCCTGGCCCCGGGCGCGGCCGGGCGGTCGGGGGCGGACCTCACGCGGCTTCTGGGAGGGATCGTGCATGGCCGACAGCAAACGGCCTGAGCGCATCAGGCGTGTGGTGATCGTGGGGAAGCGGCACCGGCCGGCGGCCCTGGCCGCGGTGCGCCGGATCGCCCGGCGGCTGGCGCGCCGCGGTATCGCGGCGCGCTTCGACCCGGACACCGCCGCGGCCCTCGGCCGCCGCAAGGACGGCCGCCTGCTCGGCCGCGCCGGCGGTCCGGCGGATCTGTACATCGTCGTGGGCGGCGACGGCACGTTGCTGTCGGTGGCGCGCGCCCTCGCCGCGCGGCCGCGGCCGATCCTGGGAGTCAACCTGGGCGGCCTCGGGTTCCTCACCGAAACCGGGCTGGACGAGATCGACGCGGTCCTGGACGAGGTGCTTCAAGGACGCTACCGCATCGATCGCCGCATGGCGCTGGAGGTGTCGCTGGTGCGCAAGGGGCGCACTCTCGCGCGCCAGTCGGTCCTCAACGACGTGGTGATCACCAAGAGCGCCCTGGCGCGCATCATCGACCTGGGGCTGGCCATCGACCGTCAGTACGTCACGACCTACAAGGCCGACGGTCTGATCGTCGCCACGCCGACCGGATCGACGGCCTACTCCCTGTCGGCCGGCGGCCCGATCATCCACCCGCGCCTCGGGGCGTTGCTCATCGCGCCGATCTGTCCTCACACCCTCACGATGCGTCCGCTGGTGGTGCCGGACTCATCGCGGATCGAGATGATCCTCAAGACCGACGATTCGGAGGTCTACCTGACGCTGGACGGGCAGGTGGGGCACCCGCTGCGCCCCCTCGACCGGGTCCGCGTCCGCCGGGGCCGGCACCCCGTCCTGATGGTCCGGCGCCAGGACCGCCATCCCTACTTCGAGGTGCTGCGCCACAAGCTGCACTGGGGCGAACGCTGAGCGCTCGCGGGGCGGGAGCGGATCAGGGGCGCGAGGCGGCGCCGGCGGAGGAGGGGGAACCCTGCGTGGGCTCCGTGCCGAGCAGCACCGCGGGGCCGTACTTGGCCGCCATGGCCGCATCGATCTCGGCGCGCGTCTTCTTCTCGTTCACCAGCCCCTGCAGGTAGGCCTTCATCTCGTTCGATCCCTTCGGCTTGTCGCAGGTGCAGACACTCAACCGGTCGGGGCAGCCGCAGACGCAGCGGTAGTTCTCGGCCACGATGCTCGCCTCGGGCGTCAGGTGGTACGGGATCTTGGCGGTGATGGGCGTCCCGGGCGCGGGCGTCGATCCGGGCGCCCCGGACGGCGACCCGGGCTGGGCGGGCTCCTCCGGCCCGGACGTGGCGCGCATGCGGTGGAAGGCGAAGGCGACCAGCCCGATCAGGATGACCGCCCCGGCCACCACCGCCAGGTTGGTCGTCCTGGGAGGCCCGCCGGTGGCCCCGGGGGCTTCCGCACCGGGCTCCCCGGGCTCGCGCGCTGCGTCGCTCTCCTCGTGCATGGTGCCGGATTATACCAGAGCCCCGCCGTCTGGCGCGCCGGCGGCTCCCCTGCTACCATCCCACCGCTTCACCGGGGGCGCCGCGCCACGCCGCCCCTTTCCGGGGAGGAAGGCCGATGTCATCGAAGGCCAGCCGCGCCGAGATCGCCTCCTGGTGCCTGTACGACTTCGCCGACTCTTCCTTCACCACGCTGATCGTCACCGTGGCCTACGCCCTCTACTTCCGTTCGGTCGTGGCCGGCCATCTCGGGGCGAAGGCCAACTTCTACTGGGGGCTGTGCATCGCCCTGTCGATGACCCTCGTCGCCCTGACCTCCCCGGCGCTCGGGGCGATGGCGGACGTCTCCGGCCGCAAGAAGGCGTTCCTGGCGGCGTTCGCGCTGACGGCGATCGTCTTCACCGCCCTCCTGGCCAGCGTGGGCCCCGGGGATCTGCTGGCCAGAATGCTCCTGTTCATCTTCGCCAACATCGGCTACGAGGGGGCGCACACCTTCTACAACGGCTTCCTGCCGGAGATCGCCTCGGACCAGGAGATGGGCCGGGTGTCGGGCTACGGCTGGGCCACCGGCTACCTCGGCGGGCTGGCCGCCCTGGTGCTGACGCGCCCGCTGACCCGCGCCGGGCTGGGCCCCGAGGCGATCGACCGCTACCGGCTCGCCTTCCCCGCCGTGGCGCTCTTCTACCTCGCCTTCGCGCTGCCGATCTTCTTCGTGCTGCGCGAGCGCGCCCCGCGCGGCCAGGCGGCCTTGGGGGCGACGGTGCGCGAGAGCTTCCGCCGCCTGGCGGGCACCTTCGGCCAGGTCCGGCGGCTGCGCGATCTGTTCCTCTACCTCGTGGCCTTCTTCGTCTACAACGACACGGTGATGACGGTCATCTCCTTCGCCGCCATCTACGCCACGCAGGCGGTCGGCTTCACGGTGGACCAGGTCACCCTGCTGTTCATCGTCATGCAGGTCACCGCCTTCGCGGGGGCCCTGGCCACCGGCCACCTCGTCGACCGCTGGGGCGCGAAGCCGACCATCGTGCTGACGCTCTTCGTGTGGGGCGGCGTGGTCGCGGGCGCCAGCCTGTCGCGCTCGGTGCCGGTCTTCTTCGCCGTGGCCACCGCCGCGTCGATCGTGATGGGCGCGACGCAGGCGGCCAGCCGCAGCCTGATGGGCCTGCTGATCCCGCGGGGGCGCAACGCCGAGTTCTTCGGGTTCTATGCCTTCACGGGGAAGATCTCCGCCATCATCGGGCCGCTGGTGTACGGCTGGGTCGCGGCGCACACCGGAAGCGATCGCCGGGCGGTGCTTTCCCTCCTGCCGTTCCTGGCCCTGGGCCTGATCCTGCTGCTCCGGGTCGACGTCGCACGGGGGCGCGCCGCCGCGGGGCATCCGCCCGAGGCGCGCGGGGCCGGCGGGTCTGTGGCATCATAGGACCCGGGCGGCGCTCCGCGGCCTTCCGCCCGGCTTCGGGGAGGCAGACGATGATCGAGCGGCTCAAGCAGGACCTGAAGGACGCCATGCGCAAGGGCGACGCGAACGCCGTGTCGACCTTGCGCATGCTGATCTCGCAGGCCCAGTACGCCCGCATCGAGGCGAAACGTGACCTGAAGGACGAGGACTACGTCGCGCTGCTGCAGCGCGCCGTGAAGACCCGCCGCGAGGCGATCGAGCACTACGAGAAGGGGGGCCGCCCCGAACTGGCCGCGAAGGAGAAGGCGGAGATCGCCGTGGTCGAGCGCTACCTGCCGCAGGCCCTGGGCCCCGAGGAGACCGCGCGGGCGGTCGACGCGCTCCTCGCGGAGCTGGGCATCAGCGAGAAGAAGGACCTGGGACGCGCCATGAAGGAGTTCATGGCCCGCCACCGCGGCAAGGTGGACGGCAAGGTGGTCAACGGCCTGATCGCGTCGCGGCTGAAGTAGGGGCCCCGGTGCCGGCCGGGGGGTCGCGCCGCCTCGACGAGCCGCTCGCCCTGGCCGCCCTGCTCCTGCTGGTCTTCGCCCTCAACGTCACCCCGATCACCAACAACGACCTCTTCCTGCACCTGAAGACCGGCGCCGTGGTCCTCTCCACGGGCCAGGTGCCGCGCCTCGACGACTACTCGGCGCTGGCGCGGGGCCGCCCCTTCATCGCCCACGAATGGCTCGCCGGGGTCCTGTTCCGGCTGGTCGAGCTCTCGTGCGGCGGCCCGGGCGGCGCGAGCCTCGACGCCCTCATCCTCCTCAAGGCCGGCGTGGCGGCGCTGGTGGCGCTGGCCCTGTATGCCGCGGCGCGGCGGCTCGGGGCCTCCCCCGCCGCCGCCCTCCCCGGCCTCGCCTTCGTGATGGTGCTGGCGGCGGCGCGCTTCCTCGAAAGGCCGCACATCTTCTCTTACCTGATGACCGCCGCGTTCCTGCTCCTCCTGGCGCGCCGCCGCGCCGGGGCCAGGGCGCCGCTCTGGGCCTTCCTCCCGCTCCAGGCCGCCTGGGCGAACCTGCACGGTGGGTTCGTCCTGGGGCCCGCCCTGGTGGGGCTGGCGGCGACGGGCGCGGCGATCGACGCGGCGCTGCCCCCGGCCCCGCGCGAGCGGCTGCGCGAGGCGGCGCGTCTGGCCGGCCTGGCGCCGCTCCTCGTGGGGGCCTGCCTGCTCAACCCCTACGGCGTCGCGCTCCTGCGCTTCCCCTTCGCGCTGACCGGGAGCGGCTTCATGGAGGCGATCTACGAATGGCTGCCCCCCTTCGGCAGCGCCTTCTCCGGCACCTACATGTTCCGCGAGTACGTGGCCTGGATCGTCGTGGGGGGCGCGGCGTTCCTGGCGGCCGGGGCCGTCGCCCTGCGGCGCCGCCAGACGCCGCCGTGGGGCACCTTCCCGCCGCTCGTCTTCCTCTTCTTCCTGGCCCTGTCGCTCCGCATGAACCGCAACGTCACCGACTTCGCCCTGGCGACGCTCCCCGGCGTGGCGGCCGCGGCCACCTTCATCCTCCCGCGGCGAGGGGCCGCCCCGCCCCCGGGACCGACGCCGCGGCCCGGGCCGGGCCTGCGGCCGCTGCCCTTCATCGCCCTGGCGCTGGTGGGGCTGTCCTGCTGGTTCGCCGCGCAGGGGTACGCCTACAGCCCCTCCGGGCGCCGACCGTTCGGCCTCGGGCTCGGGCCCACCGTCCCCGTCGCCGGCGCCGACTACCTGGAGCGCAACGGCGTGCGCGGCAACGCCTTCAATAATTATTCCTCGGGCGCCTACCTGGTGTACCGCTTCCATCCGGCGGTGCGCGTGGCCATGGACTCGCGCAACGACGTCTACGGCGAGGAGCTCTACCGGGAGTACAACCGGGCGCTCGGCGATCGGCAGGCGCTGGCCGCCATGCTGCGCCGCA
>QHXZ01000111.1:4879-18792 GCA_003223165.1 Acidobacteriota bacterium
ACGGTCATCTATCTTCCCGAAGGGCGGGGGTGGGACGCGCTCATCGCCCGCGACGGCTACCAATTGCTCGAGCCCTCCCTCTTCCTCGCGGGGGGGCTCGCTCCCGGCCAGGCTCCCCTGGCGCTCCAGGAGGCCGAGCGCGCCGTGCGCGACAGCCACGGGGCCTACGTGGCGCGCGTGATGCGCATCGAGGCGCTGGCCAAGGCGGGACGGCGCCGGGAGGCCTTCGCGGACGAGGCGGCGATCCTGGCCGAGCGGCCGGCGCTGCAGCACATCTACGTCTACCTGGGGATGATCCGGCTAGGACTGGGGGATCGGCGGGAAGCGGCGGATCGCTTCCGGCTCGCGCTCGCGATGAACCCGGCCTCCGAGGCGGCCCGCTGGGGCCTGCAACGGGCCACGGCCCCGCCCGCAGCGGCGCCCGGGCCGCCCCCCTAATATCTAGTATGGGCCGGTGGCGGCGTCGATCGGCCGGACGGTGACCGGCCCCAGCGGGGCGAGCGACTCCTTGAGCTGCGAGGCCGGCCCGATCACCACGATCGCCAGATCGTCGAGCGGCACGTAGCGGGCGGCGACCCGCTTCACCGCGTCGAGCCCCACGCCGCGCACCCGCTTCTGGTACTGGTTGATGTAGTCTGGCTCCAGGCCGTACAGCTCGACGCCGACGATCTCCGCCGCCAGGGCGTCGGGGGCCTCGATGCGCAGCGGGTACTGTCCGGCGCGGTAGTTGCGCGCCTTGTCGAGGTCCTCGGCCGGCACCTGCCCCGCCCGCAGCCGGCGGATCTGATCGAGAGACACCTTGATGGTCTCGCCGACCGAGGCGTTGCGCGAGAAGGTCGAGACCACGAAGGCGCCGGCGAAACGCAGCGCGTCGAAGCGGCTGCGGATGCCGTACGTGAGCCCCCGCTTGACCCGCACCTCGTCCACCAGCCAGGAGGTGAAGCCGCCGCCCAAAACCGTGTTGGCGACCAGGGCCGGGAGGTAGTCGGGGTCGCCGCGCCGCATCCCGAGGTTGCCGAAGCGGATCTGGCTCTGGGTGGCGTCCGGCTTGTCGACCAGCAGCACCTTGCGCCCGCGGACCGGCGCGGGATCGGGCAGCTTCGCCTCGACCAGGGCGCGCCGCTTCCAGGCGCCGAAATATTTGTCCACGCGCTGCGCCGCCTGCGCGGCGCCGAGGTCTCCGACGATCGCCAGGATGGCGTTGTTGGGGACGAGGCGCGCCTCGGCATAGGCGGCGACATCGCCGCGCGTCAGGCCCGGCACCGACCTGGTGTAGCCGGCCACGGGCCGGCCGTAGGGATGCGCCCCGAGCAGCCACGCCATGTAGGCGTCGTCGGCGACCTCGGCGGGGTCGTCGAGGCCGGAGGCCAGGTCGGCGAGGACCAGCCGTTTCTCCCGGGACAGATCCTCCTCGCCGAACGCCGGGTTCTGCACCATGTCGGCGAGAAGGTTCAGCCCCACCTCCACGTCGCGCGAGGCGAACTCGCCCTGCACGAGCGTGGCGTCGCGGGTGGCGGAGGACTCGAGGGTGCCGCCGACGAACTCCACTTCCTGCGCGAACTGCTGCGCCGGCCGGGTGCGGGTGCCGCGCTTCAGCATGCGGGCGGTCAGGGAGGCCAGCCCTTCCTTGCCGGCCGGATCGGCGGCGGAGCCCGCCTTGATCAGCAGCTCGATCTCGACCAAAGGCACGGCGTGCCGCTCCAGGACCAGGAGCGTCAGGCCGTTCTTGAGGATGGTCCGCGCCGGAGGCGGGACGCGGAAGCCGCCGGCGGCCGGTGCCTCCGCGGCAGGCGACGCCGATCGCGCCGGACCGGTTGCGACGGCCGCCGCCAGGAGCACCATGATCGCGGGGATGATGCGTCGAGGGCGAAGACCGGCACGCCCGCTCATCGCGCCACATCCTGGCCGCCCTCCGCGGCCGGGACCAGGCTGACCACGGTCCGGTTGTCGCTTCGCAGGTACGCCGCCGCCACCTTGAGCAGGTCGGTCTTGCCGATCGCCTCGTAGGTCTTGAGGATCGTGAACAGCTTCTGGTAGCTCCCGAAGAGCGTCTCGAAGCGTCCGATCTCCTCCGCCCGTCCGGCGTTGGTCTTGAGCGACTTGACCAGGGAGGTGGTGCGGATGTTGCGCGCCTTGCGCAGCTCGTCGTCGCCGACCTCCTGGCTCGCGAGGCGGTCGATCTCGGCGCTGACGGCCGCCTCGAGCGCCTGGGGCGTCACCCCCGGCTTGGCCTCGGCGTACACGATGAAGGTCGAGGGATCGACGCGCCACTCGTTCTCCACCGAGACGTGCGTGGCCAGCTCCTTGTCGTAGACCAGGGAGCGCACCAGGCGCGACGAGTCCCCCTGGCCCAGGATCGTCTCCAGGAGATCGAGGGCGAGCGTGTCGTTCGACTGCGTGCCCGCCACGTGGTACGCCATCATCACGGAGGGCAGCTGCGCCGCCTTCTTCAGCACCGCCCGCCGCTCGCCGCGCTGCGGCGGCTCATCGTTGACCACCGGCGCGGCCGCCGGCTGCGCGGCGATCGCCCCGTAGGCCTTGTTGATGGTCTCGATCACCTTGTCGGGCTTGAAGTCGCCCACGATCACGATGGTGGCGTTGTTGGGGGCGTAGTAGGTGCGGAAGTAGGCCTCGCAGTCCGCCACGGTGATGGCGTCGAGGTCGGCCATCCAGCCGACCACGGACCACTGATAGGGGTGCGCCAGGTAGGCGGTGGCCAGCAGCAGCTCGTACGGCGCGCCGAACACGTCGTTGTCCAGCGACAGCCGGCGCTCCTCCTTCACCACCTCGCGCTCCGAATTCAGGATGTCCGGCGCGATGCGCAGGGCCGCCATCCGATCGGCCTCCATGTCCACGACCAGGTCCAGCGCCTCGGAAGGGAACGATTCGTAGTAGGCGGTCAGGTCCTGCGTGGTGAAGGCGTTGCTCGAGCCGCCGCGCGACTCCATTTGCAGGTCGAACTCCTTGGGGCCGTACTTCTTCGCCCCGTTGAACATCATGTGCTCGAACAGGTGCGAGATGCCGGTCCTCCCGGAGCGCTCGTTGCGCGAGCCGACGCGGTAGAAGGTGTAGTAGCTGACCGTCGGGACGGCGTGGTCCTCGAGCGCCAGCACCTTGAGCCCGTTGTCGAGACGGTACGGGACGACGTTGAAACGGATCTCCTGGGCCGCGATGGGACCGCTTGAGGCCAGCAGGAGGGCCAGGAGCGCCGCGCTTCGCAATGTGTGGCTCATCGGCACCTCGGGAGAGGCCCCGCGGATCCCGGTCCGTGGGGGGTTGGACCGCCCCGGTGCAGGGCGGCGGATTATAGCAGAGCGACGGGCGGGAGGGTGCCGCCGCCCCCCGTCCGCCGGCGGACGCGCGCCGCGCGGTGGGACCGCAGCGCCGGGACGGGGCGCGCGGCGCGGCGCGCTTGCCGCTCCCCGCTGTGGCCGGTATACTTCCGCGACCTTCACGAACGAGGGAGCCCCTCGATGTCGGGAAACTGGACAGGATGCGCCTCGGGCGCGCCGAGGCGCGCGGGGCGGCGCTCTGCCCGCGGCGCGGCCGTCGCATCCCTCCTGCCGTTGCTCGTCTTCGCCCTCCTCTGCGCTTCCTGCGGCAAGACCAGGACGAAAAATGTCATCAGGCCGGTGATCGCCAGCCTGACCCTGACGACCCCCTACACCGGAATCCCCGTTCCGGCCATCTATATGGAAGCGGTGCCGCGCGCAGCCAACGATCCAAGCGATCTGGTCTTGGTGAACCTAAAGATGCGCCCCACGACCCCCTTGCAGGTTCGGACGCCTTGTCTACCCCTCTTCCTCGTCGCCTCCGTCCCCATTCTGCCGCTGCGATCCTGCCGACACGGTCTGCTACGATCCGAACAATCCTCCCATGCCGCCTCCGGTGAAACCGTTGGCCTGCCTCACCAACGGCGACACCACCGACCAGACCGGCCAGTTCGTCCTGGGGATCAGTGCCGATGTCTCGGGCGGCCAGACATACAGCGTCAGCGGCGACGTTACCCTCATCACATTCGGTTTCATCGCCGTGGCCCCCACCACCGGCAGCTCGATCAAGTTGATCCCGGGCCATGGGGCTTGTGAGATACTCATGGACTTGGTGGAAGTGCCGGTCCCGTGCCTGGATGGTGGCGCTGTCATTACGGCGACCCGCTAGCGCCTTCCGGTCCCACGGCGCGCCGTCTTCAAACCTTCGCTCGAGGGAGCCTATGGAAGACAAGGTCGTGGCCCACTTCAAGAACGGCAAGACGCAACGCGGCTACACGCAGGACTTCCGCCCCGACACGGAGATCTTCCACCTGCTGCCGAGCGAGGGCGGAGGGATCCCCACCACGATCCGGCTGGAGGACCTGAAGGCCCTCTTCTACGTCAAAGACTACGGCTCGATGCGGCGCCAGGTCGACCGCGCCAAGCGCTTCCCCGGGAGCCCGCCCCACGGCCAGAAGACCATCGTCGAGTTCAGGGACGGCGAGAAGATCTGGGGCTTCGCCGAGGAGTACGCCGCGGACAGCCTCGGCTTCTACTTCCTGCCGGCCGATCCCCAGGAGAACAACACCCGGGTGTTCATCGTCAACTCCTCGGTCAAGCAGATCCAGTTCCAGGATTGATCACGCGTCTCGCCTGAACGCCGGAGGGACTCCCATGACAGACGGTCTCACCCGCCGCAACCGACCCGCGCGGACGCTCACCCTCGGGGCCGCCGCCCTGATCGCCGCGCTCGCCCTGGCGGCCGCCCGGCCCGCCCTCGCCGAGGGCAACTCGGCGCGCTACAAGTTCGAAGGGAACAAGTGGCTGTCGCTCGACCTGGCGGTCGGCGACGTGCGCGCGGACGTCATCAAGTTCGAGTGGCCGGCGACCCTGATGCGGGTCAAGACCGGCTACAAGGCCACCGTCAAGGTGACCAACGGCTCCTCGGCCCAGGCCCGCATCGGCGTCGCCGTGGTGCTCTACGACCAGGACAACAAGCTGGTCGGCGCGGGCACGGCCGGCACCACGCTCGGCACGATCGATCCCGGTGATTCCGCGCAGTTCACCCTCGATTTCGACCATGTCACGGAGCGGCTGGAGCAGGCCTCGCAGTTCCAGATCGCCCTCGAGACGCGCTAGGAGGGTCCGATGAAACACGACCGTCCCGCAAGGCCCCCTCGCCGTGCCGCCGCCCGGCGTCTCCTCCCCGTCCTGATGCTGCTCCTGCTCGCCTCGGCGACGCGGGCCCGGGCGGCCACTTTCTACGACGTCAGCCTCGGCCTCGACGTGGGCGACGACGCCCGCCTGTTCCTGAACGTCACCAACGACTACTTCGCTCCCCCGCCGGCCGTGGCGACGCGCCTGGTGCAGCGCTGCCCGCGCCCCGAGAACGACTACCCGGTCATCCTGCTTCTGGCCCGCGCCTCGCACCGGCCGCCGGATGAGATCCTCCAGCTGTGGTTGAGCAACCGCTCCTGGGCCGACATCATGTTCGAGCTGCGGGTGCCCCCCTCCATCCTCTTCGCCGGTCTGAGCCGCGACCCCGGTCCGCCCTACGGCAAGGCCTGGGGCCATTACAAGGGGTTCAGGGGCAAAGACCGCTTCGAGATCTCCGACCGCGACGTGGTCGAGCTGGCGAAGTTGCAGGTCGCGTCGGGCTATTACAGGGTCAGCCCCTACGCCGTCATCGGCGAGCGGCAGAGAGGCGTGCGGGTCGAACAGTACGTCGCCGACCGGCACCGGGCGAAGCACGGTGACGAGAGGGAGGCGCGGGGCAAGGGGAAGGGCGAGGAGGGCGATCAGGGGAAGGGTTCGAAGGGTCGCGGCCATGGGCACGGCAAGCCTGGGGGCAAGCCGGACCACGACTGAGGCGGCATCCTACCCGGAGTCGGGGGTCACGCGTGTCCAGGCTGCAGGTCTACGAGTCCTCGCTCGACCTCATCGGTGAGACCCCGATGCTGCACCTGCGCTCGTACGATCGCCCCGACTCCGCCCAGGTCTTCGCCAAGCTCGAGTTCATGAGCCCGGGCGGCAGCGTCAAGGACCGCACCGCCCTCGGCATGGTCCTCGACGCCGAGCGGCGCGGTGTGCTGCGGAAGGGCACGCTCATCGTGGAGCCGACCGCCGGCAACACCGGCATCGGCCTGGCCCTGATCGGCACCCTGCGCGGTTACCGGGTGGTCCTGGTGGTGCCGGAAAAGTACAGCCGCGAGAAGCGCTCGGTGATGCGCGCCCTGGGAGCCGAGCTGGTCATCACCCCGACCGAGGAGGGGATGCAGGGGGCGGTGAAGAAGGCCCAGGAGATCGCCGCCGCGACGCCCGGCGCCTTCCTGCCGCACCAGTTCGAGAACCCCGCCAATCCCGAGATCCACTACCGCACCACGGCGCGCGAGATCTGGCAGCAGATGCAGGGGCGGATCGACGCCCTCGTCCTGGGGGCCGGGTCGGGTGGCACCTTCACCGGGGTGGCGCGCTTCCTGAAGGAGCGCCACCCCGACGCCCTCGCCGTCCTGGTGGAGTCGCAGGGATCGGTCCTGGGAGGCGGGACCGCCGGACCCCACAAGGTGGAGGGGATCGGCAACGCCTTCTTCCCGAAGATCCTGCAGCGCGACCTCATCGACGAGGTGGTCGCGGTGACGGACCGGGACGCCTTCCGCACCGTGGCGCGCCTGGCGCGGCGCGAGGGGCTCCTGGTCGGCGGGTCGGGGGGCGCCGTGGCGTTCGCCGCCGAAGCCGTCGCCCGGCGGGTGGGCCCGGGCAAGAAGATCGTGACCCTGTTCTCCGACGGCTCGGAGCGCTACCTGAGCCAGGGGATCTTCGACGAGGTGACCTGATGGGATTCGCCACCGACGCCATCCACGCCGGGGTCCGGCCCGACCCGTCCACCGGGGCGATCATGACCCCGATCTACCAGACCTCGACCTACGCCTACGAAGGGCTCGGCAAGAGCAAGGGGTACGATTACGCCCGCACCATCAACCCCACGCGCTCGGCCCTGGAGGAGAACCTCAAGGTCCTGGAGGGCGGCCGGGCGGCCTACGCCTTCGCGTCGGGGATGGCGGCGATCAGCGCGGTGATGGCCCTTCTGAAGAGCGGCGATCACGTGGTGGTCGCCGACAACGTCTACGGAGGCACCTACCGGCTGTTCTCGAAGGTGCTCGAGGACTACGGGCTGACGTTCTCCTACGTCGACACCTCGCGCCTCGAGCGGATCGAGTCGGCGATCGGAGCGCGCACCCGCATGGTCTACATCGAGACGCCGACCAACCCGATCATGATCCTGACCGACATCGCCCAGGCGGCTGAGCTGTGCCGGCGGCGCGGGCTGATCTCGGTCGTGGACAACACCTTCCTGACCCCCTGCCTGCAGCGGCCGTTGCAGCTCGGCGCCGACATCGTGGTCTCAACGGCCACTCGGACAGCGTCGGCGGGGCGGCCGTCATGGCCCGCGAGGATCACGCCCAGAGGATCAAGTTCGTGCAGAACTCCGCCGGGGCGATCCTCTCCCCCTTCGAGTCGTGGCTGGTGCTGCGCGGCATCAAGACCCTGCCCCTGCGCATGCGCGCCCACGACGAGAACGGCCGCAGGGTGGCGCAGTACCTCGCCGGCCACGCCAAGGTGGAGCGCGTGCTCTACCCGGGACTCCCCTCCCACCCGCAGCACGACCTGGCCCGCCGCCAGGCGGGCGGATTCGGCGGGATGATCTCCTTCGTCCTGAAGGACGCGCGGGGCGCGGCGCGCTTCTTCGATCGCCTCCGCCTGTGCGCCCTGGCCGAGAGCCTGGGCGGCATCGAGACCCTCGTCTGCCAGCCTTCCACCATGACGCACGCCTCGGTCCCCGACGCCGATCGCGCCCGCCTCGGGATCACCGACGCGCTGGTGCGGATCTCCGTCGGGTGCGAGGACGTCGAGGACATCCTCGCGGATCTCGACCAGGCACTCGTGGCGGTCTGATTCACTCCTCGATCTCGGAGCGGGCCGCGCTGCCTTGCGGGGCACGGCTCCGCGCGGCCGGCGGCCGCGCTCGCCTCCCCTGCGCGCGCCACCCGCCCCGCTGCGCGCGGGTACCCGGCGCGCTTCCGGAAGGCCCCGCAAGACAGCGCGGCCCGCTCCGGGCACCATGGACGACTCAGGCCACCGCTGTTGAACTGCCGACTTCCGCGAAGCGGCCGGAGCCGCTCCGGGCCGTGCGGACCGGTGAGAGATCTCCGGTGCACGGGCGGGCGCGGGCCTCGCATCGCGGGGCCCTCCGGAAGCGCGGCGGGTACCCGCGCGCCTTCCGCGGGTGGCGCGCGCAGGGGAGGCGAGCGCAGCCGCTGGCTGCGCGGAGCCGTGCCCCGCGATGCGAGGCCCGCGGCCGCCCGGTCGCCGATGATCCCTCTTGCAGGACAGGCTCTTGCCCGGAGCGGGGCCGGCCGCTAGAATGGCCGCGCCCGCCCCGGACGAGGCCGGGCAAGGGAGGATGAGGACCATGTGGAGCAGTCGCCTGGCCGCGTTCCTGATCGGGCCGGCCCTCGCCCTGGCGCTGGCGCCGGCCGTGGGGGCGCAGGAAGAGCCGCCGTTGTTCGATGAGAAGACCGCGCCCCAGGCGACCCCCGCGCCGACACCCGAAGCGCCGAAGGCCCCGCCCGAAGCACCCGCCCCGCCGGCGCCTCCAGCCGCGCCTCTGGCACCCTTGAGCGCCAAGCTCGACTACGCCCGCTGGCAGTCGATGAGCGCCCGGGAGCGCCAGACCTTCGTGGAGGGTGCGGTCTCGGCGCTGGGCATCTTCACCGCCCGGCTGCGGACCGAGGTGGGCGGCGACAACCGGGCCACGCCGGAGAAGATGACGGCCCTGGTGAAGTTCCTGCACGACAACCAGCCGCGCCACGCGGTCGGGACGTACCTGAAGGAGATGAACACCATCTACCTGACGGCGGACGGCCAGAAGCTGTCGATGCCGGATTGCTTCCTGCGGGCGTTGCAGATGCTCGACGCGAAGTGACGCGGGACGGGGCGGGTCAGAAGTTCTCGCGCCCGCCCTTCACGACGCTGCCGATCCAGCTCAGGGCGTTGCGGTCGCCGTCGCTGACGGGCAGCGCGAGGATCTCGGGGAGCTCGTACGAGTGAATCTCCTTCACCGTCCGCTTGACGTCCTCGAGGAGGGGCTGCGTGGTCTTGATGAGCAGCAGCTGCTCCGTCTCGCTGGAGATCTTCCCCTTCCAGCGGTAGACCGACCGGACCATCGGGATCATGTTGACGCAGGCGGCCTCCTCGCGCTGCACCAGCGCCTGCGCGATGCTCTGTCCCTCTTTCTCGGTGGAGACGGTGCACAGGATGACGATGACGGCGGGCTCGCTCACGCCGATGATTATAGGGGCCGCCCGGCCGGAGTGTCAAGAAACCGCGCGCCGGCTCCGGATTCCGCGCCCGGGGCGGGGCGGGCGTGATCCGCTTCGGCACCTCGGGCTGGCGGGCGGTGATCGCCGAGGAGTTCACCCTCGCCAACGTGCGGCGCGTGGCGGCGGCGATCGCGCGCGTCCTGCGCGCCACGGGCGGCCCGCCGCGCCGCGGCGTGTACGTCGGCTACGACACCCGCTTCATGTCGGAGCGCTTCGCCCGCGAGGCCGGCGCGGTCCTGGCGGCGCACGGCTTCCCGGTCACCCTCTCTCCCGTCCCGGTGCCGACGCCGGCGGTGGCCTTCGCGATCGTCTCGGGGAGGCGGCTCGCGGGGATCAACATCACGGCCAGCCATAACCCGCCCGAGTACAGCGGCCTCAAGTTCTCGACCGCCGACGGCGCCCCGGCGCTGCCGGAGGTGACGCAGGCCATCGAGCGGGCCCTGGCGTCGGAAGAGGGCGCCGCCGTCACCGCCCCGGGATCCCCGCCCGGCGCGGAGGGGGACGGTCCGAGCGCCCCGGCGGGCGGGCGGCCGGCGAGCCGGACGGCCGCGTCGGTGAAGAGCCTGGATATCCGGGCCGCCTACTTCAAGCGGCTCCTCGGCCTGACCCGGCCCGCCCTCATCCGTAGGGCGCGGCTGTCCGTGGCCTGCGATCCGCGCTACGGCGCCTCGATCGGCTTCCTCGACGGCATCCTGGCGAAGGTCGCCCGCAAGGTCGAGGTGATCCATGGCCAGGCCCATCCCGAGTTCGGCGGCACCGGGCCCGATTGCGGGGAGGAGCAGCTGAAGCCCCTGGGGCGCCTGGTGCGCGGCGGCCGGCACCACCTGGGCCTGGCGACCGACGGCGACGGCGACCGTTTCGGCATCGTCGACCGCGGCGGGGCCTTCGTGACGCCCAACCTCTTCCTGGCGACGCTGGCGGACTACCTGATCGAGGAGCGCCGGCTCCCCGGCGGCGTGGCGCGGTCGGTGTCGACGACGCACCTGCTCGACGCGGTCTGCGCGCACCACGGCCGCAGGCTCTTCGAGACGCCGGTGGGCTTCAAGTACATGGGCGAGCACCTGAAGTCGGGCCGCGCCTTCCTGGCGTGCGAGGAGAGCGCCGGGCTCAGCCTGCGCGGCCACGTGCCGGAGAAGGACGGCATCCTGGCGGGCCTGCTGGCCGCCGAGATGGTCGCGGCGCGCAAAAAGTCGCTGCGCGACCAGGTGCGGGACCTGTTCGAGAAGGTGGGCCCGCTCTACAGCCGGCGGATCGACTATCATATCGACGCCGCGGCGCGCGAGCGGCTGGCGCGCCGCCTGGAGGAGGTCCCCTCTTCCTTCGCGGGCCGCCGCATCGCGCGCGCCGACACCAGCGACGGCCGCAAGATGGTCTTCACCGACGGATCCTGGATTCTCTTCCGGCCCTCGGGCACCGAGCCGCTCCTCCGCTGCTACGGCGAGGCGCGCACCCCCAAGGACCTCGAGACGCTGATGCAGGCGGCACGCGAGCTGATCCTCAAGGCCTGAGCACGATGGCGCTCATCCGCGACGTGACGGCGCGCGAGATCCTCGACTCGCGGGGCAACCCGACGGTCGAGGTGGACGTCCGTCTCGACGACGGCAGCGTCGGGCGGGCGGCGGTGCCGTCCGGCGCCTCCACCGGCTCGCGCGAGGCCGTGGAGCTGCGCGACGGCGACCCGGCGCGCTTCCGCGGCAAGGGGGTGCTGAAGGCGGTCGGCAACGTCCGCACGGTGCTCGGCCCCGCGGTGCGCGGCCTCGACCCCGCCCGGCAGGAGGCCCTCGACGCCCGGCTGCGCGAGAGCGACGGGACGCAGGACGCCGGCCGTCTCGGAGCCAACGCCCTCCTGGGGGTCTCCCTGGCCGCGGCGCGCGCCGCCGCCCTGAGCCGTCGCCTGCCGCTCTACCGCCACCTGGGCGGCGACGAGGCCCGCCTTCTTCCGGTGCCGCTGTTCAACATCCTGAACGGCGGCGCGCACGCCGACAACAATGTCGACATCCAGGAGTTCATGGTGGCGCCTTTCGGGGCCCCCTCGTTCAAGGAGGCGCTGCGCATGGGCGCCGAGGTCTTCCACGCCCTGCGCGACCTGCTGCGCAAGCGGGGCCTGCGCGCCGCCGGGGGGGATGAGGGGGGTTGGGCGCCCGACCTGAAGTCCAACAGCGAGGCGGTCGACGCGGTGGTGGCGGCCATCGAGGCCGCCGGCTACCGGCCCGGCGAGCAGGTCGGCATCGCCCTCGACGTCGCCGCCAGCGAGCTGCGGCGGGACGGGGCCTACCTGCTCGAGGCCGAGAAGCCCGCGCGCCGCTCCGCGGAGCAGATGGTCGCCTGGTACGCCGATCTCGTGCGCCGCCATCCGATCCTGTCGATCGAGGACGGCATGGGGGAGGACGACTGGGACGGCTGGGCGCTCCTGACCCGCTCCCTGGGGGACGCGGTGCAGCTCGTGGGGGACGACATCTTCGTCACCAACGTCGCCATCATCGAAGAGGGGATTCGCCGCAAGGTGGCCAATGCCGTCCTGATCAAGCCGAACCAGATCGGCACGTTGACCGATGCGCTGCGCGCCGTGGCGGCCGCCCGGGCCGCCGGCTACGCCACCGTCCTGTCGCACCGCTCCGGCGAGACCGAGGACACCTTCATCGCCGACCTCGCGGTGGCGCTGAACCTCGGCCAGATCAAGACCGGCGCGCCATCGCGCGGCGAGAGGGTGGCCAAGTACAACCAGCTGCTGCGCATCGAGGAGGAGCTGGGTCCGCGCGCCGCCTTCGCCGGCCGGCAGGTCCTGGCGCGCGGCGCCTCCTCCGGCGGCGCGCGCCGGTGAGCGCCGCTCGCGGCCGCCCCGCCGCCGACGGCCCCCCGGCCACAGGGGCCGGCATGGGACGCCAGGGGCTGCGGCTGCTGTTCTGGATCCTGGCCGGGACGCTCGCGTTCAACTCGCTGTTCGGCGACATGGGGCTGGTGCAGGGGTTCCGCCAGCGGCACGCCGCGGCGCGCCTGCGCCGCGAGGTCGAGCTCCTGCGCCAGCAAAACTCTCGCCTGGTGACCGACATCAAGGAGCTGCGCCAGGACCCCTACCGCATCGAGGCCATCGCGCGCGAGGAGCTCGGCCTGTCGCGCCCGGGCGAGATCATCTTCCTGTTCCAGGGGTCCGAGGCTGCCTCCCCCGAGCCCCTCGAGGCCACCCGCGAAGGCAGCTCGGACCTTCCTTGACAGCGGCCTGAGGCCCCTCCTATAATGCGCATCCTGCCGCGGGGTGGAGCAGCCTGGTAGCTCGTTGGGCTCATAACCCAAAGGTCGCGAGTTCAAATCTCGCCCCCGCCACCAAAGTTCTCATAGAGTTACGAAGGGGGTGGTTGCGGCCACCCCCTCTTCATTTTTACCTGCACGGAACAATCCCTCCGCACGCTGCTGATCGCCGGCGGTGGCACACCGCGGTTCACCGCTTGCGGTTCACCGCCTTGACACGGTGCTCCCGGGGGAGTAGAAGTCTCGCCGCAGTGCCGAATCCTCCCCACGGGGAGGAGCGGGGGACCCGGAACGTCGGGGCGCAGCGCGCAAGCGCCGGGGACCTTCACCCTCGAGCCCGTCAGCTAACCTCGCAGGCGCCGTGAGGGAGGGGCCGTCGCGCCGCCCCCCGTTCGTGGAGGGTCCGATGGCCGCCAAGTCCGACCCGCCCGTGGATGCGCTCGAAGAGCCCGCCCCCCTGACCCGGCTGTGGCGCCGGCTGTTCGGGCCGCCGCGCGACATCCAGGACCCCGGCGTCTTCCACAAGATCTCGCTGATGGCCTTCCTGGCCTGGATCGGGCTGGGGGCCGACGGGCTCTCCTCGTCGGCCTACGGTCCCGCCGAGGCCTTCAAGAACCTCTTCACCCGCAATCCGCTGACGGGGCGGATGGAGGGGCAGTGGTACCTGGCGGTCTTCCTGGCCCTGGCCACCGCCGTCACGGTGTTCGTCATCTCCTACGCCTACACCCGCGTGATCGAGCAGTTCCCCCACGGCGGGGGCGGCTACGTCGTCGCCACCAAGCTGCTGGGGCCCCAGGCGGGGGTGGTCTCCGGCTGCGCGCTGCTGGTGGATTACGCCCTGACCATCACCACCTCCGTGGCGGCCGGGGGGGATGCCGTCTTCGATCTCCTGCCCGCCGCGCTGCGCACCAACTTCGACCTCAAGATCGCCGTCGAGGTGGTGATCCTGGGCGCCCTCCTGGTGATGAACCTGCGTGGCGTGAAGGAGTCGGTCGAGGCGGTGATGCCGGTCTTCATGATCTTCGTCCTGACCCACCTGGTCCTGATCGCCGTCGGCATCGGCGCGCACGCGGGACGGGTGGCCGAGGTGGCGCACGAGGTCGGCGGCGGCCTGCGCCAGGGCTGGCAGACCTTCGGGCTCTGGGGGCTCTTCCTGATCTTCGTGCGTGCCTTCGCGCTGGGCGGCGGCACCTTCACGGGGATCGAGGCGGTGTCGAACGGCGTGGGCATCATGCGCGAGCCGAAGGTGCAGACCGGCAAGCGCACGATGCTGTACATGGCGGCTTCGCTCGCCTTCACCGCCGCCGGCATCCTG
>QHXZ01000024.1:0-25327 GCA_003223165.1 Acidobacteriota bacterium
GATTCTCGACATTTGGATGCAGATGGGGTTCCTGGCGAAGAGTGTCGCCATCTTCCTCATCCTGATGTCTGTCTACTCGCTGGGTCTGTTCATCGAGCGGCTGATGCTGTTCCGCGCCGCCAAGAAGCAGTCGATCGAGTACCTGCCGGTCGCGACCAAGGCGCTGAAGGAGGGTCGCTACAAGGACGCCGTCGAGGCGGCGCGGCGCTACAACAAGAGCCACCTCGCCAAGGTGCTGTCGGCGGGGCTGCAGCAGTTCCTGTTCGAGAAGGAGGAGCAGCCGACCCACGACGCCATCGAGTCGGTGCGGCTCGCCGTCGAGCGCGCCGCCGCGTTGACCACGGCCGAGATGAAGCGCGGCATCGGCGGCCTGGCGACGATCGGCTCGACCGCGCCGTTCGTCGGGCTGTTCGGCACCGTCGTCGGCATCATCAACGCCTTCACCGGCATGGCGGCGACCGGATCGGGCGGCATCGGCGCGGTCTCCGCCGGCATCGCCGAGGCGCTGATCACGACCGCGGTCGGGCTGGGCGTCGCCATCCCGGCGGTCTGGATCTTCAACTATTTCCAGGGACAGATCGAGTTCTTCGGCATCGAGATGGCGAACTCGTCGTCTGAGCTGGTCGACTTCTTCATGAAGCGCCAGGGCAGGTAGGCCGGCGATGGCGATGCAGACAGGCGGCAAGCCGGGCAGCCTGAACTCGGACATCAACGTCACGCCGTTCGTCGACATCTGCCTGGTCTTGCTGATCATCTTCATGGTCGTCACCCCGATGCTCCAGGAGGGGATCCAGATCAACCTCCCCTTCGCCAGGCACACGGAGAAAAAGGAAGATGACGACGCCCACGCGATCGTCGTGGCGGTCAAGAACGCCGACACGATCTTCGTGCAGAAGAAGCCGATCCCGCGCGACCAGTTCCAGGCCGAGATGACCGAGATCCACGACCGCATGCCGGACAAGAGCGTGCTCATCAAGGCCGACCGGATCATGAAGTACGGCGACGTCCGCAAGGTTATGGTCGAGGCCAACGAGGCCGGCTTCACCGAGGTGTCCCTGGTGTCCGAGAAGATGCCGGGCGCCGAGGACTAGGGAGGAACGTTCCATGGCCATGTCTCTGGGCGGCTCCGGGGTCAAGTCGGACATCAACGTCACCCCGTTCGTCGATATCGTCCTGGTGCTGCTCATCATCTTCATGGTGGTCACGCCGATGCTGAGCCGCGCCCTCGACGTCGCGGTGCCCCCGAAGTCCGAGGCCACCGCGGCCCAGGAGGTGACCGCCGACCAGCTCATCCTGACGGTGAAGGGGCAGGTCGTCGGCGGGACCGACGCCCTGCAGGGCCGCATCGAGGAGCTGATGAAGGGGCGCAAGGACAAGATCGTCTTCTTCCAGGCCGACAACGATCTCCCTTACCAGACCGTGGTCGACGTCATGGACCGGATGCGCGGCGGGGGCGTCGACAAGATCGGCCTGATCACCGACGAGAACCTGAACGTGACCGCTCCCGGCGGCGGCCAGTAGGGCCCTCTCCCGGCCACCGCCACTCCTTTCGAGCGCAGTCCGGGACGCCTTCCCGATGACCCTAAGCGCAGCAGGCGCTTCCATAAGGCGGGTCCACCTGATCGGCATCTGCGGCACCGGCATGGCCTCGCTCGCCGGGCTGCTCGCCGAGTCCGGGGCCGAAGTGCGCGGCTCCGACGAGGCCGTCTACCCTCCCATGAGCACCATGCTGCGGGACATGGGGATCCGCGTCCTGCAGGGGTACAAGGCCGAGCACCTGGACGACCGTCCGGACCTGGTCGTGGTCGGCAACATCGCCACGCGCACCAACCCGGAAGCGGTCGCGGCGGCCGAGAGGGGAATCCCGTACCGGAGCATGGCCGCGGCGATCGGAGAGCTCTTCCTCGAGGGACGCCACCCGATCGTGGTCGCCGGCACGCACGGCAAGACGACCACCTCGGCCCTGATGGCCTGGGTCCTGTCGTCGGCCGGCCGCGATCCGTCCTTCCTGGTCGGCGGCGTGCTGCGCAACTTCGGTCGCTCGTACGGGCTGGGCCGCGGCCGGGAGTTCGTCATCGAGGGGGACGAGTACGAGACCGCCTTCTTCGACAAAGGACCGAAGTTCCTCCACTACCGTCCCAAAACCGCCATCCTGACTTCGGTCGAGTTCGACCACGCGGAGATGTACTCCGACCTCGACGCGGTCAAGGCGGCGTTCCGGAAACTGATCGCCCTCGTGCCGCCGGACGGTCTCCTGATCTACTGCGCCGACGACCCCAACGTGCTCGAGGTCGTGGCCGGGGTGGCGTGTCCTTCCGTCGCCTACGGCGAGGGGCGCGGTCCCGGGTGGCGCGGGCGGATCCTCGCGAGCGGGGCCGAGGGGATGGAGATGGAAGTGTCGCGCGATGGCTCGCCGTACGGTCTTTTCCGCACCCCCATGACGGGGGTGCAGAACCTGAGGAACGTGCTGTCGGTGGTGGCGGCGGCGGACGCCTGCTCCGTGCCGGCGCGCGCCATCGGCGCGGGCCTGGCCGCCTTCGAGGGCGTCAAGCGGCGGCAGGAGGTGCGCGGCGAGGCGGGCGGGGTGCTGGTGATCGACGACTTCGCCCACCACCCGACGGCGGTGCGCCTGACGCTGGCCGGAACGCGCGATCGCTACGCGGGGCGGAGGCTCTGGGCCGTCTTCGAGCCCCGCACCAACACCACGCGGCGCAGCGTGTTCCAGGAAGAATATGGGGCGAGTTTTGACGCGGCCGACCGCATCGTCATCGCCGCGGTGGACCATCCCGAGCGGGCGCCCGAGGGGCAGCGCTTCTCGGCCGAGCGGCTGGTCGCCGACCTGAAGGCGCATGGCAAGGACGCCCTTTACCTGCCGGCGGTCTCCGACATCGTGGCGCACCTCAAGTCACACGCCCGTCCCGGCGATGTCGTGATGGTCATGTCGAACGGCGCCTTCGGCGGGATCCACGACAAGCTGCTGGCGGCGCTCGGCGCCTGATCAGTTGCGCAGCAGGCTCGAATCGCCCTGGGCCAGGATCTTCACCAGCTCGTCCTCGAAGTAGTTGGTCTGCGAGGCGACGGCCGGCGGGACGCGGGACTGGTAGGCCTGGCGGCTGCGCTCGATCTCCTTCTGCAGCCGCTCGTACAGATCGCGGTTCCTGCGCCCCTGGATGACCGACTCTTCGTTGTAGAGCAGGAGCTCGGAGACCAGCAGGTGGGCGAAGCGCCGCGCGTCGGCGTGGCTGCGGCGCTCCTCGTCGCCGAGGCCGTCGTCGCCCGACTCGCGGCGGGGGTGGCTGGCCAGCTCGCCGAGCAGAGCCTCCATCTCCGCGTCCTCGGGCGGGGTCGGGGTTGCGGTGCGTCCCGCCCCGGCGCGCGGCCGCACGCTGGCGCGGCCCTCCAGCGGCTCGGCGGGCTGGGCGCGCATCTCCGCGCCGGCGGCGAGCCGCTCCATGGCGAGCCCGGCGATGCGCGCCACGATCTCGAAGGCGAGCGGGTGGGCCCTCTCGGTGGACGACCCGGTGTCGCCGTACAGCACCCCGACGGGCCGGCCGCGCACCAAGAGCGGCACCGCGCCCGACTCGCGCGGCGTCACGCGCCCGAGCGCCGACACCACTTCGCGCCCGGGGCCCTCCTGTCCGGCGTGCGCGAACGACCGGCGCTGCACCGCCTGGGCCAGGAGGTGCTTCCCCGCGGCCGGCAGGGCCACCCGCGGCAGGTCCTCGCTGCTGAAGCCGGCGTCCCCCAGGAATCCCAGGCCGGCCCATCCCGCGAGGGCGTCGTGGCGCAGCACGAACAGGGCGATGCGAGGGTAGAAGGCGGCCGCAGCGTCCAGAAGCGCGGTCAGGATCTCGCGCTGCGTGCCGCCGCGGCCGATCGACTCGACCGCGTCCCGCACCGCCTGGAGCTGCGCCGCTCCCTCGGCGGCGCCCCACTCTCCCGGGGCGAGGGGGAACTCGAGCCCCTCGCCGATCTCGGCCAGGGCGCTCTCCAGGGCCTGCCGCAGCCGCGTCACCCGCTCGCGCAGGATGCGGTTGGCCTCCCCCTCGACCTTGTCCCTGAGACGTGCGCTCATCGGGTGACCCCGTCAGCGAAGGTTGGCCGAAAACTAACATAGCGACCTCCCGCTGTCAAACGAAGGGATTCTGGCAGGATCGCCACACCGGAGTGTGGCTCGATTGCGACTCGCGGGGTTCCCTGAGGCCGGGGGTCATCCCGGGGGTGTGAGTCTAAGCCACTGTACTCACGACACTTGGCGTGTGAAGGCGCCCGTCCGCTCCGGCTGGCACGGGGGATGCACTATGGGCCTCTCGGTTTCTGCTGCGAGGAGGGTTCACCGGGTGGTGGAAAACCAGAAGACGCTGGCGCGGGCGGGCGAGATCGAGGGCGTCGGACTCCATTCGGGTCGCCGCGCCTGGCTCCGCCTCACGCCATCCGGGCCGGACAGCGGCATCGTCTTCGCGCGCCGCGACTGCGGCGGCTTCGAGATTCCCGCCATCCACCGTTACCTCAAGGGAACCAGCTTCGCGACCACCCTGGCGCGCGGCGACATGGTCGTCTCGACGGTGGAGCACCTCCTGTCGGCCCTGCAGGGGCTCGGCATCGACAACGCCCGCATCGAAGTGGATGGGCCCGAGGTCCCGATCATGGACGGCAGCGCGCTGCCGTTCGTCGATCTGATCCGCGCCGCGGGCGTGCGCTCCCTGGGGGCGCGGCGCCGCTATCTGACGGTGCGGCGGCCGATCTCGCTGAAGGACGGCGAGCGGGAGATCCTGGCCGTGCCGGCGAACGACTTCCAGATCACCTACGCCATCGACTTCCCGCACCCTGCCATCGGCTACCAGGCCGTGACCGCCTCGATCAGCGAGGGCGCCTACGTGGCCTCGATCGCGCCGGCCCGCACCTTCTGCATGCTGCGCGACGTCCAGGCGATGCGGCAGGCCGGGCTGGCCCTCGGCGGCTCGCTCGAGAATGCCCTGGTGATCGGCGAGGATGGAGTGATGAACGCCTCGCTGCGCTACGCCGACGAGTGCGTCCGCCACAAGGTCCTTGACCTGGTCGGCGATCTCGCCCTGCTCGGAGCGCCGCTGCGCGCGCACGTGATCGCCACCAAGGGCGGGCACCGCCTGCACGCGGCCCTGATCGGCAAGCTCCTCGCCAGCCAGGGGTCGTGGTCGCTCGGGACCTCCGAGGAGTTGCTGCCGGCGGCGCACCTGGCGCAGTTCGCGCACCTGTCGGAGAAGCTGGTCCGCAGCCGGGTCGCCCTCACCGCCTGAGGCCCGCGCCCTCCGCGCGGCGCACCCTCCCCCGCACCTTCCCGCCCGCCCGACCCGCGCACGTCCCCAAGCCGTCGTGCGCCGCGGCGCACTTGTCAGGCGGGACCCCCTCCGGTAGACTGCCGATCTCCCGGGCGCTGCGAGCGGGCCTGCCGCGCGCCGGACCCCGAGCGGATCGGGAGCGCCTCCCCGGAGCCAGCGATGAGAGCCAGCGTCGGCGTCGCGGCGGCCTGCCTCGCCGCGGCCGTGGGCCTTGCCAGGGCGGAGCCTCCCGCCCTGACCGATCTCAAGGTCGTCCGCAAGGACGCCGGCTACGTCGCCTCCTGCCGGCTCGCGGGCTGGCCGAGCGTGGACCTGCGCGAGGAGATCGCGGCCGGGCTCGAGACCAGCGTCAACTACCGGCTCCAGGTGTACCAGAGGCGGGGCGGTCTTCCCGACATCCTGCTCTTGAAGCGGCGCGTGCGCTGCACGGTGCGCCACGACGCGCTCACCCGGCAGTACACGCTGACGCGCTTCATCGACGGGGAGCTGCAGGACACCCGGCTGGTCTCGGAGGAAGCGGCGATGCGGGACTTCATGACCGCGCTCGCGGGCATCCCGCTGCTGCCGGTGACCGATCTGCCTCCCGGTCACGAGTACTACCTGAAGGCCAAGTCGGACGTCGGCCTCGTCTGGCGCTTCTACCTCATCCCGTGGACGCTGGACACCGCCTGGGCGCGAGTCCCGATCGGGGTCACGGAAGGGAACGGCCATGGCACCCAGCCCTGAGCCCTCCGATCGTCCGGACGGGTCGCGCGTACGCGTCGACCGCCTGATCCAGTTCGGCGCGCTCGCCTTGCTCGTGGTCTTCTTCGGCGGCTACCTGCTGCTGCGCAAGGCCACCGACTTCTCCTGGCCGTACCTGACGAACTCGGTCCTGCTGTGGGTCCTCCTGCTGACGAACTTCCTCCTCATCCTGACCTTGATCACGCTCCTGATGCGCAACCTGATCAAGGCGGTCGTGGAACGGCGGCGCGGCATCCTCGGCTCGCGCTTCCGCACCAAGCTGGTCTTCTCGCTGCTGCTCCTGTGGCTGGTGCCGTCCGGGATCATCTTCTGGGCGGCGCTCAACCTGATCCAGCGCAGCGTGGACCGGTGGTTCAACGACCCGATGGACCGGCTCACCGAGGCCTCGCAGCAGATCGTGGACGCCTACTTCGACGAGGCCCGGGAGCGGGGCGCGGCGTTCGCGCGCGAGGTGGCGCGCCGCCTCGAGGCACAGGACCTGCGCCGGGCGGAGGTGCGCGAGGAGATGCACCGGACCCTCGGGACCATCCTGCGCGAGTACCACCTGGACTTCCTTTCCCTGCGGCTGGGCCGCGAGGGCGCCTACCTGGTCCTCGACCCGCACGTGCCGGCCACGGGCGACCTGCAGGAAATCCCGGCCAACCTGACGCAGGGAGCGTACCGGGGCGAGCCGTTCACCTGGACCACCGAGCTGCGCGGCGGTCACCTCATCCGTTGCGGGCACCCGGTCCGTGAGGCCGGGGGCCAGAACGTCGCGGGGGTGGTGACGGTCGGCATCTACGTGCCGCGGGACCTTTTGCGCCTGGCGAGCGCCGTGACCCGCAGCAACGAGGACTACCGGCAGATCAAGGCGCAGAAGGCGAACATCAAGCGGGTCTACGTCCTGGTCTTCGCGCTCATCACCCTGGTCGTCCTGTTCTCCGTGACCTGGATCGGCCTCTACCTGGCCCGCCGGATCACCGAGCCGATCCAGTCGCTGGCGGAAGGGACGCGGGAGATCTCCGGCGGCAACCTGGACTACCGTGTCGAGGTGCAGGCAGGCGACGAGCTCGGGATCCTGGTCGAGTCGTTCAACCGCATGACCGCAGAGCTGAAGACCGGCAAGGAGACGATCGAGCGGCGCAACCTCGAGATGTCGCAGAGCAACCGCGAGCTGATGGAGAGGCGGCGCTACATCGAGGCGCTGCTGCAGGGCATCACCACCGGAGTCGTGTCGCTCGACGGGTTTGGCCGGGTGACCACCATGAACCGTGCCGCGCTGAAGATCCTGGCGCTCCAGGACGGGCCGGACCCCGTGGGGCAGGTGCTGCGCGACCTTTTGCCGCAGGAGGGCCGGGCCCTGGTCGAGGCGCTCCTCGAAGAGGTGCGAGCGGGCGGCGGCTCGACGGCGGCGCACGAGGCGGAGCTGCTCCTGGGAGGACGGAGCTGCTCCCTGGCGGTGAGCGCCACCGCGCTGCGCGGCGACTCGGGCGAGCTCCTCGGGGCGCTGCTGGTGCTCGAGGACCTGACCGACCTGATGCGGGCGCAGCGCATCGCGGCCTGGAGGGAGGTGGCCCGCCGCCTGGCGCACGAGATCAAGAACCCTCTGACTCCCATCCAGCTCTCGGCCGAGCGCATTCGGAAGAAGTACGCCGAGCGCAGCGGCGACCTGGACGAGATCGTCAGGGAGGGGACCGCGGCGATCGTGCGCGAGGTCGCCG
Organism: Acidobacteriota bacterium; assembly: GCA_003223165.1. GTDB lineage: Bacteria > Acidobacteriota > Polarisedimenticolia > Gp22-AA2 > Gp22-AA2 > QHXZ01. The sequence continues at coordinate 7,763 of QHXZ01000024.1, forward strand.
CCCTCAAGAGCATGGTGGACGAATTCACCCGCTTCGCGCGGCTGCCGGCCCCGAATCCCGTCCCCACCGACGTGCAGGAGGTCATCGCCGCCGCCCTGGCGCTTTACAACGGCGTCCACTCCAAGGTGGCCATCCACCCGACCTGCGAGCCGGGGCTGCCGCGCGTGCAGATCGATCCCGACCAGATGAAGCGCGTGCTGGTGAACCTGCTGGACAACGCCGTCGAGGCGATGGGGGGGCAGGGGACGGTGACGATCGCGGCGGGACGCGACCCGGCCTCGGGCTCCGTCAGGCTCACGGTGGCCGACGACGGACCGGGCATCCGCCCCGAGGACCGCGACCGCCTGTTCCTGCCCTACTTCTCCACCAAGAAGAAGGGGACCGGGCTGGGCCTGGCGATCGTGCACCGCATCGTGTCGGACCATCACGGGCGCATCCGCGTGGAGGACAACATGCCCCACGGGGCCCGTTTCGTCATCGACCTGCCGGCCGGCGCCGCGTGAGACGGCCGGGCCTGCGGTAAAATGCCGCCATGGCCAAGGAACGGGTGCTGGTCGTCGACGACGAAGCCGGGGTGCGGGACTCCCTGCACAGCATCCTGAAGGACGAGGGGTATGCGGTCGACCTGGCGGACTCCGGCGAGCGCTGCCTCGAGATGGTGCGGCGCAAGCCGTACCACGCGGTCCTGCTCGACGTCTGGCTGCCGGGCAAGGACGGCCTGGGCGTGCTGGAGGAGATCGTCGCGTTGCCTTCCGCGCCGCGCGTCATCATGATCTCCGGCCACGCCGAGGTCCCGGTGGCGCACCGCGCCGGCCGCCTCGGGGCGTTCGACTTCATCGAGAAGCCGCTGTCGCTGGAGAAGGTCGCGCTGACGCTGCGCAACGCGGTCGGCGACAAGAAGAAGGACGACCGGATCCTGACGCTCAAGACCCAGCTGCAGAAGGACACCGCCCTCATCGGCGAGAGCCCCGCGATCCGCGAGCTGCGGCAGCAGATCGCGGTGACGGGGCCGACCAACGGGCGGGTGCTGATCTTCGGCGAGAACGGCACCGGCAAGGAGCTGGTGGCGCGCTCCATCCACGCCATGTCGCTGCGCCGCGAGGAGCCGTTCGTGGAGATGAACTGCGCCGCCATCCCGGAGGAGCTGATCGAGAGCGAGCTGTTCGGCCACGTCAAGGGGTCGTTCACCGGCGCGCTCGAGAGCAAGCCCGGACGCTTCGTCCTGGCCGACGGCGGCACGCTCTTCCTGGACGAGATCGGCGACATGTCCCTGCGCACCCAGGCCAAGGTGCTGCGGGTCCTTCAGGAGCAGGCCTTCGAGCCGGTGGGCGGAACGACGCTGCGCGTCGACGTGCGGGTGATCGCCGCCACCAACAAGGATCTGCCGCGCGAGATCACCACGGGCCGCTTCCGCGAGGACCTCTACTTCCGCCTCAACGTCATCCCCCTGCGGGTGCCGCCCCTGCGCGAGCGCGCGCAGGACATCCCCCTGCTGGCGGTGCACTTCCTGGAGCTGCTCAGCAGCGCCTATGGAAGGGTCAAGCGGCTCGCGCCCGAAGCCATCCCGGCCCTGCGGGCCTACCGCTGGCCTGGAAACGTCCGCGAGCTCAGGAACATGATGGAGCGCCTGGTCATCCTGGTGCCCGGCGACGTCATCACCCTGGCCGATCTGCCTCCCAGCCTGCGGGGAGACGGGGCGCCGGGGCAGGACCTCTTCCAGGGGTTCGGCTCCCTGCGGGAGGGGCGCGAGCACTTCGAGAAGCAATTCATCTTGATGAAGCTGCAGGAGGCGGGGGGCAACGTGGTGCGCGCCGCGGAGCTGCTCGGCCTGGAGCGCAGCAACCTCTACCGCAAGATGCGGGCCTTCGGCATCCGTACCGGCGAGGGGGGGAATTAGGGGCCTGGCCCCGCCCCGGCCGCCCTGGACTCCGCCTGGCTCAAGGCCCCCCTCGCAGCATCCCCCCATTGACTTGACAACCCCGTTCTTCTCTGATACTAAAGGACTTGCACGTCGCGGATGGGTGCTCGAAACGATGCAAATCACCAAGGGCGTCGAGTACGGCATCGAGGGGATCCTGTATCTCGCCCGGCGGGACAGGGCGGAACCGGCTTTCCTGCGCGAGGTCTCGCGGGCCACGGCCATCCCCGAGACGTTCCTGTCCAAGATCTTTCAAAGGCTGGCGACCAAGGGGCTCATCCGCTCCCGGCGCGGCTTCCGCGGCGGCTTCCGGCTGGCGCGCCCGGCGCGACGCATCACGCTGCGGGAGATCGTCGAGGCGCTGCAGGGGCCGATCGAGTTCCACCATTGCCTCGACCACCTGCGTGCCCGGGGCCGCCAGCACCGGTGCCACGTGAAGCGCGCCTTCGAGAAGGTGCAGCGCAAGGTGGCTTCGATCCTGGAAAAGACCACCCTGGAGGACATCCTCCAGGCCGTCTCCTGATGGCGGTCGAGCAATTTTCCTGGAACCCTTTCGGACCATTCGGGTCTGATTCGTCCGAAAGCAGCGCGCGGCACGGCCTTTCCGGAGGTTCGATGTTCTGCGCCGACCTGCATGTCCACTCCCGCTTCTCCGGGCGCGGACACCTGCGCCTGCCGGGGATCGGATCCGGCCTGCCCGACCCCGAGGCGATCCGCCGCGTGGCCAGGGGGCGCGGCCTGGACCTGGTCACCCTGACCGACACGGACACGATCGAGGGCTGCCTGAGGCTCCTGGAGCCGCACGGGGAGCGGAGCGACGTCCTGATCTCCGAGGAGGTTTCGGCCGCCGACCCGCGCTCGGGCGCGCGCCTGAGCGTGCTGCTCTACGGCCTCACCGAGGCGCAGCACCGGGAGGCCCAGCGGCTCAAGGGGGACGTGCGAGACCTCCTGGCCTACGCCCGGCAGGCGGGGATCGTCGCCTCGCTCGGCTCCTTCCTGGACGGGCCGATCGCGCGGCGCTCGGCCGTGGAGGCGGCGCGGGAATTCCTGGACCTCGCCGGCCGCCTGGAGCTGAAGGACGGGCGCCTGGGCAGGGCGCACAACGAGGCGCTCTCGCTGCTGGCGCACCACGCCGCCGGAGGACGCCGGTACGGGGTGACGGCGGGGAGCAACGCGCACACTCTGGCGCGCATCGGCCGCACCGTCACGGTCTCCGCGGCGCGCTCGCGGGGGGAGTTCCTCGAGGATCTGCGCCACCACCGCACCTGGGCGGCCGGGGAGGACGGCGGCCTGCGCCCCATCCTGGCCGAGGCCTCCTCCGTCCTGGCGCGCGGCTACGCGGAGGCCTTCGCCCCGCGCCCGGCGCGCGGCTCCACGGGCCGCGCCGGCGCGCGCGCCCTGCTGGCCCTGCCCCTGCACCTCGCGGGGTGGCCGTTATGGAGCACCGCCTTGCAGGCGGCCCGGCTGCGGCTGCGCGTGCGGCGGGCCAGGCGGCCGCTCGATCGGCTCGAGGTCTCGAGGTTCAAAGAGAAGGCACGCACGTACCAGCACGCGATTCTCGAAGCGGACTCCGGAACCGGCGGGGCCGTCTGAGGGACAGCGACGAATGACTCGAAGCGTTCATCCGCATCATGGATGGTTCATCTAGGAGGATCGGTCATGAGCCAGGCTGTGGCCCGAAAACACGAGCAGCAGACCGGGGCGGGATCGGCCCCGCCCGCGATCCGTTCCGTCCCGCCGCCGTCCGCGTCACCGGGACTGGCCGCCGCCCGGACCCGGGGCCCCGCGCGCTACCTCCGTCCTTCGGTGCTGGTCGGCTCGGCGCTGAAGGGGATGGCCCACCTGACCTGGCATGCCTTCCAGGCGGTCAACCGCCGCGTCCCGTACAGGACCTGGCAGCCGAAGTGGGCCCCGGCCCCGCTGCTCAAGAGCTCGCAGCGCACCTTCCCGCAGCTCGGATTCCCGCGCCAGACGGATTCGCTGTGCCCGCAGTGCGTCAAGGACGTGCGCGAGAAGATCCTCTCGGGCGCGAGCGACTGGAAAGCCCTGATCGACGGCAAGCCGGGCGAGGTGAAGGCGACGATCATCGAGCGCGACGGCCAGATCTGGATGGTCAAGGACTGCCCGACGCACGGCCGCTGCGAGGACCTGATGGCCATCGACGCGGAGTTCCTGCGCCGCATGGAGAAGCTGTACCCGGGCCGGGACTTCCGCATGGCGCCCGATCCCTACCACAACCACGGATCCTCGACGGTCAAGTACGGCCGCGGCGCGGTGCTCACCGTGGACCTGACCAACCGCTGCAACATGATGTGCAATCCCTGCTTCATGGACGCCAACCAGGTGGGCTACGTGCACGAGCTGACGTGGGACGACGTCAAGCAGATCCTGGACAACTCGATCAACGTCAAGCCGCACCGCCAGATGTCGGTGCAGTTCTCGGGCGGGGAGCCGACGCTGTCGCCGTATTTCCTCGACGCCATCGCCTACTCGCGCAAGCTCGGCTACCAGAGCGTCCAGTGCGCCAGCAACGGCATCCGTTTCGCCCAGGACCTCGACTTCGCGCGCCGGGCCAAGGCGGCCGGCCTGCGCCTCGTCTACCTGCAGTTCGACGGCGTGACCAACGAGGCCAACAACCACCGCGGGGTCGGCAACCTGTTCGACGTCAAGAAGCGGGCCCTGGAAAACATCAAGAAGGCGGGGATCGACGTCACCCTGGTCGTGACCATCGTCAACACGATCAACAACGACCAGGTCGGGCCGATCGTCCGGTTCGCCATCGACAACATCGACAAGATCAACGCCGTGTCCTTCCAGCCGGTCTCCTTCACCGGCCGCGACGAGGACATCGACGACGAGACGCGCCGGCGGCAGCGCTACACGCTCTCCCACCTGGCGCATGACGTGAAGAAGCAGCTGGGCATCACCGAGCCGCTGCGCGACTGGTACCCTCTGTCGGCCTCCGGGCCGTTTTCCGACCTGCGCGACCAGCTCGAGGGGCTCGACGCCGAGTGGGGCGCCCTGAAGTGCGGCTGCCACCCGAACTGCGACATCGGCACGATGCTCCTGGTGAACGAGCAGACCAAGCAGGCCGTGCCGTTCCCGCAGATCCTCGACACCGATCGCCTGCTCGAGGATCTCAAACTGATCAGCGACGCCTCGCGCGCCAGGCCGCTGACGGTCCTCCAGTTCGTCCTGTCGATCCTGCGCAACGCGCGCTTCGGCGAGATGCCCGAGGGGATGAACCTCTGGGAGATGATGAAGATCATCGACGGCCACAACGGCGGCAAGCTCGGGCTGGCCGAGCGGTCCCGCTACACCTGGCGCGTCATGATGGTGGCCGGCATGTGGTTCCAGGACCTGTTCAACTACGATTTCCGGCGCACCGAGATGTGCATCATCCCCTACGCCACGCAGCTGGGCGAGGTATCCTTCTGCGCCTACAACACCGGCGTGGGCTGGCGGCAGATCGTGGAGAAGATGTTCTCCACGCACAGCACGGCCCAGTGGTTCAAGGACAAGGGCCGCCACCCGATCTACGCGGCGGGCAAGCACGTGCCGCTCGGGCCGGAGGAGGGGGCGGTGCTGATGGCGTCGGCGGCCGCGGCGGCCGTCGCCCCGGCGGCGCAGGCTTCGGAGGGCTGCGGCACGGAGTGCGGCTGCCACTGAGCCGCGTCGCGGCGCGGGGTTGACGGGGCGGGGGCCGGGAGGTCCCCGCCCTTCGCGTCTCAGGCGCGCGGTGTCCTGGCCCGCGGGTACGATCCCAGGACGCGCACCACGTCGCAGACCTCTTCCAGGTGCCGCAGGGCGTTGCGGCAGCGCTCCTCCGCCAGTGACCCTTCGAAGTCGACGTGGAACACGTACTCCCAGGGCTTCCCCAGAAGCGGCCGCGACTCGATCTTGAGCAGGTTGATGTCGCGCAGCGCGAAGACCCCCATGCAGTGGAACAGGGCCCCGGGGACGTGCGGCGCCGAGAACAGGATCGAGGTCTTGTCCGGCCGGCCGAGCGGCCGGCCGCCGCGCGACAGCAGGAAGAAGCGCGTGAAGTTGGCGCGATGGTCCTCGAGGTGCCGCTTGAGGATGCGGGCCCCGTAGAGCCGCGCCGCGAGCTCGGGCGCGATGGCGGCGGCGTCGCGCGCGCCCTCCTCGCGCAGCAGGCGGATGCTGCCCGCCGTGTCGTGGGTCGCCACCCGCATCAGGCGGGCGTGCCGCTTGAAGAAGGCCTCGCACTGCGCCAGCGCCACGGGATGCGAGTAGACGCGCCGCACGTCGCGCAGGCGCACTGCCGGCAGGGCGATCAGATGGTGCGCGATGCGCACGATCGCCTCGCCCGCCACCTTCAGCGAGGACGCGAGGAGCAGGTCGTGGACCCGGTGGATCGAGCCGGCGATGGTGTTCTCGACCGGGGCCAGGGCGTAGCGCGTGCGGCCCTTCTCGGCGGCGCGGAACAGGGCGTCGAAATCGGGGCAGGGCACGATGCGGGCCCGCCGCCCGAACAGGGAGCGTGCGGCGAGCTCGGAGAAGGATCCCCGCTCGCCCTGGATCGCGACCGTCACGGCGCGGCCCGCGGGAGCGGCGCCCCGCCGGGGGCGCCTCACCGGGCGTCCGGGACGCCGGGTCCGGCGGGCCGCCCGCCGACGGGCGCGGGGACCGACCCCGACGCGGCTTCCTCGAGACGCCGCTCGAACACCTTGCCCGGGTCGAACCCCTCCAATCGCAGGTGGAACTCGGCCGCCTGCAGCAGCGCCTCCTGCGGCACGAGCCCCACGATCTCGCTGCCGGCGACGGCCACGCCGTAGCGCTCCGCCTCGCTGCGCACCATCTCGAAGACCCGGTGCAGAGGCGTGCGGCGGAAGTCGGTCATGTTGATCGACACCTGCGCCAGACCGCGATCCTCGAGCAGGAGCCCCATCGCCTTGACGAACCGCAGGCCGCCGCTGCTGTGCCGGATGGCCTTGGCGATGCGGCGCGCCACCTCCACGTCCCGCGTCGCCAGGTTGATGTTGTAGGCGATCAGGAACTCGCGCGCCCCGACCGCGACGCAGCCGGCGGTCGGATGGACCCGCTCCGGCCCGAAGTCCGGCTTCCAGAGCGGGTCCTTCATCTTCTCCGGGAAGCCCTCGAACTCGCCCTTGCGGATGGCCGCCAGATCGCGGCGGCCCTCGGACGTGGCGGCCTCCTCGTAAAGGTAGACGGGCAGGCCGTGGCGCGCGGCGATCCGCTCGCCCAGGGCGCGCGCCGCGCGCACGCACTCCTCCATGGTCACGCCTTGCACGGGCACGAAGGGGATGACGTCGACCGCTCCCATGCGGGGGTGGCGGCCGCGATGGCTGCGCAGGTCGATGCGCGCCACGCAGGCCGCGACCAGCGCCTCGAGGGCGCGCGTCACGACCTCCGGGTCGCCGGCGAGCGTCAGGACCGAGCGGTTGTGGTCGGGGTCGGACGACAGGTCGAGGACGCGGACCGGCCCGCTGCGCGCCACCTCGTCGGCGATGGCGGCGACCACGTCGCTGCGCCGCCCCTCGCTGAAATTCGGCACGCTCTCGACGATCCGGGCCACATCGCCTCCGCGCCGGCGGCGGGGCGCCGGCAGGCTCCTCGCCGGACAGGTTCCTCGCCGGACAGGCTCCTAGGCCACCGCCACAGCGGCCTGGGACAAGGCCTCGACCAGCTTCCTGGGGTCCTTGCCGAGCGGACCTTCCCAGTCGGCCGCCAGCCGGGCGGCGGGACACCCTCCCTCGCCGCCCAGGCGGCGGTCCAGGAGGTCGAGGAAGCCCGCCTCCTCGGGGGCGCCCTGGTTGTTGAGCCCCTGGCGCGCCAGGCGCACGATCTCGAGCAGCAGGTCGCGCACCAGCGCCGTGCCGCGCGCCGACCCTTCGCCCTTGGCCCCGCGCGACCCGGGCACGCGCGCCGCCGGCCCCTTGCGGCAGACCTCCTCGAGCAGGGCGTTGCGCTCCTTGAAGGTCATGTCGCGCACCAGCTCCCAGGCCGCCCGCCGCGAGGCCCCGTCGTAGAGGATCCCCTTGTACAGCGCCGCCAGCGCCAGGCAGGAGCCGGGATCGCCAGAATCGCACCCCCGTACCTCGATGTATTTCTTGAGGCGGACCTCGGGGAAGAGTGTGGTCAGATGCAGCTCGAAGTCGGCCAGCGTCGCCCGGTGGCCCTCGAACCCCTTGCGGACGAACTTGCGGAAGGTCATGCCGTGGGCCGGCATCCAGTTGTCGCCTCGCACCACGAAGAACATCGGCACGTCCAGGGCGTACTCGAGGTAATCCGCGAAGCCGGCCCCGTCCTTGAACACGAAGGGCAGCAGGCCGCAACGGTCGGGGTCCGTGTCGCGCCAGACCCAGGCGCGGTAGCTCATGAAGCCGTTCAGCCGCCCCTCGGTCAGGGGGGAGTTGGCGTACAGCGCCGTGGCTAGGGGCGACAGGCCCATGGCGGTGCGCATCTTGTCCGCGGCGTCCGACTCGCTCCCATAGTCGAGGTTGACCTGCATGCAGGCGGTCTGGCGCATCATGACGGGGGCCAGCGACCCCCGGCGTGGCAGGTAGTCGTTCATGATGGCGTAGCGCTTCTTGGGGATGCGCGCGATGGCGTCCACGGGCGTGAACGGCTGCAACCCCAGCCCCAGGAAGGCGATGCCCAGCGGCCGGGCCGCCTCGTCTACGTGGCCGAGGTAGGTGACGAGCTCGTCGCGCATGGCGGCGAGGTCGCGGTGGACCGCCCCCGACAGCTCCAGCTGCGCGCCCGGCTCCAGGGTGATCCGGCTGCCGGCGCGGTCGAGCGAGAGCAACCGCCCTCCCTCCTCGTGGGGGGTCCAGCCCTTGTCGCGCACCAGGGTCTGGAGGACGGTCTCGACCGAGGCCTCCCCTTCGTAGGGGACGGCCTGGCCGCTCTCCCGAAAGACGCCGACCCGCTCGTACTCGAGACCGATCCCCCAGCGCTCCCGGGGCTTGCTCCCCAGGTCGAAGTAACCCTGCAGATCCTCTTCGCGCGAGATGATCGTCGTCGGGTCCACATGCTCTCCGAAAGGCGTGATTCTATCATCGTGGTGCGCAGGTTGTGGCGGATGAGTCGTGTTCTGAGGCCAGGATGGGACGAAGAGGCACTTGGTGGCGGGGGCCGGGGCGGAGACGGTCAATAAGCCTGGCACAGGCGAACGCGCGCGCTCACCCCCGGACGCCACAACCTCCGCACCACCATGGGAGGATTCAGGCGCCGGTCCGGCCGCGCACCGTCCCCCCGGGCAGGCCGCGGGACTCGTGCCAGTCGCGGTAACGCTTCATGTAGAGGTTGCAGACCTCGTCGCCCGGGAGAGCGAGGCAGCGGGCGTACTCGCGCAGGAAGCCCCGCACGAAGACCACCGCCGGGAGGTCGCCGAAGCGCTCCTCCTCGAGGGCGAGCAGGTGGTACGGTCTGATCTTGGTCTTCTCGGCGATGGTCTCGAGCGCCATGCGCAGCCTCTCGCGCTCGGCGCGCAGATCGGCGCCGCTGCCGGGCGTGGGGCGGACGGTCCCGGGCGGGGGCTCGAAGGCGCCGGCCGCTTCCTTCGCCGACGGAGGTCCGGCCGGCACGGGCTCCTGCGCCGGGGCTGCTGCAGCGGGCTCCGGGGTCGCCGAGGCCTCTCCAGCCACGACGGCCGCGCCTGCGGCGGCGTCCGTGCCGGCGGCTGCCGTGGGAACGGCCGGTGCATCCGGAGCAGCGGATGGCGTCAGGGCCTCGGGGGGCTTAGGCGCGATCGAGATGACGGCCGGGGAGGGCGGGAGGGGTGGGGTGGGGGAGGGGGGGGCCTCGGCCCGCGGCTCGCCGGCGGCCGCGGGCGCCGCCGGGCCGGCGTGCAGCCCGCGCACCTGCTCCTCCTGCAGCGCCCCGCGCTCGAGCATCTGGCGATCGTAGGTCGAGCGGCTCTCCAGGAAGATGAGCGTGCGGTAGGCCGCCTCGATGCGCGCCTGCAGCTCGCGCAGACCCGGCGCGCCCAGGACCGGCGCCAGCACCGTGGTCTCCGGGTCGTAGGTCTTCTTGAGCAGCTGGTAGGCCGACTGCACCTCCTTCGGCGAGGCCTTCGGGACCACCTCGAGGACGCGGTAGTGGTCGATCGCCTCGATGTCTTCCCACTCTTCGTCGGCCTCGCGCAGCGGACCGACGGCGACCGACAGCAGGCGGGTGGCGGCCCGTGCGATCGCCTTGGTGGAGGAGGAGTTCGGGTATTGCTGCGACAGCGAGCGGCGCTTCTGCACCGACTGCAGGACGGAGAGGTCGTGGTCGATGATGCCGGCGGTGTGCAGGGCCAGGCCGAAGCACTTGCGGAAGCCGCTGGACAGGGCCGCCGCGGCCTCCTCGTCCGACTCGCCGCGCACCTGGTTCAGGAGCAGCTCCAGGCGGGTGCGCCGCATGGTGGCGGCGATGGCGTCGCGCGCCTCCGGGTCGACCCGTCCGAGGCGCGTCATGAAGGTCCGGAACGAGACCCTGGCCGGATCGACGCCGGCCTCGCGCAGCCGGCCCTCGACGCCGGCCATCGCCTCGCCGGTCAGGGCGCGCACCAGGCACCAGCGCAGGTGCGCCTCGGCGAAGAGGTAGAGCGATTCCAGGGCGGCCGGCTCGGCGGTGGTGACCAGGATCCCGACCGTCGATTCGGAGAAGGTGGCGATGGTGCCGGGCGAGCGGCCGGAGCCGCAGTCCACGATCACGTGGTCGGCCGAGAGGGTGGGGAACTGCTCGGCGACCTGGCGCACGAAGTGCACCGGCTCGTCGCGCAGGTCCGACCGCTGCAGGCCGCCGACCAGGCGCAGGTGGGCCGTCGGGGTCTCGCAGGCCAGCTCGGACAGGAGCGCCACGCTCCCCGAGGCGAAGTCGGCCAGCGAGCGCGGCAGGCGCTGGTAGCCGAGGAAGGTGTGCAGGTTGCTGCCCTGCAGGTCGAGGTCGACCAGCACCACCCGGCGGCCCGTGCGGGCCAGCTGGATGCCGAGGTTCGCGACCAGGAGCGAGCGGCCGACGCCGCCCTTGCCGCCCGCCAGGGCCCAGATCGACTGGCGCGCCACGGGCGCCTGGGCCGCCGTCCCCGGCGGCGGCGCGGGGGATGCGCCGGCGCTTCCTGCGGAAGTTCCGACCCTCTCCATCAAGCCACCTTGTCCGAGGTCTCCTTCTCTTCGAACTCCTCGCCGTTGAAGGAGATCAGGCGGGTCTTCTCGTCCACCACCGTCTCCAGGTTGACGGGCCGGCCCCAGATGCGCTGGATGCCCTTGAGGGTCTCCCGCGCGTAGTCGTGCTTCAGCTCGACCCCCTCGAACCGGTGCTGCAGGAGGAGCTCGCCCTTGTTGCGGAAGTTGCCGTCCGCCACGTAGATGAACGGCTGGCCGAAGTTCGTGAGCTGGAACAGCAGGCGCTGCTTCACCTTCTTGAAGTCCCGGTCGCTGATCTGGTAGGCGCCGGTCTTGGGGTTGTAGTCGTAGATGAAGAGCTTGTGCTCGCGGCAGAAGTCCTCGGTCAGGTAGTTGTCGATGAAGGTCACGTCGTTGCAGAAGCTCCGGACCTCGAAGATCTTGTCGCGCCCCAGCCCGAGCTTCCGGTCCCAGCGCGCCCGCTCGACCAGGTCCTCGCACTGGTCGTAGTCCTTGCCGAAGCGCCCCTTGTTCCACCGTTCCTCGATGTTGCGGTACAGCTCGACCCCCAGCTTGTACGGGTTGAGCCGCCCCGTCCGCCCGCCCAGGGTGCCGGAGTGGTGGTCGGCGTAGTCGATGATCTCGGCGTCGGTCAGGCACTTCTCCGTCATCAGCTTCGAGTGCCAGTAGGTCGCCCAGCCCTCGTTCATGATCTTGGTCTGCGCCTGCGGCGCGAAGTAGTACGCCTCTTCGCGGATGACCGCCAGCACGTCCCTCTGCCAGTTCTCGAGGGGGGAGTATTCGATCAGGAAGCGCAGGACGTCCTTGACGGGGCTCTCCGGGAAGCGCTTCTTCTTGCGCGCCTCCTCGTCGAGCTTGCGCTGCTGCGCCTCGATGTGCTGCGGCGGATTGATGAAGTCGTTCATGTAGGACTTGCTCTTGAGCCGCTTGACCGCCGGGCGCGGCGGGTCGTCCTCGGGCGGCCGCACCCGCTCGCGCACGATGAACGGGGCGTGCGGGTCGATCAGGTTCTCGAGCGACAGGCAGATGTCGACGAAGCGCTCGACCTCCTCCACCCCGAACTTGTCCATGTAGCGCCGGATGCGGGTGGCGTGGTTGGCCATCTCGTCCATCATCTTGCGGTTGGTCTTGGTGAACGAGAAGTTGTTCTTGAAGAAGTCGCAGTGCGCGTAGACGTGGGCCATCACCAGCTTCTGGTCGACCCGCGCGTTGCACTCCAGGAGATAGGCGTAGCAGGGGTCGTTGTTGATGACCATCTCGTAGATCTTCGACAGCCCGTAGGAGTAGGACTTCGTCAGGTACTCGTACTCCATGCCGAACCGCCAGTGGGGATAGCGGGTCGGGAAGCCCCCGAAGGCGGCCACCTGGTTCAGGCTGCGGTAGTCGAGGATCTCGAAGATGACCGGGAAGAAGTCCAGCCCGTACGAACGGGCGTGCCCTTCGATCTCCTCCTGCAGGGCCTGGAGCTCCTCGGAAAGCGTGGCCATCGCTCAGCGCCCCCTTCCCAGGAAGTCCTTGATCGACTGGTAGATTCCGTCCTTGCTCTCGATCTTGGACAGCGCCAGCCGCTCGTCATCCGCCAGCGCTTCCTTGAGGTCGACCAGGAACTGCCCGGTCCCGTAGGGGCTCTCGACCTGCCCGTAGCAGAACAGGTTCACGCGGGGCAGGATCTGGGCCTTGAGGAGGCTGACGCACTCCTCGGTGTCGCCCTGGGACCAGTTGTCGCCGTCCGAGAAGTGCAGGCAGTAGATGTTCCAGTCGTCGGAGGGATACTCCGTCTCGATCACCTTGGTGCACAGCTTGTAGGCCGCCGAGATCACCGTGCCGCCCGACTCTCGCGTGTGGTAGAAGGTCTCGCGGTCGACCTCGCGCGCCTCGGCGTCGTGGATGATGTAGCGGATCTCGACGCCCTTGTAGTGGTGGCGCAGCCAGGTGTCGATCCAGAACGACTCGATGCGGACGATCTCCTTCTGCTCCTCTCCCATCGACCCCGAGACGTCCATCATGTAGAGGATGGCGGCGTTGGCCTGCGGCGTCACGGCGCTCTTCCACGTGCGGTAACGCTTGTCCTGGCGGATCGGGATGAGGATGGGGCTCTCCGGGCGGTAGGTCCCGGTGGAGATGCTGCGCTTGAGCGTCTCCTTGTAGGTGCGCTTGAAGTGGCGCAGGGACTCCGGCCCGTACTGGGATATCCCGGTGTACCGGTCCTTGACGGACACGATGCTCTTGCGGCCCTTGGGCTTGATCTCCGGCAGCTCGAGCTCCTCGCCGAGCATCTCGGCCAGCTCGTCGAGGGAGATGTCGACCTCGAGGATGTGATCGGCCGGCTGGTTGCCCGCGCCCTGCTGCCCGCCCTCCGCCTCGCCGGCGCCGAGCACCGTGCCGACCGCCCCCTCGCCCTGGCCGACCCCCCCGGTCTGCTTGTGGCCGTACACGAACTGCGGGATGTTGATCTGGGGCAGCGGGATGGAGATCAGGTCCTTGCCGCGGCGGCCGATCAGCTCGCCGCTGCTGATGTACTTCTTGAGCTCCTTCTTGATCCGGCCGCGCACGATCTGCTTGAACCGATTGTGGTCCTGATCGATGCGGAGGATCATCGCCGCTCACCCTCGGAAAGAAACGCCCCTCCGGGGCTCGTCAGGTGGCCGCGGCCCGGAAGGGGCATCGGGGATACCGCTCAGTCGCGCGCGTCGCCCCGGGCGAAGATGCTGGCGACGTAGTTCAGCACGTCCGTGGCGCAGATGTCGCAGTATGCGTAGTCCTTCTTCAGGCGGCTCTTCACGACGTCGATCTTCTCCTGGGTGTCCTTGTCGACCACCGAGGAGACCAGCGAGGTCAGCTTGATGGAGTCCTTCTGGTCCTCGAAGAGCTTGAGCTCGAGGGCCTTGTGCAGCCGCTCGTTGGTCTTATAGTTGAAGGTCTTCCCCTCGACCGCCAGCGCGCCGATGTAGTTCATGATCTCCCGCCGGAAGTCGTCCTTCCGGTTGTCGGGGATGTCGATCTTCTCCTCGATCGACCGCATCAGCCGCTCGTCGGGCTCCTCGTCCTGGCCCGTGTACTTGTTGCGCACGCGCTCCTTCTGCGTGTAGGCCTTGACGTTGTCGATGTAGTTGCTGCACAGGCGGGCGATGGCCTCCTCGTCGGCCGAGATGGCGCGCTGCACCTCGTTCTTGGCGATGTCCTCGTACTCCTGCTTGACGACGCCCAGGAGGTCGCGGTAGCGCTTGCGCAGCTCCTCCGAGGTGATGAGCGAGTGGTGCCGCAGGCCCGACTCGAGCTCGTTGAGCACCATGAACGGGTTGATGCACCCCTCGCCCTTGTCGGAGACCAGGGCGTTGCTGATCTTGTCCTGGATGTAGCGGGGCGAGATGCCGTCCATGCCCTCGCGCGTCGCCTCCTTGCGCAGCTCCTTGACGTTGTCCTCGGTGAAGCCGGGGAGCGTCTTGCCGTTGTACAGGCGCAGCTTCTGGAGCAGCGTCAGGTCGGCCTTCTTCGGCTCCTCGAGCCGCGTCAGGACCGCCCACATCGCCGCCATCTCCAGCGCGTGGGGCGCGATGTGCTTGCCCTTGATCCGGGAGGGGTTGTAGTCCTTCTCGTAGATCTTGATCTCCTCGGACAGCTTGGTGATGTACGGGATGTCGATCTTGACGGTGCGGTCGCGCAGCGCCTCCATGAACTCGTTGTGCTGCAGCTTGCGGTATTCCGGCTCGTTGGTGTGGCCGATGATGACTTCGTCGATGTCGGTCTGCGCGAACTTCTTCGGCTTGATCTTGTGCTCCTGCGAGGCCCCGAGCAGGTCGTAGAGGAACGCGACATCGAGCTTGAGCACCTCGATGAACTCGATGAGGCCGCGGTTGGCGACGTTGAACTCCCCGTCGAAGTTGAAGGCGCGCGGGTCGGAGTCGGAGCCGTACTCGGCGATCTTGCGGTAGTTGATGTCCCCGGTCAGCTCCGTCGAGTCCTGGTTCTTCTCGTCCTTCGGCTGGAAGGTGCCGATGCCGATGCGGTCCTTCTCGGAGAGGATGAGCCGCCGCACGCGCACGTGCGACACGATCTTGGTCCAGTCGCCGCCATAGCGCAGGTTCAGCTCTTTGTAGTACTGGCGGCAGCAGGGGCACAGATCGCCGTCGATCACCACCCGCTCCCCTTCGGGGCGGCCCTCGTTGAGCATGCGCAGGACCTCGGGGCGGAGCCCCTCGGGCACCAGGTGCAGCGGGTCCTCGTGCATGGGGCAGGAGATCACCTCGGCCGTCTGGTCGGGCCGCTTGCGCCCGGCCTCGGCGTCCATCACCCAGGCGAAGGTGTACAGCGCCCCCTCCGGCATCTTGGAGTAGTCTTCCAGCCCCTTCTTGAGCAGCCGCACGATCGTCGACTTGGACGAGCCGACCGGGCCATGCAAAAGCAGCACGCGCTTCTCGGTGCCGTAGCGCTGCGCCGCCGACTTGAACACGTTCGCCAGCTTCATGAGCGGGATGTCGAGCCCGAAGATGGCGTCGACGCCGCCGTGCTCCTTGTCGTCGAAGAAGTTGTAGTGGACGATCTTCTTCTTGTATTCGAAATACTCCCGCGTTCCCTTGGCCAGGATCATGTCGTAGATGCGCTGGAACGCCGTGCGCGTGACCTTGGTGTTGTGGCGCACGATCTGAAGGTAGTCCTCGAAGCCCCCCTCCCAGTGCTGGTCGCGAAAGCCTCGCAGGTCCTGCAGCTTCCCGATCAACTGGACGATGTCTGAGCCTGTGGGCACCGGCTTCACCTCCCGATCGACCTGGGACTCCTTGGCGGGCAGATGCGTCGTATCTCTTTGGTAGGCCATGCTTTCCTCTACTTCTCAAGCACCTGACCGCTAATATAAGGCCCAGTCAAGGAATTGTCAAAATCTTTTTCCCGGTGGCGTTTTTCGTCGCTCGGCGCGCTCCGCGGCGTCGGGCCGTTTTGTTGACAGTGCCCTGGATTGCCGTTAACATCCGGCGTCGGACAGACCCCTGAGCGCAGAGGGCGAGCGTGGAAACGCAGGACCCGGTTCGCGCCGTCGAGGAGAAGATCCGGTCGGTCCTCGCCGACCACTCTCTGCGCGGCGCGCGTCTCGCCGAGGCGATCCACGGCCTCGGAGCGCGGCCGCACGACGAGCCGTTCCGCCTCGCCCTCCGCACTGTCCTGCCGCTCGATCTCAGCGAGGACCAGGCGCGCGCCACCCTGGACGCCATCGAGGCGCATCGCGCCGGGCTCGAGGCAACCCTGGGCCGCGACCCCGGATTCAGCGTGGCGGCGCTCGATTACCTGCAGGACCAGGAGGGCACCCTTCGCGACCCGCTCTTCAACCAGGCCCCTCCGGAGGGCCCGGCCGCGGCGCGCAGGGCCGCGATCCCGAACGAGGCGTCAATCGAGGAGATCGTGGGCCTGGAGCTGAAGCGGGCGGAGCGCTTCGCCCGGCCGGCGGCGCTGGTGCTCCTGGCGCCGGACGGCGCGCCGCAGGAAGGCGAGCGGGCGATGCTCGCCGCGGCCGCCGCCCTGCGGGACGGCGCGCGCGACACGGACCAGGTGGCGCGCCTGGCGTCGGCGGGCTTCGCCGTCATCCTGCCATGCACCGCGCGCGAAGCGGCCCTGCTGGCGGCGCGCCGGCTGCGCGGGGCGCTCTTGCGCCCCACGGGCGTCACCTGGAGCGCCGGCGTGGCGGCCGCTCCGGGCGACGGGCGCACCGCGACGGCGCTCGAGCGCTGCGCCCGGGTGGCCCTGGAGGCCGCGCGAGTCCGCGGCGGGGACCGGGCGGAGGCGCATCACGCGGAGCGGCGCGAGCACCCGCGCCGGGCCGCCTCGGGCCTCGCCGGCCGCTTGCGGCGCGAGGGGACCGAGACGGCCGCCGCCATCGAGGACCTGTCGCTCGGCGGCGCCCTGATCCGCACCGCGGAGCGGCTGGAGCCCGGCAGCGAGTGCACGCTGGTCCTGCGCGAGACCACGGCCCGCCCGCGGGAGATCAGCGCCCCGCTGCGCGTGGTGCGCGCGGCGGAGTCGCCGCGCACGGCGGGCGGCGCCGGGTGGGTGGCGGCGGTCGTCTTCCTTTCGGACGCCGCGGGGCGGGTGCGCCTCGCCGGGCTCCTGGCGGACCTGCCGGAGCGGCCCCGCGATTCTTCGTGGGCGGGCGGGGCGGCGTGATCACCCTGGACGAGGCGGCACGCTACCGCGAGGAGCTGGTGGCCGTCCTTCTGGAGGACGCCCACAACGAGGAGCGCATCCTCAAGCGCCTCGACCAGATCCGGACGCAGAGCGGGCTGCAAGTCTACGCGGCGCTCCTGCTCATTCTCACCCATCTCCCCTTCGAGGAATCGGACGCGCGCCGCCACTGGGAGGCGATCCTCAAGCACCGGCGCACGCTCGCCCAGGCCCTGCAGCGGGAGGTGGGACTGCGCGTGGCGGTCCTCGACTACTTCGTCAACGTGAACCGCCAGCTGACCAGCCCCAGGATCATCGACCTATCGCTGCAGGAGCGGCAGGAGCCCTCATCGTCGCTCGACGCGCAGACGGGACTGTGGA
>QHXZ01000024.1:25357-40434 GCA_003223165.1 Acidobacteriota bacterium
CTTCCGCGAGATCAACCAGCGCCACGGGGAGCTGGTGGGCGACATCCTGCTGCGCGAGGTCGCCATCCTTCTCAAGAACAAGATCCGCGACATCGACCAGGCGGCCCGCCTGGCGGGGGAGGAATTCGGCCTGATCCTCCCCGAGACCGAGCGCATGGGCGCCTTCCTCGTGGCCGAGCGGATCCGCAAGGAGGTCGAGCGGCACTTCCTGCGGCGTGACATCGACGGGCGGCCGATCTCGATGACCATGACGCTCGGCCTGGCCAAGTACCCCGAGGACGCGGCCGTCGCCGACCGCCTCGTGCAGCGCGCCGAGGAGGCGATGCACCAGGCCAAGGCGCGAGGCGGCAACTCGGTGGGCGTCTACTACCGCGAACGCCGCAACTTCATCCGCTTCGATGTCGCGAGCCGGCCGGTGCAGATCCGCGTCACGCCGGCGGGGGAGCAGGAGGCGGATCCGTCCGGCGCCGCCCCCGAGCCGCGCAACATCAGCAAGAGCGGATTGCTGTTCGAGAGCGAGCGTCCGTACGCCATCGGCGAGGAGCTGGTCATCATCTGCCAGGACGGCCGGGACGCCGCCCGCGTCACCCTGCGCGCGCGCGTGGTGCGCATCGAGGAGCTGGAGGGCCAGGCGGGCCGTTACGAGGTGGGGGCCGCCTTCCTCCTCGAGTGGGAGCACCAGGAGGCCCAGGTGACCGAGTTCCTGCGCCGCGGCGGCCTGGCCGCCGCGGGTTGACGCGGCGGCCATGCCCGCGCTGGGGATCGACACGGCGACCGCCCGCGGCAGCATCGCCCTGGCCGCGGAAGGCAGGGTGCTGGCCGCGTCGGCGCTGGAGGAGCGCGCCTGGCACGCTCGCGAGCTGCTCAAGCGCATCGACCGGCTGCTGCGTGACGGGGGGCTGGGTCCCGGGGACCTGAGCGGCATCGGCGTCGCGGTCGGCCCCGGCTCCTTCACCGGCGTGCGCATCGGCATGGCCACCGCCAAGGGGCTGGCGTACGCCCTGCGCATCGGCCTGCGCGGCCTCTCCACCCTCGAGGCCCTGGCGCGGGCCGCGGCCGCGTCGCTCTCCCCGGCCCCGGAATGGATCCTGCCGACGCTCGACGCCGGGCGCGGGGAGGTCTACGCCGCCCTTTTCCGGCTGGAGGCCGCCGGTCCCTCCCGGCAGGCGGAGGATCGCTCCCGGCCCCCCGAGGAGCTGGCGCGCGACCTGCCCCCGGGCTGCGTCGTGATCGGGGACGGGGCCGAGGCGGTGCTGCGCTCGGGAGCGGAGGCGGGGCGTTCCCTGAAGGCCGCCCCGGCCTGGCCGCCGCTCGCGCCCGCCATCGCCCTCTGGGCCTGGAGCGCCATCCCGCCGGGGGCGGGGTACACGCCGGGGGCGCTCGGACCCAACTACGTGCGTCCCTCGGACGCGGAGGCGGCACGACGACGGTCGTGAAGAAGCGGGGCGCCAAGACGCGGACCGGGCCGTTCTCGATCGCGGGCATGGTCCTCGACGACATCCCCGGCGTGATGGAGATCGAGCGCCGGTCTTTCCCGACCCCCTGGAGCGAGTCATCGTTCCGCTACGAGCTGCTCGAGAACCCCTACGCCAGCCTCTTCGTCGCGCGGGCCGACCAGCCGCCCGAGGTGATAGCGTTCGCCTCCGTCTGGGTGGTGGACGACGAAATGAAAATCAACAACCTCGGCGTCCATCCCCTGTGGCGCCGCAAGGGGGTGGCGACGCGCCTGCTGGCATTCCTGCTCGCCTTCGCCGCCGGCCAGGGGTGCCGGCAGGCCACCCTGGAGGTGCGGCCCAGCAACGCGGCCGCCCTGAGGCTGTACCAGAAGGCCGGCTTCGTCCTGACCGGCCGGCGCAAGGAGTACTATACCGACACCCACGAGGACGCCCTGGTCATGACCTGCCCGGTGTCCCCCCCGGGCCGCCCGCCGTCGCTTGCGCCGTCCGATCGGTGATGCTAAAATCACCGGCACATGGTCGCTGGTCGCCTGCAGCCGCGCGTGGCGGAATGCCTACACAACCCAGGGAGGTGGGGCCGATGGTCCATATCCACGAGGATCTGAAGCGGACGCTCGCCGAGAGGCACGAGGAGTACCGGAAGCTTCTGGCCGAGCACGCCAGCTGCGAGACCCGTCTTCAGGAACTCCAAAGCAAGGCCGCCCTTGACGACACCGAGAGGGTGGAGACGGTCAACATCAAGAAGCAGAAGCTCCAGCTCAAGGACCGGATGGAGAGGATCGTCCGGGAGCACCTGGAGCGCGAGGCGGGCGCGGGCGTCCGGCACTGACGCCGGCACCGCGACCACCCGGCGGTGACCCGCCGTCGTCTGGAGGGCATCGGATGCCCGTAGCCGTGCAGGCGGTCCCGTTCCTGATCCCGCTCCTCCTCCTGGCGGCGATCCTCGTCCCGACGCTCGGATGGTGGGCCGGCCTCCCCCCGCTGTCCCTTGCCCTGTTCGTGGCCTTCTTTTTCCGCGATCCCGAAAGGATGCCGCCGTCCGGCGACGGCCTGGTGCTGGCCCCGGCGGACGGGCGCGTGACCGAGGTGTCGCGCGGCCCCGCGGGGGCGCGCGTGTCGATCTTCCTGTCGCTCTTCGACTGCCACATCAACCGTTCGCCCGTGGCGGGGAGAGTGCGCGAGGTGGCGCGCACCCCCGGCCGCTTCCATCCCGCCTGGCAAGGCCGCGCCTCCTCGGAGAACGAGCGCAACCATCTCGTGATCGAGGCGCCGCAGGGAGACTTCGGCGTGACCCAGGTCGCAGGCGTCGTCGCCCGCCGCATCGTCTGCAGCAAGAGACCGGGCGACCCGGTGGCGCGAGGAGAGCGCATCGGCCTCATCCGGTTCGGATCGCGCACCGACCTGCGCCTGCCTCCCGGCGTCGATCCGGTCGTGGAGGTCGGCGAGCGGGTGCGCGGCGGGCTGACCGTGGTGGCGCGGCCCGAGCCGGTGGCGGCCCGCGCGGCGTCGGGGAGGATGCGGTGAGGCCAAGGACGCGGTTCCGCCGCGGGGCATACCTGGTGCCGAGCCTGTTCACCACGGCCAACCTCCTGTGCGGCTATATCGCGGTGGTGCGCGGCATCCGGGGAGATTTTGAATGGGCGGCAATCGCCCTGTTCATCGCCGCCCTGCTGGACCGCCTGGATGGCTGGGTGGCCCGGCTGACGGGCACCACCAGCGACTTCGGGGTGCAGCTCGACTCCCTGGCCGACGTCATCTCCTTCGGCATGGCGCCGGCGCTCCTGGTCTACGTCTGGGCCCTCTCGGGGCTGCCCAGGGCCTGGTCGCTGGCCCCCTTCCTGTATCTGGCCGCGGGCGCCGCCCGCCTGGCCCGCTTCAACCTCCAGGCCTCGACGCAGGACAAGCGCTACTTCGTGGGGCTGCCGATACCGGCCGCGGCCTGCGCCGTGGCGGCCTGCGTCTTCTACGACCCGCAACGCGTCGAAGACCCGATCGTCGCGAGCCTGGTCGCGGCCCTGGTCCTCACTCTGGCCGTGTTGATGGTCAGCAAGGCGCGCTATCGATCGTTCAAGGACATCGATCTCAGGTCGCGGCTGCCCTGGGTGGTCGTGATCGTGATGGCCCTGGTCTACCTGGTGGTGGCAGGCTACCCGCGCGAGATCGCGCTCCTGCTCAGCTTCCTCTACCTCATCTCGGGTCTGGTCCCGCGGCTGCGCACCTCAGGGCGGCAGGACCAACGCCCGGCCCCTGCGGGAGGCCCCGATGGGAGCCGTTAAGGCGCCGCCGGCCGCGCGCGGGGCGCGCCTGGCCCTGTTCGAGGCGACCAGCCTCACCGCCAAGGGGGTCAAGGACCAGCTCGCGGCCCGCTCCTTCCCGGTTACCTCGGTGCGCCTGTTCACCTCCAGCACCGATCCCGACGCCAATTTGACCGAGTTCAAAGGCGAGGCGATGCTGGTCACGGCGCCGGACGAAGAGGGGCTGGGAAGCCTCGACATCGCCTTCCTGTGCGGCGGCCGGGAGGAGGGCGCTCGTTACCTGGACTGGCCGCGCCGCAAAGGCTTCGTGGCCATCGACCTGACCTCGGCGGCGACCGACGTCGACGGCGTGCCGCTGGTGAACGCGGGCGTGAACCCCGAGGCGATCTCCGGCCGCCCGGGCCTGATCGCCACCCCCGGTCCGGCGGCCCAGATGGTCTCGAGCCTGCTGGCGCCGGTGCGCCGGGGGCCGGGCCTGCAGGAAGCGACGGTGGTGGTCTTCCAGCCCGCCTCCGCCGCGGGAGCGGGCGGGGTCGAAGAGCTGTACCAGCAGACGGTGAGCCTGCTCAACTTCCACGACCTGCCGCGCGCCGTCTTCGGGCGGCAGATCGCCTTCAACCTCGTGCCGTCGTCGCTGTACCGCAAGAACGCGGTCCCGGGCGGCTCGTGGCCCGGACGGGAGCGGGACGAGGTGCTGCGCGTCACCGGCGGCGGGTTCGAGCTCTCGCTCGAGGTGGTGCTGGCCCCCGTCTTCCATTGCCACGCGGTGCTGGCGCGGCTGGTCCTGCCGCGAGGCGCCGGCCGCGCCGAACTGCTCGCGGCGTTCGACGGGAACGACCAGGTCCGGACGGAGCGCGGCGGGGAGTCGGTCACGCCGGTGGAAAGGGCGGGGCAGGAGGGCATCGTGCTGGCGGGGGTGAACCCCGCCGGCGGGGAGAACGCGTTCTGGGCCTGGGCGGTCAGCGACGACCTGCAGACCGGCACGGCGCTCAATGCCGTGAGGATCGCCGAGGCGATCCTGGCCAAGGGCGTCCCGCGGAGGGACGCATGAGGTGGGGGGTGATCCTGTCGCTGGTCCCGGCCATGGCGGCGCTGCAGTCGCCGGCCGGGCTGGCCCAGGATCTCAAGCGCCCGGAGGAGCAGCTGGCCGCGATCTATGCCCTCAAGGTGCAGCTCGAGGTCGAGCAGCGCCACCTCGACGGCGCCCTGCAGCGCCACGACGCAAACGCCAGGGCGCGCGAGGAGGCGCGTGCCCGGCTGACCCGTCTCTACCAGGATCTCGACGCCATGGTCGCCGGCCGCGACGAGGGCGAGCCGGGCGCCATCCTCAACGCCGAGGGGGACGTCCAGAAGGTGGAGGTGGAGCTCGAGGTGCTGTCGCGCCAGGGGCGCGACGTCCGGGCGGAGATCCGCGACGCCCAGTCGCGCATCAACCTGCTTGCGGATCGCATCGCGCGCCTGAGGAAGACCCTCCCGTCCGACACCGAGTCGCTGACCGGGACCTGGGACATCACCTACATGCCCAGCGACGACAAGGGGGTGTTCACCCTGCGCCAGTCGGGGACCCTCCTGGCCGGCGAGTACTCCCTCGAAGGGGGCTGGAAGGGGAGCATGCAGGGCACCATCGTGGACGGCAAGGTGCTGCTGCACCGCATCGACTCGAAGCTGGGGCGTTCGTCGGACCTCGAGGGCACCGTCTCCCCTGACGGCAAGACCCTGCGCGGCACCTGGACGAATTTCATCCTGTCGGGAGGCACCCCGGTCGCCGGCTCCTGGATCGCCCGCAAGCGTCCCGAGCGCCAGGAGCCCTGAGCCGGACAGGCTCCTGGCACGGGCCCCCTACCGGATCCGGAAGGGGAGCGAGGCCCGATCGATCGCTTCCTTCCCCTGGACCTCCTGCACGACGAGCGTGTAGTCGCCCGCAGCGAGCCCCTGCACCGGCAGCGGCCGCTTCACCGCCCCGCCCGGATCGGCGGGGCCGTCCGCGACCTCGACCGTCCTCACGGCGATGTCACCGAGGCGAATCAGCAGGCGCAGGGCCGGATCGCCGGGCGCGCGCGCCTGGCCCGTCCGGAAACCGCAGGCCAGGGGCTCGCCGGACGCGAAGGTCGCCTTCAGCGCCGGCCCGATCTCGAAGGCCGACGCCTGCTGCGGCTCCTCGCCTCCCACCCCTCCCGCCGGGACCTCGACCCACAGGCTGCGTTCCGCCAGCGAGTAGATCGACAAACCGAGGATGTCGTGCTCCTCACCCCAGGCCTTCGGGAGGACGAGCCGCGCCGCACCGATGGTCCCCGAAGCCATGTCCGCCACCACGGCGGTGACCGTCTGGGCCGAGACAGGAAGCCGGACCCTGGAATAGAGATCGAGACCGGTGCCACCCTGGTCCTGCGGCGCATCCGGAGGCAGCGCGAGGCGCAAGGCCCGGGCGACGCGCAGCGTCTCGTGCTGGGAGGCGTCGAGGGCCACGAAACCGACCTCGAGGCGCGCCGTCGGCCGGCCGTCCTCGGGAAGGAAGAGGACCTTGTCGCCGGGGAGGTGGGCGACCAGGTCGGTCACCTGCTGCCCCGCCCCCGCGGGTCCCGGCACGACGCTCAGGTCGAGATCCATGCCGCGGTAGAACTCGGGCATGAGGTGGGCGGCCTGGATGGCCCGCTGGCGCGCCTCCGCCGGCCGCAGCCGGGTGAACTCGCGCCGCCAGGAGAGCCTCACGCCGCTCCGCCTGACCCTGAGCTGGACCGTGTGCTCCAGGCCGTCGGGCGGCCCTTCCGGGGCGTAGCCGATGATGTAGTAGGCGCGGCTCGCCGCCTCCGCCTGCGCCAGCCCCTTCGAGAGATCGTTGGAGGACGAGGTCAGCCCTCCGGTGTTGAGGGCGATCGCCTCCAAGGCGTTGGAGCGCCGCAGGGCGGCGCGCACCTCGCGGGCGCTGCCGGCGGAGAGACCGGCGGTCTGCACGGTGTGGATGGTCACCCCGGCCGCGGCGGCGGCGTGCGCCAGCTCCTTGATCTCGAACGACAGGTTGGAGGCGCCGGTCGGCTGATACGGATTGTGGCGCCCGACGATCCGTTCGAGGTAGTCCTGAGCCGGGTCCTCGGGCACGCCGTCCCCCATGAAGACGATCGCCCGGTACCCGGGCCAGCCCGAGAGCGCGTCGACCAGCGTGCGCACCGCTCCGAGCACCTGGCGCCAGCGGGCCGCTTCGTCGGCGGCGTAGCCGGCCGCCAGGGTGGCGGCCTGGCGCGCGGTCACGTCGTGGCTCCCCGCCGCGGCGGCCATCCTGCCGCCCGTGGACGTCATCAGGCCCGGATCGGCGAGAAGACGCGTGAGCTCCTCTTGGCGCTTGAGCAGCTCGTCGGAGGGCGACCTGATCATCGGCCGCCAGGGTCGCGGTGAGGAAGGTCTGCGCCGCGCGCCGGGCCGCCGTGAGCCCCTGGTAGGCCGAGGTGCCGTCTTCGAAGAAGAGAACGAAGCGCCGCGGCGAGGCGGCCGGCGCCGCCTCTTCCGGGCGCTGCTCCGCCGCGTGGGGGATCGTGGGGCCGGTTTCGCGCGCGGCCACTTCGCGGAACTCGACCGAGGCGATCGGCTTCACGTGGCCGTCGATCATGAGGACGAAGTCCTGCGGCCCCAGCCCCCGGATCGGGCTGCCATCCCGCTCGCTCACGTAGGCCTCGACCAGGACAAGCTCGCTCGTGACCCGCTCGACCAGGCCGCTCTTCTCCGCCGGCTTCGCGGCAGGGGCCGTGGCACCGGAGGGCGGGACGGCCCCGCCGCCTGCCGCGGCGCAGACGAGCGCGCCGGCGAGGCCGAGCGACAAGAGCAGGGGCGGGCGCGACATCGGAGTGGGTCCCCCGTGTCTCGGTCGGAAGCGTGCCTTCCGGGTGATGCCCGGACGGGAGGCAGCGATTATAGGCCAGAGATGGCGGAGGCGGCGACCCACGGCGCGCCTTGACCTGGTCCCGGGGCCGCAGTAGCATGGGCGGCCCTCGCGCGCCGGCGGGCAGGCGGCGGCGGGGCGACCCTCGATGGGATACCCTCTCTTCATCGCCACGCGCTACCTCCTCGCCAGGCGCAAGCAGGCGATCATCTACATCATCTCCCTCATCTCGGTCGCCGGGATCGTGGTCGGGGTGGCGGCGCTGGTGGTGGTCCTGGCGATGATGACCGGCTTCCAGGAGCAGATCCAGGCCAAGATCCTGGGAGGGAATGCCCACCTGACGATCTTCGCCGGCTGGGCGGGGCGGCCGATCGACGACGCCGGCGCGGCGCTTGGGCGGGTCACGGCCCTGCCGATGATCTTCACCGCCGCCCCGGTGGTGTACGAGAAGGGGATGGCGACCAGCCAGCTGAACGCCACCGGCGCCCCCGTCCTGCTCAAGGGGGTCGATCCGGTCGCCGAGCAGGCGATCACCGACCTGCCCTCCCAGATCCGCGGGGAACCCAGGACCCTCGCCGCCCTGGCCACCCCGGGGCAGGGGGGGCGCGATCGTGCCATCCTGGGGAAGGACCTCGCCCTGACGCTGGGGGTCGGCACGGGGGACGTGGTGCGCATCATCATCGCGCAAGCCAACGTCTCTCCCTTCCTCACCGTGCCCCGGAGCCGCGAGTTCGAGGTCGCCGGGATCGCCGACGCCGGCTTCTACGAGTACGACAGCAGCCGGGTCTACGTCTCGCTCGAGGCGGCGCGTCGCTTCGTCGGATTGTCGCCGAAGCAGGCGACGGCGATCGAGGCGCGTGTCAAGGACCCGGCACGCATCCAGGAGGCGGGCGAGCGGGCGCAGAAGGCCCTGGGCGAAGCGTTCTACGTGAACGACCTGATCCGCATGAATCGCACCTTCTTCTCGGCCCTGCGCCTCGAGAAGCTGGGGATGTTCATCGCCATCGGGTTCATCGTCGTGGTGGCGGCGCTGAACATCGTCTCCACCCTCACGCTGATGGTCATGGAGAAAATGCGCGACATCGGGGTGCTGGCGGCCATGGGGGCCACCGCCGAGGGGGTGCGCCGCATCTTTCTGCTGCAAGGGCTGATCATCGCCGTGGCGGGGACCGGCGCGGGCATCGGTCTGGGGACCGGACTGGCCTGGGGGCTCGGGCGCTACCGCCTGATCCAGCTGCCGGTGGACGTCTACTTCATCCCTTACGTGCCGTTCCACGTGCGGCCGCTGGACGTCCTGATGGTGGCGGCGCTGGCGGTCGGCGTGTCGTTCGTGGCGACCCTCTACCCCTCCTGGCGGGCCTCGCGCCTCGACCCGTCGGAAGCGTTGCGCTACGAGTAGGACCATGGCCGAGCCGATCCTGCGCTGCCTCGACCTGCACAAGTCGTTCGGCCCGCCCTCGGGCCGGGTCGAGGTGCTGCGCGGCCTGGAGCTGGCGGTCGAGCGAGGGGAAATGGTCGCCATCCTGGGCGAGTCGGGGGCGGGGAAGACGACCCTGCTGCACCTGGTGGGCGCCATCGACCGGCCCGACGCGGGGTCGATCCTGTTCAAGGGGCGCGACGTCGCCGCCGCCCCCCCCGGGGAGCGGGCCGCCTACCGCAACCGCGACCTGGGCTTCGTCTTCCAGTTCCACCACCTGCTGCCCGAGTTCACGGCGCTGGAGAACGCCATGATGCCCCTGCTTATCAGGGGGGAGGAGCGCGGGCGCGCCCGGGCCAGGGTCGCCCCCATCCTCGAGGAGCTGGGGCTGGCGCCGTGCATGGGACGGCGGCCGAGCGAGCTGTCGGGCGGGGAGCAGCAGCGGGTGGCGATCGCGCGGGCCATAGCACCCGGGCCGGCGCTGCTCCTCGCCGATGAGCCGACCGGGAACCTGGACGAGCGCAACGCCCAGGCGGCGTTCGAGCTGCTCCTGGACTTGCACCGGCGCCGCGGGCTGACCACGCTCCTGGTGACGCACAGCGAGCGCCTCGCGGCCCGCTGCACGCGGATCTGCAGGATGGAGCATGGTTCCTTGACGGGCTCGACGAGCACCCGCTACAATATCCCGTCTGGGACCGCGCCGGTTCCCCACTGACGAAACGGCCACACAACAGAGCGAGACGGACGAGCGGACGGGCTGTCATGTTTGAGAAGTACACGGAGAAGGCCAAAAAGGTCCTCTTCCTCGCCCGCTACGAGGCCAGCCAGATGGGGAGCAAGGTGATCGGATCCGAGCACCTGCTCCTGGGCCTCATCAAAGAAGGAGACGAGCTGGTCCGGGACCTGTTCGGCCGGAGCAGCGTCAACCTCGAGCTGCTCAGGGCCGAGCTGGAGGCGCGCGGCCCGAGCGGCGAGAAACAGGCCGCCCCCATCGAGATCCCGTTCAGCGAGGAGACCAAGAAGATCCTGGCGTGCGCCGAGGAGGAAGCGGAGCGCCTGCTCCACCCTTACGTCAGCGACGAGCACATCCTGCTCGGCCTCCTGCGGGTCGAGGACTCGGCCGCCGGCCGGGTCCTGGCCGAGAAGGGGATGCGCCTGTACGCCCTGCGCGAGGACACGGTCGCCGTCTGGAAGCAGCGCTCCCTGCCCAAGAAGGTCAAGGAGACTCCCTTCCTGAACGAGTTCTCGCGCGACCTCTCGGAGATGGCCGCGCGCCAGGTCTTCGACCCCCTCATCGGGCGCGAGAACGAGCTGCAGCGGATGATCCAGGTCCTGTCGCGGCGGCGCAAGAACAACATCGTCCTCCTGGGGGAGCCGGGGGTCGGCAAGACGGCGTTGGTGGAGGGGCTGGCCCAGAGAATCGCCGACGGCCACGTGCCGGTGTCGCTGTCGCGCAAACGCCTCCTGGCCCTCGACCTGTGCCTCATCGTCGCCGGCACGAAGTACCGCGGGCAGTTCGAGGAGCGGCTCAAGGGCATCATCTCGGAGATCATCGGCAACGAGGACATCGTCATCTTCATCGACGAGATCCATTCGCTCATCGGCGCCGGCTCGGCCGAGGGCTCCCTGGACGCGGCCAGCATCATCAAGCCGGCCCTGTCGCGAGGCGAGGTGCAATGCATCGGGGCGACGACGCCCAAGGACTACCACCGTTACATCGAGAAGGACCGCGCCCTGGTGCGGCGCTTCCAGCCGATCCGCCTCCACCCGCCGACGGAGGACGAGACCCTGGCGATCCTGAACGGGGTCAAGGAGCGCTACGAGAAGTTCCACCAGGTGCGCTACAGCGAGGAGGCGCTGCGCATCGCGGTGATGATGTCCAACCGTTACATCACCGACCGCTTCCTGCCGGACAAGGCGATCGATGTCATCGACGAAGCGGGGGCGCGCGTCAAGCTGCGCCGGCGCATGAACTACCGAGAGATCCGCGACGTCGAGCGCGAGATCGAACGCGCCGTGAGCAGCATGAAGAACTACCTCTTCCGCAAGGATTTCGAGAAGGCGGTCCGGCACCACGACGAGGAGATCGCCCTGCGGAAGAAGTACGACGAGTACAAGCTGCGCGAGGAAGAAGAGCGGCGCATGGTGCTGGAGGTGACGCAGGAGGACGTCGAGGAGGTCATCTCCAAGTGGACCGGCATCCCGATCTCTTCGGTGAAGAAGGAGGAGGCCGAGCGGCTGCTCAACATGGAAGAGGTCCTGCACCGCCGTATCGTCGGACAGGACGAGGCCGTGCGGGCGCTGTCGCGCGCCATCCGCCGCTCCCGGGCCGGGCTCAAGAACCCCTTGCGGCCGGTGGGCTCCTTCATCTTCCTGGGCCCGACGGGCGTCGGCAAGACCGAGGTGGCGAAGGGGCTGGCCGAGTTCCTGTTCAGCGACGAGAAGTCGCTCGTCCGCTTCGACATGTCGGAGTACATGGAGAAGCACGCCATCGCCAAGATGATCGGCTCGCCCCCGGGCTACGTCGGCTACGAGGAGGGGGGCCAGCTGACCGAACGCCTGAAGCGCAGGCCCTACAGCGTGGTGTTGCTGGACGAGATCGAGAAGGCGCACCCTGACGTCCTGAACATCCTCCTGCAGGTTATGGAGGACGGGCAGATCACCGACGCCTTCGGGGACTCGATCGACTTCAAGAACGGCCTGATCGTCATGACCTCGAACATCGGTTCACACCTGATCCAGAAGTCCCGCACGATGGGCTTCCGCACGCTGGACGACCGCGAAGCGGACTATCGCCAGCGCCGCGACCTGGTGCTCAAGGAGCTGAAGTCCGTGCTCAACCCGGAGTTCATCAACCGGGTGGACGAAATTATCGTTTTCGACGCCTTGTCGGACGAGGACCTGCTGGCGATCGTTCGCCTCATGATCAGCCAGCTCAATGCCAGCCTGGCCGAGAAGGGGATCCGGCTCGCTGTCACCGATGAGGCTTACCGTTGGCTGATCGACCGCACCTGCGGCGACCGTTCCTACGGCGCGCGCCCGCTCCGTCGTGCCATCCAGAAGAACATAGAGGATGTGCTGTCGGAGAACCTCATTCTCGGCAAGCTCCCCGGAAACGGGGAGATCGAGATCTTCGTCGATCAGGAGAGGTTGGCGTTCCGGGAGCCGATCGAGATCGTCCGCTGAAGGCTCTTCCCGCCGCGATCCAATCGACCGTGTAGGAGACCGCGTGCTCCGCTGGTCCCGAGCCATGACGCCTGCCTGCTCCCTGCTGCTGGCCCTCGCGGCCGCGTCGCCGGCGGCCCAGGCGCGGCCGCCCGCGGACCCGGCGCCGTCCCCCGGGCCCGCGCCCGCTCCGAGTCCCGCTCCGGGCACGGAGCAGGCGCCGTCCGCGAGTCCCTCTCCGGCCCCGGCGCCGCCCTCTCCGCCCGCGGCGTCCGCCCCCGAGGGGCCGGCGCGCGAGGAGGGGGGCGGCGCGGAGGCGGCGGCTCCGGCGCAGGAAGGCCCCGCCGCTCCGCCCGAAGCGGAGAAGCAGGTCATCGGTCAGGTCGTCGTGGACGGCAACGTGCGCGTCTCGGACAGCGCCTTCTTCAACAGCCTCAAGCTGAAGTCGGGCGATCCCTACGACGAGCGCGCCATCCAGGATGAGTACCGCAGGCTGTGGGACCTCGACCTCTTCGACGACATCGTCGTCGAGTCACGGCGGAGGGACGCGCGCACCGTCGACCTGATCTTCCACGTCCGCGACCGGCCCCTCATCAACAACGTGGCGTTCGTGGGCATGAAGGCCGTCACGGAGACCAACATCCAGGAGCGCCTGGTGCAGGCCAAGTGCGAGGTGCGCCGAGGCGAGCCGGTCGATTTCTCGGTCCTGCGGCGCGCGGAGGCCGCGATCGAGCAGCTCCTGGCCGAGAAGGGCTACCTGCAGGCCCGCTGCCGCGCGCGGTTGACCGCCATCAACCCCAGCCAGCGCGAGGTGACCTTCGACGTCCATGAAGGCGCGAAGACCAAGATCAAGAAGATCGACTTCATCGGCAACACCGTGTACTCCGACCGCAAGCTGCGCAAGTCCCTCAAGCTGACCAAACAGGCCTTCTGGCTGACCTCCTGGGCCTCCAGCAAGACCCTGTACCATCCGGCGAAGTTCGACCAGGACGCGGAGAACATCCGCACGGCCTACAAGAGCCTCGGGTATCTCGACGTGCTGATCAAGCCGGAGGTCGTGGAGCTGGAGACGAACGTCAAGCGCCGCGAGCGGCTCGAGCGCGCCAAGCGACAGGGGAAAGGATCCCCCGCCGGGGCCGCCGCCGCGGAGGCCGCGCAGGACGAGGAGGATGAAGAGCCGTTCGCTGAAGAGACGCCGGCGCCCGCGCCCCCCGCCGGCGAGACGGAGCGGCAGCGCAAGAAGAGGGTCAACGCCGAGCTGAAGGCCAAGAAGCAGCGGGAGAAGAAGCCCAAGAAGTGGGTCTACCTCACGGTGCCGATCGACGAAGGGACGCAATACCGCGCGGGGAAGATCGACATCGAAGGGAACAAGGTGTTCAGCGACGCCGAGATCATGGCCCGCCTGCCTCTGCGCACGGGCCAGGTCTTCAACGACAGCGCCCTGAAGTACGGGACCAAGCGGATCGAGGACGACTACGGCGAGCGAGGCTATTTCTACGTCTCGCTCGACCCCCAGCTCGACAAGCACGACCGGGTCGCGGACGTGAAGATCGAGATCACCGAAGACAAGAAGTACCTGGTCGACCGGATCGAGTTCACGGGCAACTCCAACACGCGCGACGGCGTGCTGCGCCGCGAGATGCGCTTGAACGAGGGGGACCTGTTCAACGTCCGCCTGCTGCGCCTCGGCATGCGCAAGATCGCCCAGCTCGGCTACTGGCAGGTCGGGGAGGACCCGATCGTGAAGCCCGAGACCGACTCGAGCCAGGTGAACATCGAGGTCCAGGGGACCGAGTCGAATCGCAACGAGATCCAGGTCGGGGGCGGCGTCTCCGGCCTGGAGGGGGGCTTCTTCCAGGCGTCCTATTCGACGCGGAACTTCCTGGGACGCGGCGAGATCCTCTCGACCTTCATCCAGAGCGGCGCCCGCGCCAACCGCTACTCGATCAACTTCACGGAACCGTATTTCCTCGGCAAGCCCTGGACGCTGGGCTTCTCTCTCTACAAGCGCGAGACCGACTACGTCGGCTTCAAGCAGCTCGGCAGCGGCGGCAACGTCTTTCTCGGCCGCCTGCTGGGGAACTTCAGCCGGGTGGACATCGGCTACGGATACGAGACGGTGCAGTTCGTCACGACGCAGGCCGGTTTCGCCGTCAACCGGCAGACCAGCGCCACGAGCAGCCTCACCTCCGTCTACAGCCACGATACGCGGAACAACTTCTTCCGCCCCACGCGAGGGGCGCGCCTGGCCACGAGCCTCGAATACGCCGGCGGGGTCCTCGGCGGGGACAACTACTTCGTCAAGCCGCGCCTCGACACGACCTTCTACCTGCCGGGCCTGTCGCGGCGGCACTACATCGGCCTCAACGCGTCGTATGGGTACGTGCAGGCCTTCGGCGGCAAGGTCATCCCGACGTTCGAGCGTTATTTCCTCGGCGGCGAGCGCAGCCTGCGGGTCTTCCGCAGCCGCCAGGTCAGCCCGAGGCGCACCGACCAGGACCTTTCATCGACCTGCCGGAGGACGTCAATCACAACGGCAAGCTCGACCCCGGCGAGGACACGAACGGCAACGGCATCCTGGACCCCTGCGAGGACCTCAACGGCAACGGCAAGCTCGACCCCGGCGAGGACGCGAACGGCAACGGCAGGCTCGATTGCGAGGATGCCAACCACAATGGCCGCCTCGACCGGCCCGAGGATCAGCCGGACGGCGTCTGGACGGCCTACTGTCCGGCGGACGACGTGGATATGGACGGCCACCAGGACCGGGAGGAGGACACGAACGGCAACGGCATCCTGGACCCGGGAGAGGACGACCCCGCCAACGGCGGGGACGGCGACGGCCGGCTCGATCATGCCGAGTCGGACCACGGCAACTGCCGCCTCGATCCGGGCGAGGACACCAACGGCGA
>QHXZ01000125.1:0-273 GCA_003223165.1 Acidobacteriota bacterium
CGTGCGGGCCCTGCCGTCGGGGGCGAACGTGCGGCTCTGCAAGGGGATCTACGTCGAGCCGCGCGAGATCGCCTACAAGGACCGGGCGGTCGTGAACCGGAACTACGTGCGGCTCCTGGAGGAGCTGCTCGACCGGGGTTTCTACGTCGGCATCGCCACGCACGACGAGGAGCTGGTCTGGCAGGCGGCGGACCTCATCGATCGCCGGCGGCTGCCGCGCCAGGCGTACGAGTTCCAGATGCTCCTGGGGGTGGACCGCGATCTCCGGAGCCT
>QHXZ01000125.1:311-3250 GCA_003223165.1 Acidobacteriota bacterium
CTGAAGGAGAACCCGCGCATCGCGGGGTACGTCTTCCTGAGCCTCTTCGGGCGCCGCGGCTAGGCGATCTGGCGGCCGCGCTCCTCGGCGGTGTTCTGCGGCAGCTCGGGCGGGTGCTCGGTCCCTTCCCGTCCGGGGCGCAGCGGCGCCGCCTGCGGGAACAGGATGCTGATCTCGGTCCCCTGGTGGGGTTCGCTCTTCACTGTGACGTCGGCGCCGATCAGGTCGAAGGTCTGCTTGACGGCCCACAGCCCCAGGCCGATGCCGCTCCGCTCGGGCTTGGTGCTGAAGAACGGGTCGAAGATCTTCCCCAGGTGCTCCGGCCGGATGCCGATGCCGCCGTCACGGACACGCGCGATGACGCGCTCGTTCTCGTAGGCGCTCTCCACCAGGATGGTCCCGCCGCCGAACGGCATCGCCTCGACCGCGTTGACCACGAGGTTCAGGATCGCCCGGTGCACGCGGCCCGCCGGCCCGAAGACCGGCGGGATGACGGCGTAGCGCTCGTCGAAGCGGATGTTCTTCTCCTCGGCGCGGTGCCGGCAGAGGTGGATGGCGTCGCGCAGGACGGTGTTGACGCTGAACGGCGCCCGCCCCGGCTTGGTGAGGGCATAGGAGGCCAGGTGGCGCAGCGTGGCCTGCAGCGTTTCCAGGTTCTGCTTGAGCGCCGCGATCGAGGCGCGCGCCTCCTCGGGCAATGAAGCGTCGGCGGCCAGCGCGCGCACCCCGGCCGCCACGCCCTGGAGCGGCTCCTTCATTTGGTGCGCGGCGATCTCGAGATAGGCGCCGAGCGACTCGAAGGTCGCCGTGTCCATGATGTGGTCCTGGCACGCCCGCAGCTCCTCGCGCAGGCGGAGGATGTAGGCGATGTCCTCGATCTCGCGGCGGCGGCCGGCCGCCAGCACGCCGAGGGCGTAGCCGGCGATCACCATCCCGCTCCCGGCCAGGAGGTTGAACAGCGCGCTCTGCGGCGGACCCATGAGCCGAGCCACGACGGCCAGGGCCGCGCCCAGCCCCGCGCCCACGAAGCCCCGCCGGGACATCCAGATGGAAGGACGCTTCAGCTTGCTCATCCCGGCGCCATTGCTCATGGTTGCCTCCCCGAGGGGCCCGGCTGCGCCGCGGCGCGCGCGGCGTGGATCGCCGCCATGCGGCCCGCGTTCTTGTTCGGTCCCGGCGGCGCCTGGTAGCGCAGCTCCTCGACGGGACGCCCCCCGACCAGGTGCTCCTCCAGGATGCGGCGTGCCCGCTCGAGGGTGACCCCCCCGTACCAGACATTGTCGGGGTAGACGACCACCATCGGCCCGTTGCCACACTGGTTGAAGCAGCCCGACTTGTTGATGCGGATGTCGCGCTTGAGGCCGCGCGCGGCGATCGCCTCCTTCAGGAAGCGGTGCACCTCCGCCGATCCGTCGAACGGGCAGAACTCGCCGTGCGTGCAGACGAAGACGTGACGCGCGTACTGGCCCATGCCGTCGCGGATGGTATCATACCGGCCGATGCTCGGAGAGCCGCCATGAACGAGAGCGCGAAGGCCCTTGAGGTGCTGCTGGCGAGGGGGAGGATCGCCATCTTCCCCCTGCCGGACACCGTCCTGTTCCCCCACGCCTCGCTGCCGCTGCACATCTTCGAACCGCGCTACCGCACCATGACCGAGGACGCCCTGCGCACCGACCGGCTCATCGCCATGGCCCTCTTGAAGCCAGGGTGGGAGCAGTCGTACGACGGCAGCCCGGAGGTGCACGCGGTCGCCTGCGCCGGGCTGATCGAGGACGAGGCGCGCCTGCCCGACGGCCGCTTCAACATCCGCCTGCGCGGCCTGGCCCGGGTCGAGGTGCAGGGTTTCGTGCAGGACAGCCCCTACCGCATCGCCACGGTCCGCGTCCTCGAGGAGCGCAACGAAAGCGCCGGCCCCGGCGTCGAGGAGGCGAAGAAGCGCCTCCTGGCGCTGTGCGCCGGGCTCCTGCAGGAAGTCTCGGGCCCGCCGGCCCGCCCTTTCCCGCTCGACAGCGAGCTTCCGTTCGGCACCATCGTCAACTCGCTGTGCCAGTCCCTCGAGATGGAGAGCGGCGCGAAGCAGTCGTTGCTGACCCTCGACGACGTGCTGGTGCGCGGCCGGGCGCTGATCGAGATCCTCGACCGGCGCTGGCAGGAGATCGCCCTCCTCCAGGCCACCCGCGACCCTGGCCCGCAGGGTGCGGTTCACTAGCGATCGGCCGCGGACCGGTCCCATGTCTCGCGGGCGCGCGAAGCGGCTGTCTGGCCTATAATCCGCGCCACGTACCTGTCCGAGGAGAGCCGCCCTGAGGCCGACCCCTCCCACAGCAATGCGTTCGCGTCGTCCCGGCCTGAGGCGGCTGGCGGGCGCCGGCCTGCTTCTCGTCCTGTCCCTGGGGATCGCCACGGCGGGCGAGGAGCGGCCGGTCCGGACGTTCCTGCTCAGGGGCGTCCGGGTCACGTTGGACGACATGCGGCGCGCGGCGGAAACGGAGGCCGTCATGGCCCCGGCCGGGCCGCCTTCGCCGGCGGCCGTGCCGTTCATGCGCGGGCCGGGACCGCTGCCGATCCCCGGCGCGCGTCTGGCGCCGTCGAGCCCGCCCGCACCGGCGGGCGCGGCGCCGCAATGGATCGCGCCGCCGGTCCCGCCTATCACGCTGGCGCCCCCGACCGACCGCAGCTTCTCCGGCATGCTCGACGACCTCGCGGGGATCCCACCCGACACCATGGGAGCGGCGGGGCCGTCCCACCTGATCAGCCTCCTAAACCGGGGCTTCGCCATCTTCGACAAGACCACCGGAAGCCCCGTCTTCGGGCCGATCACGCTGAGGGCGTTCTGGTCCCGCCTCGGCATCGGCAGCACGCAGCCTGCTTACAAACCGTTCGATCCCAGGGTCGTATACGACCAGTATGCCGACCGCTTCGTGATGACCTCAACCAGC
>QHXZ01000125.1:3317-9819 GCA_003223165.1 Acidobacteriota bacterium
TCCGCAGATGGGACTCGACTCGGGCCACATCTACATCACCACCAACATGTTCACCACCGGCTCCAGCCCAATCTTCAAGGGGACCAAGGTCTGGGTCATCAACAAGGGGACGCTCCCTGCGGGCGGAGCCTTGACGGCTAGCGAGTTCAACAAGCCAGGCTTGGCGAACGGCTTCGCCTGGCAGCCGGCGCACGCCTTCGGGCCGGGCGCCGTCGATTACATCATCAGCGAGGGGTGGTCGATTGGGGGGACGACGCGGGCAATGAGAATCAAGAGTTTCACCTTCCCCACCTCCACGCCCATCTTGACCGACCTCGGGTTCATCCAGGTAGCCGACTACGGCTTCGACATCGACCCGAACGTGCCGACCGGGGCTCCCCAGCCCGGCTGCGCCCCGCTCATCGACACCGGCGACACCCGCCTGATCAACGCGGTCCTGCGCTACGGGCATCTCTGGACGACGAACGCCGTGGACGATCCGGTCCAGGACAACGTGTACAAGACCGAGGTGGCCTGGTACGAGATCGATCCCGCCCAGGCCGACGCCAATGCGACGAACGGTCCGATCCAGCAGGGGCGCGTCAGCAACGCCAACCGCTGGTACTACTTCCCCTCGATCGCGGTGAACGTCCTCGAGGACGTGGCGCTCGGTTTCGCGGCGTCGGGCCCGGCCGACTTCGCCTCCGGCTACTACACCATGCGGCTGGGGACCGACTCACCCGGCACCATGCAGCCGGAGAGCCTCCTGCATGCGGGGATCTCGCCGTACTTCAAGGACTTGGCCTCGGGTCAGAACCGCTGGGGTGACTACAGCGCCACGGTCGTCGATCCGCAGGACGACATCAACTTCTGGACCATCCAGGAGTTTGCGGATGCCCAGGTGGGGGCTTGCCCCTTCAGCGATACCGGCCGCTGGGGCACCTGGTGGGGCCGCTTCCGGCGCGCCTCCTGCGTGGACGTCGATGGCGACGGATACTACGACTGCGGGCTTTCGCCCGGCCCGCTGACCGCCGTCGAGGACTGCAACGACGCCAACGCCAACGTCCATCCTGGTGCCGCGGAGGTTTGCGGTGTCGTGGATACCGACTGCGACGGCGTCGCCGGCAACGTCGGCGGCGACCTGGATGGATCGAAGCGGGCGGACGGCCGCGACCTCTACGCCTGGGCACTGGTCTTCGGCACGTCGCTCGACGCCGACCACTCGACGCTCTACTTCCAGGACTACGACCCGGTCGCCGACACCGACCGGGACGGCGACGTCGACGGGGTCGATCTCCTGGCGCTCGAAGCGGATTTCGGGAAGACGGTCTGCCCGTGAGGCGTGGGGCGGCGTTCGTGACGGCGCTTCTTCCCCTGCTCTTGGCGTCGGGCTGCGGGGGTGGTGGGGGAGGCCACTCCGGGCCGCGCCCCACCTCGCAAATCCTCTTCGACCCGGCGTCGCCGCCGCCCTTCACGCCCGGCGCGCTGGCCCTGGTCCAGACCGGCACGGCGCAGTCGGTTTCGGGCGGGTCGGTCTTCGTCGGCGTCACGATCACCGACACCGTCAACATCTTCGGCGCCGACTTCGATTTGGTCTTCGATCCGACCTACATCACGTTCGTGAAGGCGACCCAGGGGGCCTTCCTGAGCGCCAGCGGCACCGTGCCGACGCAGCTCGTGACCGGGACGCAGGATGACGGCCCCCCGCCCGACACGAAGCGGGTCGTCCTCGGCATCTTCCGCACCGGCCCCGCGGCCACGAACAGGAGCGCAGTGGGGCAGCAGACCTTGGTGGTCCTCGAGTTCAAGGCGAACGGGCCTGCCGGCTCCCCGCCGTCGGCGCTCGTTTTCGATTCGGGGCTCACGGCCCCCGAGGTGATCTCCATGGATGGAACCGTCGTCAGCTCGGGCACTCCTCAGGGCGGCACGCTGCACATCGACCCGCTATGAGCCGCCGTGCGCTTTCTCCCATCGTTGCGATCGCGCTGGCGGCCGCCGCCTGGGTCCCGGCAGGACCGCCGGCCCTCGCCGCGAAGCCGGCTCCGGTCGCCGTCCGCGCCGTGGCCACGCCGGGCGTCGTTCCGGTGGGCGGCCTGGTGACCCTCACCTTCCGGATCAGGGGTGCGCGCGACGTGCACGCGGTGCCCTTCCATCTCGTCTATCCCGCCGATCTCCTGGAGTACGTGGACGGCGCCCCCGGGCCGTTCCTCGCCCCCGCGCGCGGCGAGGGGAGCGGCGCCCGCCCGTTCTTCATGGCCGACGGCGCCCCGGGGCGCCTGTTCGTGGCGCTGGCGCGCTTCGGCGCCGCGGGCGGCGGCGCCGGCGGATCGGGCACGCTCTGCACGCTCCGCTTCCGCGCCCGGGCCGCGGGCGCGGCGCGCCTCTCCTTCGAGGACGCGCACGTCGTCCTGGCCGATCGCAGCGAGGCCGAAGCCTCCTTCGAGGCGGCGAGCCTGGTCATCCGCTGACGTCGCGGGCCGGGGCTAGAGGAGGGTGAGTCCGCGCAGGGCGGCGATCGCTTCCACCACCTCGCCGACCTTGTTGTTGGGGGTCGTGGTGGAAGCGATCGCCGCCAGGTGGGTCGTGTTGCTGCTGTTGTACCCGCCGATGACGACCACCAGGTCGGGCCGCTCGCCGATGAGGGCCTCGATCGCGTCCTGCCGGTCCTGCGTGGCGCTGCAGATCGTGTCGAAGGCGCGGAAGTGCCGAGGCAGCTCCTCGTCGCCATAGCGCTCCTGGAGCGCGCGCCGGATCATCTCCTGGATCTCCAGGGACTCCGAGGAGAGCATCGTCGTCTGGTTGGCCAGGCCGATGTGCCCGAGGTCCAGGTCGGGGTCGAAGCCGGACGAGGCGGCCCGCTCGAAGCGCGCCTGGAACGCGGCCGGGTCGCCGCCGCGCCGGATGTAGTCGCAGACGATCGCGCTCTCCTCCTTGTCGCGCACCACCAGGTAGCGTCCGCCCGCGTACTGCGAGGTGCGCGAGGCCGTGGCCCGGGTCTCCTCGTGGGCGTACTTGCCGTGGATCAGGGCGGTGAACCCCATGGCCGAGAAGCGGTCCACGTTCTTCCAGACGTTCAGGACCGACCCGCACGTCGTGTCGACCAGCACGCACCCCTTGCGCCGCAGGGCCTCCAGCTCCTGGACCGTGACCCCGAACGCCGGCAGGATGACCACGTCGCCGGGCTCCACCGCTTCGAGGCCGGGGCCCGAGCCGTCCGCCTCGCGCAGGAAGAGGATCCCCATCTGCCTCAGCCGGGCGTTGACGTGCGGGTTGTGGATGATCTCGCCGGTGAGATAGATGGTCCGGTCGGGAAACTGGCGGCGGGTCTCGTAGGCATAGTCCACGGCCCGATCGACGCCGTAGCAGAAGCCGAACTCCCGCGCCAGGAGGAAGGTCAGGTCGCCCAGCGACAGCCGGTAGCCCGAGCCTTTGATCCGATCGACGATGCGGCTGTGGTAGTCGGCCCGCAGCGCCGGCTCGATCGCCTCCTTGAGGCCGAAGCCGCGCTGGAAATAGGAGGTCTCGCTCACCGTTCGTCCCTTTCCCGCCGTGCCCGGGGCGGCGCAGGCCGCACCCTTCGCCCGCGCGTCATTCTATCCGATCCGGCCGCGAGGCGACGTTCATGGCGCGGCCGCGGAGGAAGTTGACCAGGGTGATGCCGAAGGCGCGCGCGGTCTCGATCGCCAGGGTGGTCGGGCCGGAGATGGCGCAGACCACGGGGATGCCCGCCACCGCCGCCTTCTGCAGGATCTCGAAGGAGGTGCGGCCCGAGACCAGGAGGATGGCGTCCCGCAGCGGGGCGCCGTCCAGGAGGGTCCGGCCGATCACCTTGTCGACGGCGTTGTGCCGCCCGACGTCCTCGCGGCAGACCAGGAGGGCGCCCGTCGCGTCGAAGAGGCCGGAGGCGTGCAGGGCGCCCGTCCGCCCGAAGGTGGCCTGGGCGGCGAGCAGCCGCTCGGGGAGCGACTCCAGGACCTCGCGCCTCACGGTCAGGGCGGATTCCACCGGCTTCGCCTGCGTCGCCAGCGCCTCGATGGAGGCCTTGCCGCACAGGCCGCAGGCGGCGCTGGCCATCAGGTTGCGGCGCAGCCTGTCCCGGTCGAACGGGGCGCCAGGCGCCAGCGTGACCTCCACGACGTTCGCTTCGCCGTCCGGCTCGGCGTCACACACCCTGATGGTCCCGAGGTCCCCGATGGTGCGCACCACCCCCTCCGTGAGGCAGAAGCCGGCGGCCAGCTCGACATCGTGCCCGGGCGTGCGCATGATGATCGCCAGGGTCTCGCCCCCCAGGCGCAGATCGAGCGGCTCCTCGACCACCACCCAGTCGTCTTCCTCGCTGCGCCGGCCATCGCGCACCTTCCAGATGGTCCGGGCCTCGACCGGTTCGCGCGTCATGGAGTGAATTCTAGCGGAAGCGGGGCCCCGGCGGGCGACCGCAAGCCCTCGCCGCGGCCCGGCCACCGGGCCCGGCCGGACCGGGCGGCGCTGCGAGGACGCCGCGGGAGCGGGCGCGGGGCGCGCTTTTGGTCTTGACACGGGGAAGGGCTATCTGCAAAGGTATGCGGGTTTTCCACGAGGGAACGATGCGACGCTCGTTTGCCAGGATGCTGCTCCTGCCTGCCGTGGCGGCCGCCTGCCTGGCCGGAGAGGCCCGGGCCCAGAACCGCGACGCAGCCTGGGAGGTCTTCCCGTACGTCGGCGTCGTCAGGCCCGGCAGCGACTCGCACATCGACAACTTCCTGCCCACGGGCGAAGCGGCGGCGATCCACCTCGATAGCTCGGCTTCGTGGGGCCTGCGTTTCGGGTACCACTTCACCAAGCAGCAGATGATCGAGTACGCCTTCGGGGGCAACGGAACGAGCGGCAAGGCGTCCGTGATCGGCACCAGCACCTCCAAGGCGGCCGACTTCAACGCCGACACCTTCACCGGCCAGGTCAACTACGTCTACAACTTCTTCCTGCACCACCGGGACAAGATCGTCGGGTACGTGACCGGCGGGGCGGGCGTCCTCAACTTCAGCACCTTCGGGCAGTCGACCGACCCGGACCTGCAGATCGCCCTCAACAAGCTCGTCGGCGACGAGAACGACCTCCTCTGGGACTACGGGGCGGGCATGCGCTTCTTCAAGGGGGAGAAGGCCGGGCTGCGCATCGACCTGCGCCAGGTCCACTACACGAGCAAGGGCCGGGGCGATCTGGACTACATCGAGGCGACGGTCGGCCTCACCTTCATCCTCGGCGGGGCCTGAGCCTACCGTCCCGCCGTCTCGGGCAGCGCCTCGTCGATCTCGTCGATCAGCGTGACGTTCTCCGCGATGCACTGCAGCGCCACCACGGCCGTCGCCAGGTTCATCCCCAGGGCCAGCAGCGCCAGGCCGCCATGCACCCAGGCGGGGACCGCGCGCGTGTGGGCGCCGCCCCCGATGATGAAGGCCGCCATCGTGACCAGGGGGGTGAAGGTCAGCCAGGGGAAGAGGCGCGCCTTGAAGAGCACCGTCCGCCGGACGAACTCGGTCGTGAGGGCGTACTCGCCCACCACCTTCTTGATGCGGCTCCCGGTGCCGACGAAATAGAACAGGCTCATGGTGTGCGTGAACAGCACCACGACGATCCCGAAGAGCGCCCAGGTGATGTGCGCGCGCGCCTCGAGGGCGCCGGCGGATGTGCGGTAGCCCTGGTAGGTGACGAGACCCAGGAGGATCGTCGAGGCCAGGAACAGGAAGCCGAGGATGCGGGCGACCGGGACCTTGTCGAGCATGCCTGGCGCCCCGGCCGGCTCAGGCCGCCCAGCCCGGCAAGCGTCCCTTGAGGAAATGATCCAGGCCGACCGTCCTGCCGGCGGCGGTGCAGAAAATGGTGAGCAGGAGGAGGCCGAAGACCACGGGCTGATCCGTGCTGATGAGCCGCGTCCCGCTGGCGAGCAGGAAGTTGGCGCACATGAAGAGGCCGACGAGGGACGCCAGCCGGGCCGCGAACCCCAGAAGCAACGCCGCGCCGACCACGATCTCGCCGAACATCACCAGCAGGGCGAAGGTCTCGGCGTGGGGGATCGCCACCCCCTTCAGGAAGGGAAGGTAGAAGCCGTAGCGCGGCTCCAGCGACCACTTGGTGAGCGTCTCGCGCAGCGCCGCGCCCCCGAACCCTCCCGTCGCCTTCTGCAGCCCGAACTTGAAGAAGAAGTACCCCGTGTAGAGCCGAACGGGGAGCGCGGCCAGCGGTGAGCTGTAGTCCTCGATCCTGCCTTTGAGGAACCCCATCGTGCCCTCCTTCGCGATCTCGGGCGGCCATGCTACCACGCCCCCCCGGGTGCTGCACCGATGCACCAGAGCTTGCGGCCGCGGGTTTCCTTCCGGCCGCGGGAGTGGAACAATCGTGATCGTTCCATGGGGAGGGGGCAGACGGGTGCCTCACTCCTCGATCCCCCGACCGTGCGGGCCATCGTGGCCCGCACGGTTACCTTTTTAGGGGGCCGCCGGGCGGCCTCGCACCCTCGACCTTGCCCGGGGTGCCCGCCTGGGCGCCT
>QHXZ01000206.1 GCA_003223165.1 Acidobacteriota bacterium
CTGATCGGGGCCGACCAGGTCCTGGGCGTGCTGAGCGTCCGCACCGACCGGCCGGAGGCGTTCGACGAGAGGCGGCGCGGCGTCCTGGAGACCTTCGCCGCGCACCTCGTGGTGGCGATCCAGAACGCGCGGCAGTACGAGGAGGTGCGGCGCCGGTCGCGGCGCATGGAGATCCTGGGGGCCCTGCACGGCGAGGAGGATCCGATCGGCAGCCCCGCCGGGACCGCCCGCCGGGCGGCGGCCGCCGTCACCGACGCCTATCCCGACGTGACGGTGCGCATCACCGGGGCCGGCGAGGCAGGGGAGGACGTGATCTCCGGCCCGCGGGAAGAGCCGGGCGGCGCGCCCACGGCGCGCCTCGCCCTGCCGATCGCCAAGGGGGGGCGCGAGCTGGGCACGCTGCACGTGCGGCACCACACGGCCCTCGAGTTCGGCGAGGAGGACCGGCGCACCTTCGCGCTGCTCGCCGACCGGCTGGCGGTGGCGCTGGAGAACGCCGCCTTGGTGGCGCAGATCGAGCGCGAGCGCAAGGAGTGGGAGCGGACCTTCGACGCCATCCCGGAGATGCTGTCGATCCACGACGGGTACGGGCGGATGCTGCGGGCCAACCGGTCGCTGCAGACGAGGCTGGGGGGGGACATCCGGCCCTTCCTGGGCCGCGAGTGCGGCGACCTTCTCGGCACCATCGTCGGGCGCGAGACCGGCTGCCCGCACGCCGAGGCGTTGAAAGAGCGCCGCCCGCTGGCGAGCGAGATCCAGGGCGGGAAGGGGATCTTCGCCCTGACCGCCATCCCCTGCTTCGACGAGGCCGGGCGCTGTCTCTACATCATCCACGTGGCGCGCGAGATCACCGAAGAGAAGCAGATGCGCGAGCAGCTGCTGCAGAACGAGAAGATGGCGGCGGTCGGCAGCCTGGTGTCGGGCGTGGCGCACGAGCTGAACAACCCGCTGGCCGGCGTCACCGGGTTCGCGCAGCTCCTCCTGGAGAAGAACAAGGAGGCGGCGCTCACGCGTCCCCTGGAGCGCATCCGCGACGAGGCCGAGCGGCCCGCAAGCACAAGCCCGAGAGCGTCATGGCGTCGATCAACGGCGTCATCGAGACCACACTCGAGCTGCGCGCCTACGAGATGCGCGTGAGCAACATCAAGGTGGAGACTGATCTCGCGAAGGACCTGCCGCAGACCCTGGCCGATCCGAACCAGTTGCAGCAGGTCATCCTGAACGTCATCGTCAACGCCGAGCAGGCGATGACCGAGGCGCACGGCAAGGGCGTGCTGCGCGTCTCGACCTGCCGGGCGTCCGCGGGTATCAGGATCAGCATCGAGGACGACGGCCCCGGCATCCAGCCCGATCATCTGAAGCAGATCTTCGATCCGTTCTTCACCACCAAGGGGGTCGGGAAGGGGACCGGGCTGGGGCTGTCGATCTGCCACGGCATCATCAAGGAGCATGGCGGCAGCGTCGAGGCCACGAGCACGCCCGGGGTCGGCACGTTGTTCACCATCGAGCTGCCGCTGGTGGCCGGGCAGCAGGTCGCCCCGAAGGCGAAACGCGCCGCCCCCCGCCCCACGGCACCGGCGACCATCCTGGTGGTGGACGACGAGGTGTCGATCCGCGAGCTGATGCGCGACGCCCTCGAGACGCGCGGGCACACGGTGGACGTCGCCGAGAGCGGCGCGGAGGCCCTCAAGGCGCTCGCCGCGAAGCCTTACGACCTGCTGGTCAGCGATCTGAAGATGCCCGAGATGAGCGGCCAGGAGCTGTACGCCCGGGTGCAGGTAGAGCACCCGGCCCTGGCGATGCGGACCCTCTTCACCTCGGGCGACACGGTCTCCACCGAGACCAAGGCCTTCCTCGAGCGCGTCGGCCGCCCCTACCTGCTCAAGCCGTTCCTGGTGGCCGACCTCGTGGAGGAGGCCGAACGCATCCTCGCCCCCGCCGCCGCCCCCGCCGCCGAAACCACCTCCCCGTAGACGCGCGCCCTTCGCTTTGGTAGGCTTCCGCTAGCCCGGGAGTGGCGCCGGCGACCGCGGGGCTCTCGCGGAGGGCAAGGCGCCCGATCGATGCACCGATT
>QHXZ01000123.1 GCA_003223165.1 Acidobacteriota bacterium
TTCCCCTCGCGCGTTCGAAGGAATTCGAGCACGAGGATGAGGTAGAACGGACCGTACTCGAGCCAGGCCACCCACGCCGGCGGCTCCGCCGCGCGCTCCCCCGTGCCGGGGCCGGCGTAGGCCAGGACCACGAGCCCGCTCAGCAGGATCCAGGCGCGCGAGGGGAACAGGCAGAGCCACGGCAGCAGCCAGAGGAGGTACCAGGGGTGGAGGGTCGGGGAGAGCAGGAGCAACGCCCCGGTCATCAAGTAGAGGCCGTGCAGCGGGTCGCGGCTCCGCCGCGCCAGGACGACGGCGAAGACCGCCGCGGC
Organism: Acidobacteriota bacterium; assembly: GCA_003223165.1. Classification (GTDB taxonomy): domain Bacteria; phylum Acidobacteriota; class Polarisedimenticolia; order Gp22-AA2; family Gp22-AA2; genus QHXZ01. Next base: position 312 of record QHXZ01000123.1, read on the forward strand.
CAGGGCGCAGGCCGCCCGCGCCAGGTCGTCTGGATAGAGGTAGGGGTAGAGGCGATCGAGCGGAGCGCCGCCCGGCAGGTGGGCGCGCACGAAGGACAGCGCCGACTTGAGGGCAGGGGTCGGATGCAGCAATGCGAGGGCTTCGCGCGCCAGGCGGAACGCGACCTCGTTGCCGCTCCAGTTTCCGGCGTAGGTCTCGAGCCCCCCCCAAAGGCGCCGGCCGGCGGAGCGGAACGGCCAGAATGCCGCCGCGACCAGGATCGGCACCGCGAGAAGAGCGCGCCACGGCAGCCGGCGCCACAGCGGCGCGAACAGGGCGAACGGCAAGACCTTCACGAGGCCCGCGAGCGTCAGGGCCAGCACCGCGCGCGCGGGCCGCTCCTGTATAATCGCGCCGGCCGCGAGGAGCACGCACACGACCCCCGCCGGCTCCAGATGGCCGCTCCAGGCGACCTCGATCACGGCCAGGGGGTTCCAGGCGTAGAGGAGGATCCGCAGTGGCGGCACGCCGCGTCGCGCGAGGATCCGCCGCAGCACCGCGATGGCCAGCAGATCGGCGAGGACCAGGAGCCCCTTGATGCCGGTCACTCCGGGTGCCAGGGCGGCCCCGGCGGCGAACAGGGCCTGGGCCGCCGGAGGGTAGATGGTCCGCACCTCCGTGTGCTCCATGCGGGCGTAGGAATCGTCCCGCAAGGGCAGGAGCGAGGGCGCGTCCGGCGGCTCGAGGTAGGGGTTCACGCCCGCCAGCAGCAGGCGCCCGTCCCAGCGGTAGCGGTACAGGTCGCCGCTGAGGGCCGGGGTGCCGCCGAGGAGCGTGACGCGGAACAGGCAGGCGAGGACCAGGATCGCCGTCCCCGCCGTCCCTTCGACCCGGCCCGGGAGGAGCCCGGGCCGCAGCACCAGACGCACCGCGAAGGCGTAGCAGGCGAAGGTCGCGAGGTACAGTGCCAGGAACCGGCCCGGCGATCCGGGGCGCGGGCCGATCACCAGCAGCTCGAAGAAGCCGGCCTCCATGGCGCCGCCCGCGGCCAGGAGCATCAGCAGCAGGTGGGTCCCTCGGGATGCGAGGCGGGACTCGGGCACCGGGCGCTCCACAGGAGGGGTTCGGCCGCGATCGGCGGCGGAACGTCATGCTAGCAGAGCGGCCGCGAGGCCACAACGAGCGCGACCCGGGTAGCGACGGGAGGCCGAGGGCGTGAGCCTCTGGGCGACGGCCATCGTTTCGCTCTACCTGGCGACCCTGCTGGTGCTGTCCCTCTACGGCTGCCACCGCCTCTACCTGCTCAATCTTCACCTCCGCCAGGCGCCCGGCCGCGACCGGCGCCGCCTCCCCGGCCCGGACGGCCTGCCGCGCGTGACCGTGCAGCTGCCGATTTACAACGAGCGTTACGTCGTCGCCCGCCTCATCCGCGCCGCCTGCGCGCTCGAGTACCCGCGGGACCGGCTCGAGATCCAGGTCCTGGACGACTCCAGCGATGAGACCTCGCGCATCGCCGCCCGGGAAATCGAGGCGATGCGCCGGAGCGGGATGCCGATCGTCCACCTGCGCCGCGGGCACCGCGAGGGGTTCAAGGCCGGCGCGCTGGCCGACGGGCTGCGGAGCGCGCGCGGCGATCTCGTCGCCATCTTCGACGCCGACTTCGTCCCGCCGCCGCGCTTCCTGCTCGACCTGGTACACCATTTCGAGGACCCGCGCGTCGGCATGGTGCAGGCCCGCTGGGGGCACCTGAACCGCGATTTCTCGCTCCTGACCCGCGTCCAGTCGATCTTCCTTGACGGGCACTTCATCATCGAGCACGCGGCGCGCCACGGCGCGGGGCTCTTCTTCAATTTCAACGGCACGGCAGGTGTCTGGCGGCGCTCCTGCATCGAGTCGGCCGGCGGCTGGCGCTCCGACACGCTCACCGAGGACCTGGACCTTTCCTACCGGGCGCAGATCCTGGGATGGCGCTTCGTCTTCGACGCCGGGGTGGTGGCGCCCGCCGAGCTGCCGGCCACCATGGACGCCTTCCGCTCGCAGCAGCACCGCTGGGCCCGGGGCTCGATCCAGACCGGGCTCAAGCTCCTGCCGCGCCTGCTGCGCGCCCGCCTGCCGGTGCCGGTCAAGGTCGAGGCCTTCTTCCACCTGTCCTCCAACGGCGCCTACGTCCTGATGCTCCTCCTGGCGCTGCTGATCGTCCCGGCCATGGTGGCGCGCCGCGGCATGGGGATCCGGGCGCTGCTGCTCGTCGACCTGCCCCTCTTCCTCATGTCCACGGGATCGGTGTCGGCCTTCTATCTCTGCGCCCAGCGACGCCTCGGCCGTGGATGGAGATCCAGCCTGGCCAGCCTGCCATTCGTGATGGCGCTCGGGATCGGCCTGGCCCTGAACAACTCCCGCGCGGTCCTGGGCGCCCTCGCCGGCAGACGGGCCGAATTCGTGCGCACTCCGAAGTACAGCCTGAACGGGGCGGGCGGGGACTGGCGCGGGAAGGCCTACCGCGCACGCCGGGCGCGCCTGCTCCCCGCCCTGGAGATCCTGTTCGGCCTCTACTTCACCGCGGCGGGCGCCTACGCCATCCTCACCGGCATGTATGCCTCGCTCCCTTTCCTCGTGTTGTTCCAGACGGGGTTCCTGTACGCCTCTCTTCTCTCCCTGTTCCAGGGGCTCGGCCGGCGCGCCGCCACGCCTGCCGCCGGGATCGCCCGCCTGCCGCTAGAAACTCCTTGACGCGGGGCCTCCCCCGCCGTAGATGGCTGGGCGGAACCTAGAACATAAACCAGGGTCGCTGCCAGGCCGCGCCGCCTCTCCCCCCCGAACGGAGCAGGCTCCAGCCCAGGGGAGGATCGTGTCTTCAGGTGTTCGCCGCCGCCCAGGGCCGATCCTGTTCCTGGCGGCCGTTCTCTGCGTCAGCGGCCGCGACGCGGGGGCTTCGCCCGGCCCCGCGGGGCGCTGCGCTTGCGAGCTGGTCGCCGAGGATGGGGCCGGCCGCACCCTGCTCCAGACCGTGGCCTACGCTCTCGATCGGCCGGGGATCCTCATGACCTCGCTGACCACCCTCGAGAGGGGGGGCCACGGATGGGAGAGCCTGCGCGCGGCTCCCGACCCCCGGCTGGGCGGCGCCCCCTCGGGGCCTTCGTTCCCGATCACCGAGGTCCTCGAAGCCGACCCGACCCGGGACCGCCTCCTGCTGCGAGCCCCGGGCCTCGAAGCCTGCGCCCAAGCTGCCGCGCCGCCCGCGGGCGGCGGCGCGCGAGCCGCCGCCGGCCCGGCACCCGCCGTCGGGGCGTCGCTCGTCGGCATCCGTGAGCGGGACGGCTATCGGCCGCGCGTCTTCGGCGCCCGTCTCGAGAGGTGGATCGACACCGGTCCGGGCCCGGGGCTCATGCTCGTCCGGATCCTGGACGGTGGCGGGGCCTCGACGGGGGTCCTGCTGGACGGCGAGGATCGCCTCGTGGGAGCCATCGTGCCGCCTCCCGCGGGAGCCGACCGCTCCCTCGCCGTCGCGCTCCCGGCGGAAACCTCCGGGGCCGGTGCGGCGCAGCAAGGGGACGCGGTCGTTCCTTTGGATTCGCTGCGGCTGGGGCAGGCGCCGCGCGACTTCGGCGCCACGCCGATCGGCACGCTCGCCCGTGCCCTGCTTCTGACGCGCCCCGACCAGGTGGACCAGGCCCTCGGGCTCCTCGACAAGGTGGCGAGCGCCGCCGGGGAGTTCGAAGGTCTCCTGATGGAGCGGGGCGCCCTGCTCTACCGGGCGGGCCGGGCGGAGGAAGCCATCGGTGTTTTTGCGCGCGTCGTCGACGCCCGTCCGGACCTGCACCTGGCGCAATACAATCTGGGGGTCGCGCTCGGGGTCGCCGGGCGCCATGCAGAAGCGGCGGAGGCCTTCGCCCGGGCCGCGTCGCTCGAGCCCCGGAACGCACGCACCCGCTACCAGCTCGCCCTGGCGCTCGTGGCCGAGAACCGCGGCGGTGAAGCGCGCCGGGAATGCGATTCGCTCGACGCCCTTGATCCCGCCCTGGCGCACGAACTGCGCACCCTGCTCGGCTTCTGATCCATACCCCCCGTCGCCTCCACAGCGCCTTTGTACAAATTTGTAACTTGTACTGTAAAAATCACTCTATGACTTGCCGCCTCATATAAATCACATATATTGCATCGCGATTCCTGCTTCTGCGGACGAGCCTCGGGGTCCGTGGTCATCTGGTCCGCTCGCGAGGAGGCACGGGGTGACCCCCGGCCGCGCGGCGGTCGGAGGTGAGCGAAGAAGATGGTCGAAGGAGGGAGGGCATGATGAGGACCGTCCTTAGGTGCATGGCGCTCTTTGTGGTCGCCTGGATTTCGGCGGCGCCCGTCGTAGCCCAGGAGCTGACCTCGGGCACCCTCGCCGGGAAGGTCTCGGACCCGAGCGGCAAGGCGATCGCAGGCGCCGTCGTGATCGTCACCTCCCAGTTCGGGACCAAGACGGCCGAGACCGACGCGAACGGCCACTTCATCATTCCGTTCCTGCGGCCCTCCAGCTACACCGTGCGCGTGGAGGCGCCGGGGGGCTTCAACACGGTCATCCAGAACGACGTGGAAGTGGGGCTGAACCAGCGCAAGCAGGTCGACTTCACGCTGGAGCCGGGCAAGACCGAGACGGTCACCGTCACCTCCCAGGCCCCCCTGGTGGACATCCACTCGACCTCCAGCGGGACGAACCTCAAGTACGGCGAGTTCGCCAACGCCGTCCCGCTCGGACGCTCCTTCACCGACACGTACGCCGTGGCGCCGGGGGTCGTCAGCGGACTCGGCACCGGACAGGGGAATTACTCCATCGGCGGCGGCACGGGGCTCGAGAACGCCTACCTGATCGATGGCGTCAACGTGACCAACACGGGGTACGGCGGCATCGGCGCCTACAACATCCAGTACGGCTCTCTCGGCACCGGGGTCACGAGCGAGTTCCTGGACGAGGTGCAGATCAAGACCGGGGGCTTCGAGGCGGAGTACGGCCAAGCGCTGGGCGGCATCATCAATACCATCGTCAAGTCGGGCACGAACGACTTCAAGGGAAGCTTCTCCTGGTTCTCCACGCCGGGCGGCCCGCGCTCGGCCTACAAGGAGATCCGGCTCGACGCCGGCGCCTCCAGCCAGGTCTCCGAAGAGGTGAACGACTTCGCCTTCACGGTCGGCGGGCCGATCAAGAAGGACAAGGTCTTCTACTTCGTCGCCTACAACCCCGTGCTGACGACCCAGGGGCGCCGCGCCAACGACCTCACGAACCCGGCCTTCGCCGCCGCGAACGCCGGGCTCCCCGCCTTCGACGAGACGAGCTCGAACGGCTTCGGCGTGACCGACCCGCGGGCCTTCCCGTCCTCCGGCCAGGACCTGGACCGCAAGCGCACCGCCAACAACTACGCCGCCAAGATCTCCTGGATGATCTCGTCCAAGCACCAGCTCGAGCTGACCATGTTCGGCGACCCGGCCCATGGCGCCACCGGGCCGCAGCGCGACAACGCCTCCCAGTACACCGACTTCGCGTCGGGTGGCGGCGAGAGCCGCTTGAGCTACGGGTCCAACAACCAGGCCCTGAAGTGGAACGCCGTCTTCAGCCCCCGCTTCTTCATGGAGGCGCAGGTGGCGCGCCACGACGGAAAGTTCCGCGAGAGCTCGGTGGTGGACCAGAACCAGTACAGCGACCTGCGCAACATTCTCGAGCTCATCCGCGGGGCCAACTCCTACGACCCCGGCGGCGGGCCGGTGCCGCTGACCCTCTCCCCGGTGGTCAACTTCCGGGGCGGCGTGGGGTTCATCTCGAACCAGGACGACACCAACACGCAGTACGCGATCAAGTTCACCAACGTGCTCGGCAATCACGAGATCAAGTACGGCGTGCAGTACGACGACATCTCCTACCGCGACGCCGCCACCTACACCGGCCCCTCCTTCAACGTCGGGCTGCCGGTGAGCGACATCAACGGCACCCCGGTCGACGCCGACCTCGATGGCAAGCAGGACTTCATCTCCCTGCCCACCCGCGGCGGTGGCCTGGTGAGCGTGCGCAACGGCCTCGGCAACTCATCGCTGGCCTACGACAGCGCCAATCGCTACCGGGTGACGCGCGCCACCCTGGTCCCGCGGCCGCCGGCCACGACGGCGTCGGATTACGGGCTGTTCGTCCAGGACACCTGGTCGATCACGCCGCGCGTGACGGTGAAGGCGGGCCTGCGGTACAGCGAGGAGAAGCTGGAAGGGGCGGGCGAC
>QHXZ01000025.1:0-36484 GCA_003223165.1 Acidobacteriota bacterium
GCGCCGATGATGTGCTCGAAGACCCTCAGCGTGGCGAGGATCTCTTCCGCCGAGCGGCGATCCTGGAAGGCGAGGGCCGCCGTGCTGTTGCCCCCCAGGACCCGCGAAAGCATCGCCAGCCGCTCGGTCATGACGTGGCGCTGGTGGACCTGCTGATAGCTGACGAGCAGGGCGCACGCCAGCAACAGCGATGCGCCGCTCGTGAGCATGATGATCAGGAGCAGCTTGCGCCTGATGGGGAGGTCGCGAAAGGCAGTCATGTCCGGGCCGGCGGTTAATATAGGGTCGCCATCCCTAACCAGCAACGTCCTGTGGTATAAGGGGGCGACCCGAGACAGCTAGGGTATATACCCTACATCCGGCGTCAGCCGACGCGCGAACGGACACAGCATCATGATTGAGACGGCCACGGCCGTCGCGCCCCCGGGCCATCCGGGGCCGGCGGCGCGACCGCCGGGGGACTCATGAGCAAGTCGATCTACGTCACCAGGAACACCCCACGACTCACCCTGCAGGGAGCGCGCGCCATCATGGCGGCGGCCGCCCGCAAGGCGGGCGCCATCGGGGTGCCGATGGACATCGCGGTGGTCGACGAGGGGGGCCACCTGATCGTCTTCAACCGTATGGACGGCGCGAAGCTCAGCAGCATCGACATCGCCATCTGCAAGGCCTGGACGGCGGCCTGCACCCGCCGCGCCACGCACGAGTACGCCGAAATCGCGGGACCGGGGAAGCCCGCCTACGGGATCCACGTCAGCAACCACGGCCGCTTCATGATCGTCGGCGGAGGGCTGCCGATCCAATCCGACGGGCACGTGATCGGGGGCATCGGCTGCAGCAGCGGCACGGTCCAGCAGGACCGGGAGGTGGCGATGGCCGGCCTCGACGCCCTGATGCACCGGCCCGCCGGGCAGGTGGTGCCACTGCGCCGCGTGCCCTCCCCGCGGCCCGGACGGGCACGGCGCAGGCGCGCCTGACCCTTCTCCCTGGCCGGCTCAGACCTCCCGCAGGGCCTTGACGATCTCCCGGCAGAACGCCGGCAGATCGTCCGGCTTGCGGGACGTGATCAGGTTGCCGTCGCGCACCACCTCGCGGTCTTCGTATTCCGCCCCGGCATGGACCATGTCGTCGCGGATCGCCTGGTAACAGGTGAGCCGGCGGCCCCGCACGACGTCGGCCGAGGCCAGCACCCAGCCGGCGTGGCAGATTGCGGCCACAACCCGCCGCTTCTCCATGAGATCGCGCACCAGCTTCAGCACCGCCGGGTCCTGCCGCAGCCGATCGGGGGCCCAGCCTCCGGGGATCACCACCCCCGCGAAGTCCTCGCTCCCGGCCTGCGCGGCCGAAAGGTCGGCCTTGATGGGATAGCCGTACTTGGAGGCGTACTGCGCCGCTCCGGTTCCCACCACCACCGTGTCGTACCCTTCTTCCCGCAGCCGGTAGAGCGGGACCCAGACCTCCTGGTCCTGGTAGTCGTTCTCGACCAGGATCGCCACCTTCGCCTTGCCCATGGGGCACCTCCATGAAGGCCGCGGCCCGCCACACGGCCCAGCGGCCGATCAGGTCCGTCCGATGGAACGCCCCTCGAAGCGCTCGACCGCCTCCTTGAGGCCGTCGTCGAGGGGGCGCACCGCCTTCGCCGCGTAATCGTAGACCACCTGCACCGTCCGGCCCTCGGCCACCGTGCGGCCGCTCTGGCCGTCGCGCAGCAGGTACTCGAAAGCGAACGAGCTGCGTCCGAAGGAGGCGACGCGCGTGTGGCAGACCAGATCGTCCTCCAGCGTCGCGGGGCTGCGGTAGTCGCACTCGGCATGCGCCAGGACGTAGGCCACTTCGCCGCGCGGCCGGCTCAGCCCGAGCGCCTTCCAGTACCCGATGCGCGCGTTCTCGAAGTAGGTGAAATAGACCGCGTTGTTGACGTGGCCCATCGCATCGATGTCCTTGAAGCGGACCTCGATCGGGACCGCCAGCGCGAAGCGCTCGACCTGCTTGGCCGGGCTCACCACATCGCCGCTCCGCCGTCCAGATTGATCGACTGGCCGGTGATGCCCGCCCCCGCCTCCGAGGCCAGGAAGAGGGCCAGGCGCGCCACCTCCTCGGGCGCGATGAAGCGGCCCAGGGGCACGCGTCCCTCGGCCTGCCGGCGGAACTCCTCGGGCGTGACGCCCAGCCGGCGCGCGCTCTCCTCGACCCCTTGGCGCGCCATGTCGGTGTCGACCCAGCCGGGGCAGATGGCGTTCACGGTGATCGCGCGCGGGGCCAGCTCCAGGGCCAGCGCCTTGGTGAAACCGATGAGGCCGTGCTTGCTGGCGCAGTAGGCCGCGTAGCCGGGGACCCCGAACTTCCCCAGCACCGAAGAGACGTTCAGGATCCGCCCGGTCCCGCCGGAAGGCATGTGGCGCACCGCTTCGCGCGTGCAGTAGTACGCCCCGGTCAGGTTGGTGGACAGGATCTCGAGCCAGCGCTTCTCGACCGCCTCGTCGGCGCCCGGCTCGTCGGCCGGCGCGATCGGGGTCATGCCTCCCGTCCCTGCGTTGTTGACCAGGATGTCGATGCGGTCCCAGACCTCCACCACGTTGCCGATCATCACCTCGACCTCGTCGCGGCTGGAGACGTCGCAGCGGAACGGCACGATGCGGTGGTCCCCGGAGTTGAGCGCCATGGAGACGGTCTGGAGGTTCTTGGTGTTGCGGGAAGCGATGGCGACCCGGGCGCCTTCCCTGTAGAAGAGCTCGGCGATGGCCCGGCCGATCCCGCGCCCGCCTCCGGTGATCACCACGACCCTGTCCGCGAGCAGCATCAGCGTTTCTCCTCCTTCCGTGCCTCGGGCACCTGGTTCAGAAAGTCCCGCAGAGCGTCGCGCGTGCTGGGGAACGCCAGATCGTCCCACGGGATCGCCTTGGGCTCGAAGGCGCGAACCTCGATGGCCTCCTCGCCCGCCCGCAACGCGCCTCCCACGGCCTCGGCCGCGTAGACGACCACCACCACCGGGCGCCCGGCGTACGAGTAGGCATTGAGCAGCCGGGTGATGCGGATCTCGGCGTTGACCTCTTCGAGCGCCTCGCGGCGCGCCGCCGCCTCGAGCGTCTCGCCCCGATCGACGTAGCCGCCCGGGAAGACCCAACGGCCGTACCCCGGCTCGATGCCGCGCCGCAGCAGGACGATGCCGCCGGCGCTCTCGAAGATCGCCCCCACCGCGACCTTCGGATCGAGGTAGAAGACGAAGCCGCAGGCGTCGCACACCAGCCGCGAAGGCTCGTGGGGCGCCAGGCGGCGCGCGCTGAGCCCGCCGCCGCAACGCAGGCAGTGGCGGTACGGCCCGCTTCCGTCGTCGTCGAGCCGCTGCGCGGTCGCCATCAGACGGGGCGCGTCGCGCGGCAGAGCACGCTTTGGCGCTCGAACTTCAGCCGCTCCCCTTCCCGCCACACCCTGAGGCCCGCCCGATCCTCCTCCAGGCACGCCAGGAGCATCGCGCGCGCCTTCTCCTTGTCCGCGGGAGGCGGGAAGGCGCGGTCGGCCCACTCTTCGAAGTCGACGACGAAGGCGATCGGCTCTTCGCGCTCGACCCGCAGGCCCGCCGCCTCGAGCAGGGCGCGGATCTCCGGGCGGGTCAGCGTGCGGGCATGCGCCGTGTCCCTGAGCCGCTCGATCGTTTCGTGATACTCGCGGCGCGCCGGGTCCTCCGGCGCCGCCATGTCCTCGATCACCACCCGCCCTCCCAGCCGCGCCACCCGCCGCATCTCCCGCGCCACGACGGGCGGGTCGGCGAAGTGGTGGCAGGCGTTGCGGCAGATCACCAGGTCGAACGAGCCGTCCTTGAACGGCAGCCTCTCGACGTCGGCCCGCAGGTAGAGACCGCCGGCGCCGCGCGCCTCGTCGATCATCTCACGCGCCAGGTCGACGCCGACCGCGAGCCCCGCCCGCCGTGCCAGGGCCGCCGTCACGATGCCCGGGCCGCAGGCGACGTCCAGCGCCGCCTCGTCCGGCCGCGGCGCCGCGAACGCCAGCAGCCGGCCCAGGCGCTCGGGATCCCTCTGCAGGGGGCTGCGCGCGAACGCCCTGGCCTGGCGCGCGAATCCCTTCATGATCGACTCGCGGTTCCTCGCCACGTCCGGCCCCACCCACGCAGAGCGCCATTCTACAGCGTCTTTCGGCCGCACGGGCAAGGGGCGGCCTCCCACGGGCCCCCGCGGGCGGCGTGCTATAATCCGCGCCTCGCGAAAGGAGATCCGTGCGCGCGTCCGGTTCGCCGCGTTCCCCGATCCCGCGCGCGCTCGTCGCCGTCGCGACGGCGGCGCTGGCGCTGGTTTCCGTGGCGGCCCTTCCAGACGCGGGGTCCGGGGCCGCTCCCCCGGCGGCCCAGCGCCCCGACGCGACTCACACCATCGAGATCCACGTCGGGGTCGCCGGCGTGGCCTACATCGGGCAGCCTCTGGGCGATCTGGTGCACCGCTTCCCCGCGGCGCAGGTGGAGGCCTTCGCCAAGCAGGCGGACGCGGCCGTGGTGAGGATCCCGGACGCCGGCATCTCCTGCTACGTCGTGGGCGACGACCCCAAGGACCTGCGGGTCGCCTCCGTCGGCTTCAACTTCGAGGAGACCTACCAGGGGGTTTCCGAGGCGGGGTACCGCACGAGCAAGGGGATCGGGAAAGGATCGACGGTCAACGACCTGCTGGAGGCGTACGGGCCGGCCGAGATCCTGGGAGACCGCGCGCAACCTCCCGCCCTGCGCCGCCACGCGCCGCCGGAGGATCCGAACGCCCCCAGGAAGTACCAGTACGCCAGCCCCGACGCCAGCGTGAAGACCTACTTCGTGGTGGAGGGGGCGCGCGTTCTGCGCGTGGTGATCAACCACCTGGCCCCCCTCGACAAGCACATCCTCAAGAACCGACCGAAGGGGTGACCTGCGGCGCCTCCTCGGAGGCGGGGTCCTTCCTGAGACGCGGCGCCAGGCCGGTCAGCGCCAGGACGGCCGCCGAGGCGATGTACGGATAGCCCGGGTCGGGATGGTACAGGAGCCCCGCCACGATCGGCCCCAGGATCCTCCCCAGCGAGTCGAACGAGTCCATGATGCCGATGGCGGCGCCTTTCCCCAGGGTCGTCCTCTTGCTGATCAGGGCGGCGTTGGTGGGCCGCATCACCTGGTTGCCGACTCCGCCGACGACCAGGGAGGCGGTCAGCGAAGCACGCCCCGCGGCCGCGATCACCATGAGGAAGCCGGCCGCGTTGACCAGAAGTCCCGCCGCCATCACGTTCTGCTCGCCCATCGCCTGGATGAGGCGTCCCAGGAAGAAGGCCTGCACCAGGAAGACCGCCGTCCCCATGAAGAGGAACATCCATCCCATGTCGTGGGCGCCGTAGCCGAAGCGCGCCTGGATGAGCAGCGGGAAGGTGGTCTCGAGCGCCGCCATCGCGAAGGGCACGGCGAAGGCCACGAGGTAGAACGGCAGCAGCGGGCTCCTGAACGCCTGCGCGGGCGAGGGGAACAGGCGCGGCGGCCCGTCCACCGGCTGCCGCTGCAGGCTCTCGCGCAGGAAGATCGCCGCCAGGGCGCAGGTGGCCAGGTTCAGGCAGCCGGCGACCAGGAACGGCGTGCCATGCCCGAGCCACGCCAAGGCACCGCCGATCCCCGGGCCGAAGATGAACCCGAGCCCCATCGCGGCTCCCATCAACCCCATGCCGCGCCCGCGGCTGCTTTCGTCCGTGACGTCGGCCACGTAAGCCATCGCCGTCGGCAGCGCCGCCGAGGACATCAGGCCGGAGAGCCCGCGCGCGGCGTACAGCCACGGCAGGCTTGAGGCGATCCCGAACAACAGAAGCCCGACGCCGTTGCCGAGCAGCCCGAGCATCAGGATCGGCTTGCGGCCGACGCGGTCCGACAGGTGGCCCCAGAGGGGCGCGAACAGGAACTGCATCAGGGAGTAAAGGGTGAACAGCAGGCTGATCTGGAACGCCGAGGCCGAGATCTCCTGCGCCCGGTACGCGATGTTCGGGATGATGATCCCGACGCCCAGCATCAGCAGGAAGAGCGTGCAGAAGAGTATGCCGAGCGCCTTGCGGTCGAGCATCTGCCTCCTCCGCGGCCCCGTCCGGCGGAACGCCCGATGATAGGGAGGCACCCCCTTCCTGTCAATCGCACCGATCGCTGAGGTAGACTGCGGGCATGCCACGAAGCGCCGACGTCATCGTCGTGGGCGGCGGGATCATCGGCCTGTCGATCGCCCGCGAGGCGGCGCGGAACGGCCTCGCGGTCCGCCTGTTCGAGAGAGGACAGCCGGGCTGCGAGGCCTCCTCGGCCGCGGCCGGGATGCTCTGCCCGCAGCTCGACGCCGAAGCCTCCGACCCGCTCCTGGCGCTGGGGCTCGCCAGCCGCGATCTCTACCCCGGCTTCGCGCGCGACGTGCGGGATGAGAGCGGCACCGACCCTTGCCTGATGGACCATGGCACCCTGCGCGTGGCCGCGGGGCCCGAAGGACTCTCCCTCCTCGATCGCCTGCACGCCTTCCAGCGCTCCGCCGGGCTGCCGGCCGAGCGGCTCGATGCCCGCGAGGCGCGCCGGATGGAGGGAGCGCTCGGCGGCGGCGTGGAGGGCGCCCTCTTCCTCCCCGAGGATCGCAGCATCGACAACGCGCGACTGGTGAGCGCCCTCGCCGTCGCCGCCGCGAGGGCCGGCGCGCTCATCCACGCCGGGTGTCCGGTCACGGGGCTGCGGATGGAGGGGGGCCGCGTCGTCGGGGTCGAGGCGGGGGCCGAAGCCCACGCCGCCGGCGCGGTGGTGATCGCGGCGGGCGCCTGGTCGGGCGAGATCGCCGGGGGCGGCCTGGCCCCCGTGCCCGCGGCGCCCGTGCGCGGTCAGATGGTCTGCGTCCGGTCGTCGGCCGTGCGCAACGCCGTGGCCGGCGACGCCTGCTACCTGGTGCCGCGCGGCGACGGGCGGCTTCTGGTCGGGAGCACCATGGAGCGCGTGGGCTTCGACAAGTCGGTCACCGCCGAGGCGGTGGCGCGCCTGACGGCGGCGGCGATCGATCTCGTGCCGGCGCTGCGCGACGCCGCGTTCCTGCAGGCCTGGGCCGGGCTGCGACCGGCGAGCGGCGACGAGCTGCCGGTGATCGGCAGCGGGCCCGCCGCGGGGCTCTGGTACGCCTGCGGGCATCTGCGCAACGGCATCCTGCTGGCGCCGATCACGGCGCTGGTCATCGTCAGGCTGCTGCGCGGCGAGAGCCCGGGCATCGATCTGACCCCCTTCGATCCGCGCCGTTTCGTCTGAGCGCGCGCGACGATCGGGCCCTCACTTCTTTTGCCGGGCCTTCTTCTCCTGCTGGGCCAGGAAGTCGACCCTGAGCTTCTCGACCACGGCGTCGCGCCTGTCGTACAGCCGCTTGAGGGCGCGCGGCTTGACGCGCGTCAGGGCGTAGGCGGCGAACCTTCCCCCACGACACGGCCTCCGAGGGCGTGGCCCCCGACAGGCCGCCGGTGTCCGGCCGCGCGTCGGTGATCTGGATGTAGTAGTCGTGGCCGCGATCGGTCAGGCCGAGGATCTCCTGGATCTGCGGCTCGGTCTGCAGGACGAAGTTCTTGGGCGAGCCGCCGCCGAGCATCAGGATGGCGCTCCCTCCGTCGCCCTGCTTGGCGGCGTAGACGATCCCCGCCGTCTCGTTCACGTCGCGCGACGGGTCGATGCGCGGGCCGACGCCCCGCAGGGCCAGCTCGGCGACGTTCATGCCGATCGACGAGTCGCCGGGCGAGCTGACGTAGCACGGCACCCCGGCGCGGTAGGCCACGGTCAGCACGCAGGTGTCCTCCACGCCAAGCTCCTTCTCGCGCGCGGCCAGGTACTTGCCGAGCAGGTAGTGCAGCTCGGCCGTGCCCATCTCCTTGTTGAAGGGCTTCTCGGCCATGATGGCGCGCAGGTAGTTGTCGGTGTCGAGGAGGACGTTGTAGTCGAAGAGGATGTCGTAGATGCGGATCACGCCCTCGCGGCGCAGAACGGTGTCATCGATCTGGTGCGTGCCGCGGTGCAGCGACATCCCCAGCCCGAAGTGCGAGTCGTGATAGAGGTTCGCTCCCGTGCTGACGATCCAGTCGATGAAGCCGGCCTTGATCAGCGGGATGATGCAGGATCGCCCGAGCCCGGCGGGCGTCAGCGCCCCGGACAGGCTCACGCCGACCGTGACGTTGCCCTGGAGGCATCTCTCGGCGAACAGCCGGCAGGCCTTCTGCAGCCGCCCGCCGTTGTACGCCAGGAAGGTCTCGTCGATCAGACGATCGACGGAGATCCCGCCGCGGATCGGGTCCGGGTTGATCCGCTGGCCCGAGAGGAACTCTTTCTTGTTCGCCATCGCCTCCCCCAACGATTGGCAACGGAGATCGCCTCGCGGCGCGCGCGTGACGCGGATGATAGCACGCGCGATCAAAGCCACGCAACCAGGGACGACGCCGCGGGCCGCTCCGGACGGCCGCGATCGGGTGGTCGGAACGCGTGGCGCTTCGCGTGACTGCTAGCCCAAGGTGAGGCCGAAGAAGAGACGCAACCATCCTTCGAGATCGCGGAACTCGACCGCACGTCCGGACGAAACGAGATAGGATTTCATATTCTCGGTGAACCCTTCCCCGTCAAAGACAACAAGTCCTGGTATGGGCCAGGCGCCGATGTCATGGATGGTCGCGGGGATTTTCTCTTCGGCGCTCCCCGCCACGGCCTGGAACTTACACTCGATTCCAAGAGTCTTGCCGCCATCACGGTGTCGCAGCACGATATCGATGGTTCGTTTGGCGCCCCACAGTCGACGTGCCGCCACAACCCCGCGTCGCACTTCGAGCGTTAGCTCGGTGGCAAGTCGGCAGACCGCGTCCTCAAGATCCTTGCCGGACTTCGGAGCCGAACTGCCTCCTGGCATTGTCCTTACCTCACTCTGTCCCTTTTGCCCTTACGACCCTGCGCTCGTAGTTGTAGATAAGCAACTCTGGAATCTTGCCGCGCCGACTTCCCTTGCTATTGATTGCCCGTGTTGCAAGGAGCGCTTGAAACCTGAACCCCCTGTAGAGTCGACGGATCTCCGGAGTATCCGAATTGCTGACGGCCACTAGGCATCCCCTGCCATGGAGCTCATGAACGGTGTCCGCGAGTTTCTCCTGATCTCGCTTCGAGAAGCTGTCTTCTGTATAGCTCGTGAAGTTGGCGGTTTTTGAGAGCGGGTGATAGGGAGGATCGAAGTAAACAAAATCCCCGTCATGTGCGTCGCTGACGGCATCGTCGAATGAAGCTCGCGTCAGTTCGACTCCATGGAGGCCTTCGCTGATCCTGAGAAGATTATGCCGGTCGTAGAGGCGCGGTGGGCGCTCATAGCTCCCGAATGGCACGTTGAAGCGGCCATCCCGGTTGACCCGATATAGGCCGTTATAGCATGTCTTGTTCAGGTAGATGAGGCGCGACGCTCTCTCTACGGGTCCGAGCGCCTCGGGCTGAATGGCTCTGAGCCGGTAGTAGTACTCGCTCCCGAATTCGTGCTTGTCAAGGCTTTTCATGAGAGCGGCCGGATGGTCGCGCACGATCTCCCAGCAATGGATCAAGTCGCCATTCAGATCGGATAGTTTTGCAACGGGAGGCTGCAGGGCAAGGTACACAGCCCCACCTCCCAGGAACGGCTCGTAAAACCGGGAGAACTGAGTCGGAAACAGAGGCAGAAAGCGGGAAACTAGCTGGCCCTTCCCGCCAGCCCACTTGAGGAAGGGAGATGGCCTGTCGGCAGCAGCGCTCGGGTCGCTTCTTTGCCTTTGGACGGGCATCGAACCAGTAGTTTAGTGGAGTGAAGTCCTACGCCGGTGCCATGAACTCGTACGGAGAACCATCATCTGGCCCCTCATGGCTCGCGGAGTCTATCACAGGGGATCTGGTTGCAGCGGCTAAAGGATCCAAGGCGTTACTTCTTCTCGAACAGCGTGTGGACCTGCTCCTTGGGGGGCGGCGGCGTCCAGCCGGCGCGGCGCGCCGCGATGATCTTGTCGCGCACGCGCACGAAGGCGCCGTAGAAAATCTCCTGCTGCTCCGCCTTCATCGGCAGCCGCCGGTCGCGGAGGTCGCGGCAGACGTTGAACGCCTGCTGCAGGAGGTCGGGCTCCTTCTCGGCCTCGGCGGCCCGTTCGTAGGTCTCGACCAGCAGCAGGTAGGTCTCGACGCGCGCGGGGTCGACATCGTGGGCCCACGAGAGCGCGTTGATCGCCTCGGCCCACTTCCCTTCGCGGGCGTACCGTTCACCCTCGTCCAGGTAGACGTTCACGCGCCGCCTCCGGGGGACGGGCCTCTCAGACGGAGAAGGAGCTGCCGCAGCCGCAGGTCGACTTGGCGTTCGGGTTCTGGAAGACGAACCCCGTTCCGTTCAGGCCGTCGGTGTAGTCGAGCACCGTGCCGTTGAGGAACAGCATGCTCTTGGCGTCCATGAAGACTTTCACACCCTGGATCTCGAGGATCTTGTCGCCGTCGACGGCCTCCTTCTCGAAGTTCAGCTTGTAGGACATCCCGGAGCACCCGCCCCCCGCGACCGCGACCCGCAGGGCGTGATCGTCGAGCCCCTCCTTCTTCATGAGGGCCCTGATTTCGTTTGCCGCCTTCTCGGTGATCTGGATCATGACGTCGGTATCCTCCTGGTCACTTGCGCGCCGGTCGTCCGGCGCGCCATCTCGTACAGCGGTGAAATTTCCCTCAAGCGCGCGACCGCCTCCGCCACGCGGCCGATCACGTGCTCCACCTCCTGCTCCGTGTTGAAGCGCCCGAGGCCGAAGCGCAGCGAGGTCTGCGCCTGCGTGTCGCTCAGCCCCATGGCGCGCAGCACGTGCGACGGCTCCTTCTTCTCGGAGCTGCAGGCGGAGCCCGACGAGACCGCCACGTCGTCGAGCGCCATGAGCAGCGCCTCGCCTTCCACGTAGGCGAAGCTGAGGCTCAGGTTGTGCGGCAGGCGCGCGGTTGGATGGCCGTTGACCTGCACATCCTCGACGCGCGCCAGGATCCCCTCCTGCAGCCGGTCGCGCAGCGCCCCCAGCCGCCGCGCCTCCAGGGGCATCTCCGCCCGCGCGATCTCGAGGGCGGCCGCCAGGCCGACGATGCCGGGGACGTTGAGCGTCCCGGGCCGCAGCCCCCGCTCGTGCCCGCCGCCGTGCAGCATCGGCTCCAGGATGACGCGCGGGTTCTTGCGCCGCACGTACAGGGCGCCGGCCCCCTTGGGCCCGTAGACCTTGTGGGCCGAGAGCGACAGGAGGTCGATGCCCATCGCCTGCACGTCGACCGGGACCTTGCCGGCGGCCTGCGCCGCGTCCGTGTGGAACAGGACCCCCCTCTCCTTGCACAGGGCCCCGATGGCGGCCACCGGGTGGATCGTGCCGACCTCGTTGTTGGCGAACATCAGGGAGACCAGGACCGTGCGGTCGGTGATGGCGCGCCGCAGGGCGTCCGGGTCGATGAGGCCCGTGCGATCGACCGGCAGGATCGTGACCCGCGCCCCGCGGGCCTCCAGCCGGGCCACGACGTCCAGGACGGCGGGATGCTCGGTCGCCCCGGTGATCACGTGCTCGCCGCGCCCGGCGGCCGCCTCGAAGGCGCCGACCAGGGCCAGGTTGTTCGACTCGGTGGCGCCGGAGGTGAAGACGACCTCCTTCGGGTCGGCGTTGAGCAGGCGCGCGATCTGCGTCCTCGCCCGGGTGACCGCCTCCTCGGCGCGCCAGCCGAAGGCGTGGCTCTTCGAGGCGGCGTTGCCGAACTCGGTGGTGAAGAACGGCAGCATCGCCTCGAGGACCCGCGGATCGACGCGGGTCGTGGCGTGGTTGTCCATGTAGATCGACGCCATCACAGGTCTCCGATCGTGGTGCGCTCCAGCACCTCGGCGATCTTTCGATGCACCGTGAGCAGCGGACGCTTCACCGTGCAGGTCTCCGTTTGCGGGCACTCCCCGCGCGAGGCGTGCAGGCACTCGGTCAGGCCCACCGGCCCTTCGATCGCCTCGATGACGTCCCACAGGGTGATCTGCGAGGGCGGCCGGGCGATCTGGTACCCGCCCTTGGTGCCGTGGTGGGACGCGACCAGCCCGCGCCGCGCCAGGCGCTGCAGCAGCTTGGCGGTCAGGGCCGGCGGGATGCGGTACTCCGCCGCGATCTCCCGTGCGCTCCGGTAGTCCCCGCGGGGCAGGAAGGCGAGGTGCCTCATCGCCATCAGGCCGTAATCGGTCCTCTTGGACAGCCGGATCACGTTCCTGCGCCTCTCCTTTCTCCCCCTTCGGGGATATCAGACTCGCGAAGTCGTATATTAAGGGGCGCCGGAAGGGCTGTCAAGGGCGGGCGCTGCGGGGTCCCCGTGAACGGACGAGCCGATCGCCTCGCGCGTGTGGCGGCGGGCGTGATAGGAGCTCCGCACCAGGGGGCCCGCCTCGACGTGCCGGAACCCCAGGGCCAGGGCCGCCTGTCTCAGGTCGGCGAACTCCTCCGGGGGGCAGTAGCGCAGCACCGGAAGGTGATCGAGGGTGGGCCGGAGGTACTGCCCCAGGGTGAGGATCTCGACCCCCGCCTGCGCCAGGACGGTGAAGGTGGCGAGCAGCTCGTCGCGCGTCTCCCCCAGGCCGAGCATCAGCCCCGTCTTCACGAGGGGGCGCGCCGCCCCCCCGCGCCAGCGCACCGCCTCGCGCAGCAGGGCGACCGAGCGCTCGAACGTCGATCCGACGCGGGCCAGGGGGTAGAGCCGGGGCACCGTCTCGACGTTGTGGCTGAAGACGACCGGGCCCGCCGGCAGGATAATGTCGAGCGGCCGCGCCACGCCACGGAAGTCGGGCGTGAGCACCTCGACATCGCAGGCCGGGTTGCGCCGGCGCACGGCGTCGATGACCGCGGCGAAGTGGGCCGCGCCGCCGTCCGGGAGGTCGTCCCGGTCGACGGAGGTGACGACGGCGTGCTCGATCCCGAGGCGGGCCACCGCCTCGGCCAGGCGCAGGGGCTCGTCGGCATCGACGGCGCGCGGCCGCCCCGTCGCGACGGCGCAGAAGCCGCAGCGTCGCGTGCACACGTCCCCCAGGATCATGAAGGTGGCGGTACGGTCGCCCCAGCACTCGTAGATGTTCGGGCAGCGCGCCTCCTCGCAGACGGTATGCAGGTCGAGGCCGCGCATCAGGCCGCGGACCGCCTGGTAGTTCGGCCCCGTCTGCAGGCGGATGCGCAGCCAGGGAGGCTTCGGGCCGGCCGCCACGGAGGGATCGCCGGGCATCAGGATGCCACCGCCGCCGTCCAGGGCGGCGCCGCGATGGGAGCGTCGGCCGGCGCGGCGGCGGGAGCGGCCATGCTGCGGCCGAAGACCGCTCCGAACTCCGGCACCAGCGCTCGCGCCACCTCCTCGAGTCCCGGCGCGCTCCCCAGGATCCGGCCCATGGACGTGACTCCCCGGTCGCGGAGGCCGCACGGGACGATCAGGCCGAAGCGGGACAGGTCGGTGCTGACGTTGAGGGCGAACCCGTGCGTCGTCACCCACCGGGACAGGTGCACGCCGAGGGCGGCGATCTTCTCCCCGCCGGCCCAGACGCCCGTCAGGCCCGGCTGGCGCGCGGCGGCGATCCCGAAGCGGCCGAGGGTGCGGATCAGGACCTCCTCGAGATCGCGGAGGTAGCGGCCGACGTCGCGCCGGTCCGGCCCGAGGTTCAGGATCGGGTAGCCGACGAGCTGGCCGGGACCGTGGTAGGTCACCTGCCCGCCGCGGTTGGTGCGCTCGACCCGCACGCCGCGGGTCTCGAGCGCCGCGGGGTCGAGCAGCACATCGGCGGGGCGGGCGTTGCGGCCAAGCGTGATGACCGGAGGGTGCTCCAGCAGCAGCAGGTGCTCCCCGTCCTCGCCATCCCCGTCTTTCAGCCGCCGCGCGAGCCTGTCCTGGAAGGCGGTGGCCTCGGCATAGCCGAGGCGTCCGAGGTAGAGGGGTGCGCAGCGTCTCATGACAGGTCGGGGAAGCGACCCTCCTGCAGCGTCTCCTTGACGTGTGCCATGAACTGATCGGCGACCGCGCCGTCGATCAACCGGTGATCGAACGACAGCGACAGGTGGACGATGGGGCGGATGGCGATGGCGTCGTCCTGGACCACGACCTCTTTATTGATGGCGCCCACCCCCATGATGGCGACCTGGGGCTGGTTGATGATCGGGGTGCCGAACAAGGCGCCGTAGATCCCGGGGTTGGTGATGGTGAAAGTGCCGCCCTGCACCTCGTCGGGGGCCAGCTTCTTGGTGCGGGCCCGCTCCGCCAGGTCGGAGACGGCCTTGGCGATGCCCGACAGGCTGCGATCCTCGGCGTTCTTGATCACCGGGACGATCAGGCCCCAGTCGAGCGCCACCGCCACGCCGATGTTGATGTCCTTCTTGTAGACGATGCTGTCGCCGTCGAGCGAGGCGTTGACCACCGGGAACGCCTTGAGCGCCTCGACCGCGGCGCGCACCAGGAACGGGGTCACGGTCAGCTTGACGCCATGGCGCTCCTGGAACGCCTGCCGGTTCTCCTCGCGCATCCGCTGCACCTTGTGCATGTCGACCCGGAAGACCGTCGTCACGTGCGCCGAGGTGCGCCGGCTCAGGACCATGTGCTCGGCGATCTTCTTGCGCATCGCCGACATCGGCACGGTGGAGACGCGCTCGCCGGGCGCGAACGCCGGGCGGGCCGTCGCGGACGGGAAGGGCGCGGGGCCGCCCGGAGCGGCGGCGCCGGGCCGGGCCGTCGCCAGGGACGGTCCGGGCGCGGCCGCTGCCCCGCCCGACTGCAAGGCCGCCTCGACGTCCCGGCGCGTGACCCGGCCGCCGACGCCCGTCCCCGGGATGCGGCTGATGTCGAGGTCGTGCTCGCGCGCCATCTTGCGTACCACGGGGGAGGAGCGCACCAGGCGCATCTCGTCGACCGACGCCCCGGACGCCGCCAGCTCCGACGCCCGCGGGATCGCCGCCGGCCCCTCCGAAGAGGCCGGGGCGGCTGCGCGCGGGGCCGCCGGGGAGGGAGCGGACCGGGGCGCGGCGGCCTGGGACGGCTGCGCCGCGGCGGCGGGGGCCGGCTTCGCCGGCGCCGCGGGCGGCGGGGCCGCCGGCGCGGCCGCGGGCCGGGCGGTCCCGGCGCCGGCGGCGGCGCCCGCCTCGGTCTCGATGAGCGCCACCACCGTGTTGACCGGCACGGTCTCCCCTTCCTTGACCTTCACTTCGACCAGCGTGCCGGCCGCCGGCGCCGGGATCTCGGCGTCCACCTTGTCGGTGGAGATTTCGAAGATCGGCTCGTCCCGCGCCACCTTGTCGCCGGCCTTCTTGAGCCACTTGGTGAGCGTCCCCTCGGCGATGCTCTCCCCCATCTGGGGCATGATCACGTCGACACGCATGGTGCGCTCCTTTAGTACGCCGCGAGTCTTCGGGCCGCAGCCAGGATCTTATCCTTGTTGGGAAGGAAGAACTCCTCCAGCGGCGGGCTGTAGGGGACGGGCGTGTCGGGCGCCGTCACGCGCAGGACCGGCCCGTCCAGGTAGTCGAACACCTCCTCGTTCACGATGGCGGCGATCTCCCCCGCGATCCCCCCGGTGCGCGTGTCCTCGTGCACCACCAGGACCTTTCCCGTCTTCCTGGCCGAGGCCAGGATCGCGTCCTTGTCGAGGGGCAGGAGCGAGCGCAGGTCGATCACCTCGGTCTCGATCCCCTGCTCGCGCGACAGCGTCCCGGCCGCCTCGAGGGACGGGTAGAGCATCGCCCCGTAGGTCAGCAGGCTCAGGTCCCGCCCCTCGCGCCGCGTGGCGGCCTGGCCGATCGGCACCACGTAGTCCTCCTTCGGCAGCTCCTCCTTGATGCGCCGGTAGAGGTACTTGTGCTCCAGGTAGATGACCGGATCCTCGTCGCGGATCGCCGCCTTGATCAGCCCCTTCGCGTCGTGGGCCGTGGCCGGCGCCACCACCTTCAGCCCGGGGGTGTGCACGAAGTACATCTCCGGGTTCTGCGAGTGGAAGGGGCCGCCGTGCACCCCGCCGCCGCTCGGGCCCCGGATGACGATCGGCACGCCGGCGCCCCAGCGATAGCGGTTCTTGGCGGCGAAGTTGGTGATCTGGTCGAAGGCGCAGGAGATGAAGTCGATGAACTGCATCTCGGCGATCGGCCGCATCCCCATCAGGGCGGCGCCGATGGCGGCGCCGACGATGGCCGACTCGGAGATCGGCGTGTCGATCACCCGCAGCTCTCCGAACTTTTCCAGCATCCCCTCGGTCACCTTGAAGGCGCCGCCGTAGATGCCGACGTCCTCCCCCAGGATGAAGACCCTCTGGTCGGCCTCCATCTCTTCCCAGATCCCCTGCCTTATCGCCTCAACGTAGGTGGTCAACGCCACGTCCGCTTCTCCTCACTCGTGATAGACCCCGACCAGGCACTCCCGGGGCTCCGGGTACGGCTGGGCCTCGGCCCAGGCGACGGCCTCGTCGAGCTCGGCTTCGATGCGCGCCTCCATCTCCCGCAGCGCCGCCGCGTCCACCAGGCGCCGTCCCACGAGGTCTTTCTCGAAACGCCGGATCGGATCCTTGCGCTCCCACTCCGCGAACAAGGCCTTGGGCACGTAGCCGGCATCGTCATGGGCCGAGTGCCCGGTCATGCGGAAGGTCTCGAACTCCAGCAGCGTCGGGCCCTCTCCGCGGCGGGCGCGCGCCACCGCCCGGCCGACCGCATCGTACACCTCCAGCACGTCGTTGCCGTCGGCGGTCTCGCCGGGGATGCCGTAGCCCGGGCCGCGCTCGGAGAGGCGCCGGACCGCCATCTGCCGGGAGACCGGCGTGGAGTAGGCGTACTGGTTGTTGTTGCAGATGAAGACCACCGGCAGTCTCATCACCGCGGCGAAATTGACACCTTCGTGCCAGTCGCCGCGGCTCGCCGCTCCCTCGCCGAAGAAGCAGAACGAGGCCTGGTCGGTGCCGCGCATGCGGAAGGTGAGCGCCGTTCCGGCGGCCACCGGGATGCTGTCGCCCAGGTGGGAGATGAACGCGACCAGGCGGTGCCGCAGATCGCCCATGTGCATGTTGCCGTCACGCCCCCGGGTCGGGCCGGTGCGCCGCCCCATGTACTGCGCCAGCACGAGGGCCGGCGTGAACCCCTGCATCAGGAAGACCGCCATGTCGCGGTGCGACGGCGAGACGATGTCGTCGTGGCTCTCGTCGCCGCCGCGGCGGATGTGCATCGCGGCGCCGACCGAGATCGCCTCCTGGCCGCGGCCGACGTAGACGCCGCCCACGATCTTGCCCTGGCGGTAGAGGTTCCGTTCGATGCGGTACTCGAGGGCCCTGGTCAGCTTCATGTAATGGAGCATCGTCAGGAGGGCGGCGTCGCCGGGCACGAGACGGCCCTCCGTCGCGGCGCCGGTCTCGGCGCGCTTCGCTGCCGCCGGCTTCGGGACGGCGCTCACCGGGCGGGCCACCACGGCTCCTCGTACCCCGCCTCGCGGTACACCCCCCTGAGGGTCTCCTCCGGGGGCGGGGGCGGGCTGTCCTGGGCCTCGCGCGCCGCCTCCTCGAGCGGCGCCGCCAACTCGTCCGCGACGGCCGCCAGCGCCGCGCGGGTGGCGTGTCCTTCCTCCGCCAGGAAGGCCTCGAACCGCCCGATCGGATCGCGATCCTTCCAGGCCTCCAGCAGACCGGCCGGTACGTAGCGCATGTCGTCGTGCTCGGCGTGGCCCCGCATGCGGAAGGCGCGGCACTCGAGGAGCGTGGGGCCCTCCCCCCGGCGGCCGCGCGCAACCGCGCGCCTCGTCGCCGCGTGGACCGCCAGGACGTCCGTGCCGTCCACCGACTCGGAGGCGCAGCCATAGGCGGGGCCGCGCTCGGCCAGGCTCAGGACGCGGAACTGGCGCTCGGTCGGCGTGGAGTAGGCGTAGCCGTTGTTCTCCACCACCAGGACGAGCGGGATCTTGAGGACGGCCGCCAGGTTCAGCCCCTCGTGGAAGTCCCCCGTCGAGGTGCCGCCGTCGCCGATGTAGGTCAGCGCCACCCGGTCCTGGCCGCGCATGCGGGCCGCCAGGGCCGCCCCCGCCATGACCGGGATCAGCGTGCCGAGGTGACTGATCGGGCCGATCAGCGCCCGACGGGGCACGTTGCCGAAGTGCAGGGTGCCGTCCTTGCCGTGCGTCGGCGCGTCGTGGCGCGCCAGGAACTGCAGGAAGAGGTCCCGTGGGGTCACCCCGCGGACCAGAAGCGACCCGATGTTGCGGATCATCGGCGCCAGGAGGTCGTCCGGCTCGAGGGCGCAGGCCGTGCCGACCGAGATCGCCTCCTGCCCCAGGCTGCTGTAGAGGCCTCCAAGGATCTGTCCCTGGCGGTAGAGGGCCGAAAGCTTCTCCTCCACCATGCGGTTCAGCCGCAGGAAGCGGTGCATGGCGAGCAGGCGCTCGCGCGGCAGCCCCGGGTTCTGCATCGGCCGGAGCGGACCGGGCAGGAGGGCGGCCGGGAGCGCGGCGGCCGGCGACCGTCCGGGGCCACCCCTGCGGTTCCTCGACGCGGGGGCGTTCTTCATTTGTGCGGCGCTCCCCTGCGGGATCAGAGGTGGATCCCGCGCGCGTGCAGGTTGAGCGCCGCCTCCCCCATCGCCTCGGACAGGGTGGGATGGGCGTGGATGACGTGGAACAGCTCCTCCACGGTCGCCTCGAGACGCAGGGCTATCCCGCCCTCGGCGATGAGCTCGGTCGCCCTCGGCCCGATGATGTGGATGCCGAGGAGCGCATCGTAGCGCTCATCCCCCACCAGCTTGACGAACCCCTCCTGCGCTCCGAGGATGGCCGCCTTGCCCAGCACCGGAAAAGGAAACCGGCCGACGCGGACCTTGTGGCCGCGCGCGCGCGCCGCCTGCTCCGTGAGCCCGATGCTGGCCACTTCCGGCTCGCTGTACGTGGCGTTCGGCACCTGGTCGTAGTCGATCGGCGCGGGGTTGCGCCCGGCGATCGCCTCCACCGCCACGATCCCCTCGTGCGACGCCAGGTGCGCCAGCATCGGCGTCGGCACAAGGTCGCCGATGGCGTAGATCGAGGGGTCGCCGGTGCGCAGGCGGGAGTCCACCTTGACGAATCCCCGCTCCAGCTCGACCCGCGTCCCCTCGAGGCCCAGCTCCTCGGTCAGGGGGCGGCGCCCGACGGCGACCAGGACCACCTCGGCCTTCAGCGTCTCCTTGCCCCCCTTCTCGGACTGCACCTGGGCCTCGACCCCTTTTTCGCCCACCTTGACCGCCTCGACCCTCGTCGCCACCCGCACCTCGATGCCGCGCTTCTTGAGGGCCTTCTGCATTTCGGCCGAGACTTCCTCGTCCTCGAGCGGCAGCACGCGGGGCAGCATCTCGACCACGGTCACGGCGCTGCCGAAGCGCGAATAGATCGAGGCGAACTCCACGCCCACGGCCCCCGCCCCCAGGATCAGGAGCGATTTCGGCACGAACTCGAGCGCCAGGGCCTCGGTGCTGGTGATGACGCGCGCGCCGTCCACCTTCAAGCCCGGCAGCATCTTGGGCACAGAGCCTGTGGCCAGGAGGACGTGGCGCGTGGCCAGCAAACGGGTTCCGCCCGATCCGCCGGAGACCTCGACCTTGCCGGGGCCCTTCAGGCGGCCGTGGCCCTGCACGACGGTCACGCCGTTCTTCTTCATGAGGTACTCGATGCCGCGCGCCAGGCGGCGGACCACGTCGCTCTTGTGCTTGTGGGCGCCGGCCAGATCGAGCCTGGCCTCCCCGGCCACGACGCCGAACTTCTTCGCGTCGCGCACCGTCTCCAGGACGTCGGCCGTGTGCAGAAGCGCCTTGGTGGGGATGCAGCCGATGTGCAGGCAGGTGCCGCCGAGGGCCGGCGATTTCTCGACCAGCGCCGTCTTGAGGCCGAGCTGCGCCGCGCGTATCGCCGCCACGTAACCGCCGGGACCGCTGCCGATGATGATGAGGTCGAAGGTCTGCTGGGTTTCGGCCACCTGGATCCTCCCCTTGCGCGCTCGCTTCCGCGCTGCTGATCCGGCCCTCGGCCCGGATCGACGAGGGCGCCCTGTGAGCCGACTGCCGGCGGGCTTCCGGGAAGTGGAGCGGATTATAGCAATCCCCTTTCCGAGGGGTCAATTTAGCCGGCCGCCGCCGCCAGGAAGCGCGCCACGTCGTCCGGCGTGTTGTAGATGTTGGGCGACACGCGAATCAGGTTGTCGCGCAGGGCGACCACGACCCCCTTCTCCCGCAAGCGGCGGAAGATGGTGCGCGTGTCGTCGAGCGTCGGCCCTTCGAAGGAGAGGATCGTCGAACGCCGCGCCGGCTCCAGGTCGGAGGCCGCCCGCAGCCGGGTGGTCTCGATTCCCTGCAGCAGCCGATCGAGCAGCCGCCGCGCGTGCGACTCGATGGTCGGCGGGCGCACGCGGTTGACGAACTCGACGGAGGCGATGAGGGCGCTCAGGTTGAGGAAGGAGGCCGTCTCCGGCGCGTCGAACCGCCGGGCCCCTTCGCTGAACTTCAGGGCGGGATCGCTGCGGCGGTTGAGGTGCCGCGCCGACTCGATCACCAGCCAGTTGGCGTCCGGCACCCGCAGCCGCTCGAGCACCCGCGGGCTGACGTACGTGAAGCCGCTGCCGTACGGACCGAGCAGCCACTTGTAGCCGCTCACCGCCAGGACGTCGATCGGGTCGTCCGCCACCCGGAAGTCGAGCGCCCCGATGCCCTGGGCGCCGTCCACCACCAGGAAGATCTCCCTCTCCCGGCAGGCGGCGGCGATCGCCTGCAGATCGACCCGGTAGCCGGTGCTGAAGGCCACCAGGCTCACCGCGATGACGCGCGTGCGCGGACCGATGGCGCCGACCAGGGTGGCGGCGTCCACGATCCGCCCCGAGGCGGGCGCCACCAGGCGGGTGGCGACGCCGTCGGCCTCGAGGTTCAGCCACGGGTAGAGGACCGCCGGGAACTCGCCCTGGGAGACCAGCGCCTCGTCGCCCCGCCGCAGCGGCAGGCCGCGGGCCGCGAGGTTCAGTCCGTGCGAGGCTCCGGGACCGAGGGCGATGCTGGCCGGATTGCAGCCGATCAGGCGCGCCACGGCGGCGCGCGCCCGGGCCGGCAGCTCCTCGAACAGGGTGTCGGGGATCTCCTCGGGGTGCTCCTTCAGCCGCAGGGCGCGGCGGACCTCCTCGGCCGTCTCCTGCGGGAACGGGCCCTGGGCGGCGCAATCGAGATAGCTCCGGCCCCCGAAATCCGAGAACTGCGCCCGCCAGCGCGTCGCCTCGTCCGCCACCTCCCCTCCCGATCCCGGGGCGGACCGCGGTCCCCCCGGCACGCCCGGTCCCCTATCGACCGGGCCCGTCATGATACACCGCGGCGCATCCGGTATAATCGCACCGTGACACGATGACCCGCCCCGAGGATGATCCGATGAGCACGGTTCTCTCTTCCCGCCGCGAGGAGCGCTTCCTGTCGCCCGCGCCCGAGGTGGCGATCACCAACGCCTTCGCGCGCCCGTTCGACAACGTGGTGGCGACGGCGCGCACCTGCTATTCCGGCAGCGGCATCGTGCGCGACGCGCAGATCCTCGGCGATCCCGAGGCGCCCGCCGCGACGCGCGAGGAGCGGCGGCGGCGGCGCGACGCCCTGGCGCGCGACCTCTACCAGGCGGGACACCACACGACGCTGCAGCACGCGCACTTCCAGTTCGCCCTGAGCAACGTCAGCCGCCAGTTCCTCTGGTCGTTCCTGCACAGCCATCCGTTCTACAACTCGGAGCAGGTCAGCCAGCGCTACGTGACCGTGCGTCCGGGCAACTGCGCCGTGCCGCCGCTCGAGGGCCCGGCCCTGTCGGTGTACCGCGAGACGATCGAGCGGCTGCAGACGGCGTACGAGGACCTCTGCCGCCTGCTCGTCCCGCCCGCCGCCGCGGCGTATTACGCCCGCTTCCCGGCGCGCCGGCACTACGCCGCGAAGTACGACAAGGAAGTCCGCAAGAAGGCGCAGGAGGTCGCGCGCTACGTCCTGCCGGTGGCCACCTTCGCCTACCTCTACCACACGGTGAGCGGCCTGACGCTGCTGCGCTACCAGCGCATCTGCCGGGAGTTCGACGCGCCGCTCGAGCAGCGGATCGTCGTCGGCCGGATGGTGCAGGAGCTCCTGGCGCTCGAGCCGGCCTACGCCGCCATTCTCGAGGAGCCGATCCCGGCGGAGGAGATGGTCGAGTACCGGGCGCTGCGCGAGTCGGCCCCGGCGGACGACGCCGCGCGGCGCGCCTTCCTGTCGGAGTTCGACGCGGACCTTCAGGGCCGCGTCTCGCGCCTGGTGGACCATCCGGCCCGCAACGAGCAGACCCTGGCCGCCTCGGTGCGCGAGGTGCTCGGCCTGGGCCGCGAACGCCTCTCGGACGACGACGCCATCGCGCTCGCCCTGGACCCGGCGCGCAACCGCTACCTGGGGGAGGCCCTCAACCTCACGACCCTCAGCAAGCTGTCGCGCGCCATGGTCCACTGCCACTACACCTTCCGCAAGCGCATGAGCCACGCCGGCGACTCGCAGAACCAGAGGCACCGCATGACGCCGGCCTCTCGGCCCGTCCTGGAGGCGCACCTGACCGGCGAGCCCGACTACGTGACGCCCATCCTGCTCCTCGAGGACGAGCCGGCGGGCCGGCGCTACCGCGAGGCGATGGAGACTGCCTGGGACGGCATCGGGCGCCTGCGGCGCCTCGGGGTGCGGGACGAGTTCGCGCTCTACCTCCTCCCCAACGCGGTGTCGATCCGCTTCACCGAGTCGGCCAACCTGCTGGACCTGCACCACAAGCACGCCATGCGGCTGTGCTACAACGCCCAGGAGGAGATCTGGAAGGCCTCCCTCGACGAGGCGCTGCAGATCCGCGAGGTCAACCCGCGCATCGGGCGCTACCTCCTGCCCCCATGCGGCCTGCGGCAGCTGGCCGGCCGCTCCCCGATCTGCCCCGAGGGGCGGCGTTACTGCGGCGAGCGGGTCTGGACCTACCGGCTCGAGGACTACCGCCGCGTCATCTGAGGCACCCCGGTGACCATGCCGCCCTCCCTGGACGAGACCGCGCCCGGCCCGCCGCTGGAGATCCTCCCGGGCCAGCTCTGCGGCCGTCTCTCCTTCCCGGACCTGTTCGGCCGGGCGGCACCGGTGGAGATCGAGGTCGGCATCGGCAAGGGGCGCTTCCTGCTGCAGCAAGCCGAGACGCGGCGGGACGTCGATTTCCTGGGGCTCGAATGGTCGCTCAAGCACCTGCGGGTGGCCAAGGAGAGGGCCGAGCGGCGCGGGCTGCGGAACCTCAGGCTGTACCGCGCCGACGCCCGCCACGTGATCGCCGACCTGGTGCCCGACGCCTCGATCGCCCGGCTGCACGTCTACTGCCCCGATCCCTGGCCGAAGAAACGGCACCGCAAGCGCCGTTTCTTCGTCCCCGAGACGGTGCCCCACCTCGAGCGCGCCCTGGCCCCGGGCGGTTACCTCCACGTCTCGACGGACGTGCGGGAGTACTTCGAGGAGATCCTCGAGGTGCTGGCGTCCCGCACGGGACTGCTCGCCGCCGCCGACCCGCTCTTCACGGACGAGGCGGCGCGCTCGGGCACGCACTACGAGGAGAAGTACCGCGAGGAGGGACGCGCGATCCACCGCGCCTCGTACCAGCGCCCGGCCGGCGCGGCGCGGCACGTCGGCGGCCTTCCCTCCTGAGGCGGGCGGGGCCCGGTAGGTCTAGTAGCTCAGCGCCATCCCGAGGAAAAAATCATCGGGGCCGACCCGGGCGCGGATCGCCACGGGAGCGCCCGGGGCCAGGAAGGCGTCGTTCAGGAACAAAGCCACGAAGTTTCCCAGGGCGGCGCCCGCCATGACATCCGCGGGGTAATGAACGCCCCCTTCGACACGCGCCCAGGCCGTGCCCACGGCCAGCGCGTCCAGGCCGATCTTGATCCCGAGCTTCGCCCCCTCGGGCAGTCCGGTGGCATCCACGTTGCGCCGGGCCATGCCGACGCGGTAGAAGGCTTCCGAGCTGTGGCCCGAAGGGAAGCTCAGGCGGTCGGAATGGTCCGGACGCTCGCGATCGGTCGCCTTCTTCAGGGTGGTCGTGGCGCGGGAGGTCGCCTCGTCCCCCAGGTACTCAAGGAGCAGCCGCTCCGCGCGCGACCCCCAGGCCGCCTTCCTCCCCGGAGCGGCCACGCCCGTAGCGTACATGGCGTACTCCGACCAGTCCCTGAGCGTGTCGCTGACGTCCTGCGCTCCACGGGGCGACGAGAAGATCGGGGTCTTGCGGGTCGCCCAGGAGGACAAGTTGTCGTCCCAGCCGGTGGCTGCGAAGAGCGCGGCCCCGGCGGCGGGCGCCCAGGTGTGCGGGTCCTTGAGCGCGCCTGTCGCGGCCGACTTCCAGCGCGCCGCCGTCGGCCAGTAGCGGGTGCCGCCGGCCTGCTGGCGCTCGCGCAGCGTCGCGCACCCGGCGAGCGCCGGCAACGACAGGCAGAGCAGGGCCGCGACGGACGTGGTGCTGCGGCTCATCCGTCCACTTCGACGATGATCTGCCCGTCCTCGACGCGCACCGGGTAGGTGCGCACCTTCAGCTCGGCGTCGATGGGCGAGACCCCGGTGCAGACGTCGAAGGTCCAGCCGTGCCAGGGACAGGAGACCACGCCGTTGTCTTCGAGGTACCCCTCGCCCAGCGGCCCGCCCTGGTGGGGGCAGGTGTTGTCGAGGGCATGGAGCGTCCCGTCCACGTTGAAGATCGCCACCACGCGCTCGTTGATCTGCACCACCTTGCTGCTGCCCGGCGGGACCTCGTCGGCGCGGCCGCAGCGTGCCTTGATCGGCATCCTCGTCCTCTCAGCGGATCAGGTGGTCCTCGATGTTGGTGGGTCCGTACGAGCAGCCGGTCGCCTCGCGGATCCGGTGGGCCACCAGCGCCAGGGCGCGCCGCACGCCGGCGGTCTTCTCGGGGTCGGTGAGCGGCTCGAGGCGCACGGTGATCCCCTCCCCCTTGGGCGAGAGCTGGATGAAGAATTTCTGGGTGTGCCCGCGATCGACGACCAGGGTCTCGATCAGGGCCGCGCGAGACTCCCGCTCGCGGAAGAAGCGCTCGACCTTGACGACCCGATCGCCCTCGCGCACGACGAAGGGCTCGAAGTGTCGCTGGCAGTCGTCGATGCTGACCCGCCCTTCGAGGACGACGTGCGGCAACGGGCGCTCCCGGGGATCAGGCCAGCTCGTCCAGGATGAAGCCGAGCACCTCGTCGGCGTGCTCCCTGACCTTGACCCGAGGGTAAATCTGGCGGATGGTCCCCTTTTTGTCAATCACGAAGGTCGTCCGATGGATCCCTTCGAACTCCCGGCCCATGAAGTTCTTGGTGCCGAACACGCCGTAGGCCTTGCAGACCGCCGCCCCGGTATCGCTGAGGAGCGGGAAGGGCAGCCGGTGCTTGGAGGAGAACTTCTGGTGGGACTCCAGGCTGTCCCGGCTGACGCCGAGGACGACCGTATCGTTCTCCTCGAAGCGTCGCGCGGCGTCCCGGAAGCCGCAGGCCTCCAGGGCGCAGCCGGGGGTGTCGTCCTTCGGATAGAAGTACAGCACGAGGTTCTTCCTGCCCAGGAAGTCTTTCAGGGATAGCGCCTTCCCTCCGGTCCCGTCCAGTGTGAACGCCGGGGCCTTCGATCCGATCGCGAGCGCCGCGTCCTTGCCGTTCCTGCCCTCCTTCCCCATCCACCCCCCCTTGTGATCGCGCGCCTGGCCCGGCGCGCGGTGCGCGCCGCGGCCTGACGCTGCTCTGAACGTGTGGCGGCATTTTATCACAGGGGGCGCGGCATCCCGCCGCTGCTCCGTTGTCGGTGCGTTCACGCTCTGCTAGGATGCACGCACCACGATCCTGCGGAGAGTCGAGCATGGCCCGAAGGGCGCGGCGACAGGCGCGCGAGCGGATCGAACGGGACGCGCTCGGCGCCCTGCGCGTGCCCGCCCGGGCTTACTACGGCATCCAGACGCTGCGCGCCGTGCGCAACTTCCCGGTGAGCGGCCGCACCCTGCCGCCCCTGTTCGTGCGCGCCTACGCGCGCATCAAGGGCGCCGCGGCGGAGACCAACGCCTCGCTGGGGTTGCTCGACGCGCGCCGCGCCCGCGCCATCCGCCGCGCCGCCGCCGAGATCGTCGCGGGCCGCCACATCGACCAGTTCGTCGTCGACGTCTTCCAGGCGGGCGCCGGCACCTCGCAGAACATGAACCTGAACGAGGTGATCGCCAACCGGGCGATCGAACTCCTCGGCGGCCGTCGCGGTGACTACGCCCGGGTGCATCCGAACGACCATGTCAACATGTCCCAGTCCACCAACGACACGTTCCCCGCGGCCATGCGCATCGCCATTCTGATGGCGCTTCCCGGGCTGCTGGCGTCGCTGCGCACCTGCGAGGGCGCCCTGGGCAGGCTGGCGCGCCGCTTCCGCCGCACGGTGAAGGCGGCCCGTACCCATCTGCAGGACGCGGTGCCGATCATGCTGGGGCAGGAGTTCGGCGCCTACGCCGCGATGGTGCGCCGCGCCGCCGCCCGCCTCGGGCAGGCGGCCGGCCCATTGCGCCGCCTCAACCTGGGGGCGACCGCGGCCGGCACCGGGCTCAACGCGCATCCTCTGTACGCCGCGCGCGTGGCGCGGCTGCTGTCGCGCGACACGGGGCTGCGGCTGGCGCCGGCCGCGGACCTGGTCGAGGCGGCGATGAGCACCGCCGACTTCGCGGCCTTCTCCTCGGCCCTGCGGCTCCTGGCGCTCGACCTCGGGAAGGTCGCCAACGACCTGCGCCTTCTGGCCTCGGGGCCCGCCACGGGCCTGCGCGAGATCGTGCTGCCCGCGGTCCAGCCCGGATCGTCGATCATGCCCGGCAAGGTCAATCCCTCGATCTGCGAGATGCTGAACATGGTCTGCTTCGAGGTCATCGGCCGCGACGCCGCGGTCGCCGCCGCTTCGGGGGCCGGGCAGCTCGAGCTCAATGTCATGATGCCGGTGATGATCGACGACATCCTCGAGGCCATGGCGATCCTGACGGCGGCGTCCGGTCTCTTCGCCTCCCGCTGCCTGGCGGACCTCCGGGCGGACGCGGTCCGCTGCCGCTTCTATTTCGAGAGGAGCCCGGCGCTGGCGACGGCCATGAACCCGCTGATCGGTTACGCGGCCGCGGCCGAGCTGGCCAAGGAGGCCGCGCGCCACGGCCGGACGATCGTGGAGCTGGTGCGGGAGAAGGGCATCCTGCCGCCGGCCGAGGCCCGCGCCCTGTTCGACCCCGCGCGCCTGACGCGGCCCGGCGTGGCGGCGGCCGGCGGCCGGCGAGCGAGGGTCAGGCCCCGGAGGGCCCGCGGCGCAGGAGCCTCACCAGGGCGGCGAGACTGATCAAGGCCCAGACCGCCTCGAGGAGGACGAAGCCGATCTGGGAGGCGTCGATCGCCACGGCGCACAGGACCACCGCGCCCAGGGCGTTGAGCAGGTGATAGGGGACCGACTCGCGCCCCATGCGGCCGGCCTGGTGCGCGGCGTAGGCACCCAGGATCAGGGCGGCCCCGAGCAACGACGCGACTTGCTGGACCACGCCTCTCCTCCCGGGCAGGCTCCTAGGCTCCGGTCCGGGCCTTCGGCGGGGCCGGCAGGCTGCGCTCCACCTTGGCGCCCTCGCGCAGATCCGTCATGTACGCCTTCATCCGGTCCTGGCGTTCGCGCGCGGTGAGCCTGGCGCGGATCCGGGCCTTCGCCTCCTCGAAGGGGATCGGACCCTCGGGGCGGCGCTCGCTGACCTTGAGAATGTGGAACCCGAGGCGCGATTCCAGGATGTCGCTCGACTGTCCCGGCTCGAGCGCGAAGGCGGCGCGCTCGAGGACGGGCGGGGCGCCCGCTCCCCGGGCCATCCAGCCGCTGTCGCCTCCCCGGGAGGCCTCGGGGCCCTCGGAGAACTTGCGCGCCAGCGAGGCGAAGTCACCGCCCCCCCTCAGCTCCTTCAGGATCGCCTCGATGCGCGTGCGCGCCTCGGCGCGCGCCTGGAGCGGGGCGTCGGGCTTGACGCGGACCAGGATCTGGTGCACGTGGACCGCCTCGGGGCGGCGCATCTCCGCGGGATTCTGGTCGTAGTAACGCTTCAGGTCCTCCTCACCGAGCTTCAGGCCGCCCACCACGTCGCTCTCGAGGAAGCGCGAAACCACGAGCGACCGCCGCGCCTGCTCGCGGAACTCGGCCTCGCTGACCCCCGATTCCTTGAGGAGCCGCGAGAAATCCGCGGGGCTGGCGAAGCTCTTCTTCAATCTTTGGATCTCGGCCTGCAGGTCGGCGTCGCTCACCTCGACGTGGCTCTTGAGCGCCTTCTGGTAAAGGAGCTCGCCGTCGATGAGGGTCTCGAGGACCTGCTCGCGCGTCGCGCGCAGCTGCTCCAGTCCGACCGCCTGCCGGCGCCGCCCGCCGAACTGGAGCTGCACGGCGAGCTCGAAATCGCGGCGCAGGATCGGGCGGCCGTTGACCCGGGCGACCACGTCCTCCGCGGCGGCGGGCGGGGCGGCCGGTGCCGCGGCCAGGAGCGGCAGCGCGGCGAGGAGGACCACGGCGGCCGCGAGGCCGGGGGCCAGGGCGCCGTCTCGCGCGGGGCGGGGTCGCAGGGTACGGGTGATCGGGGGCTTCGGCATCTTCGGGGCTCGGGGGAGTCGACGCGCGCGGCGTCTCAGGCTCGGGTCGCCATCTCCTGCTCGTACTTCTTGTAGGTGTTGACGCTGATGATCGCCGCCAGCTTCTCGGCGATCTCCTTGAAGACGAGCGCCGGGCCCGACTTCGGGTCGTGGACCACGGGCGGCCGGCCCTCGTCGCCGCCCTGGCGGACCCTGATGTCGAGCGGCACTTCGCCCAGGAAGGCGGTCCCGAAGCTTTCGGCCGCCCGCCGCCCGCCGCCGTGGCTGAAGATCTCGGCGCGCTCGCCGCAGTGGGGGCAGTCGAAGTACGACATGTTCTCGACCACGCCCAGGATCGGCACGTTCACCGTCCTGAACATCGCGGCCGCCTTGCGCACGTCTGAGAGGGCCACGTCCTGCGGCGTGGTCACCAGGACCGCGCCCGTCAGCGGGATGATCTGGGACAGCGTGAGCTGCACGTCACCCGTGCCGGGCGGCATGTCGATGAACAGGTAGTCGAGCCGGCCCCAGACCACGTCGCCCAGGAACTGCTTCATGGCGCCGTGCAGCATCGGCCCCCGCCAGATGACCGGCTGGTCCTCCTTGATGAAGAAGGCCATCGACATGAGCTTCAGCCCGAGCGCGGGAACCGGGAGGATCGTCTTTCCCTGGATCTCCGGCTTGCCCTTGACCCCCATCATCTGGACCAGGTTCGGACCATAGATGTCGGCGTCCATCAGCCCGACGGCTGCTCCCGCGCGCGCGAAGGACAGCGCCAGGTTGACGGCGACGGTCGACTTGCCGACGCCTCCCTTGCCCGAACCCACGGCCACCGTGTTGGCCACCTCGGGGATCAGGTCGCCCTGGGTCTCGATGCTCTTGCGCACCTTGGCTCCCATCTTGAGGTCCACGACGTTCACGCCGGGGACCGAGGCGAGCGCGGCCCGCACGTCCTTCTCGATCTGGACCTTGAGCGGACAGCCCGGGGTCGTCAGGTTGACCGTGAAGGACACCGTCCCATCGGAGACCTTCAATCCCTCGATCATCCCGAGCGTCACGATGTCCACGTTGAGCTCGGGATCCTTCACGCTGCGCAGGGCCTCGAGCACCCTGGCCGCCTCGACCTGCTCCGCCGCCATGGTCATGCCACCTCGTGTCCCGCGGTTCCGTCGACTCCACGGCCGGGGGCCGCCGGTCCCGCGTGCACGGCGCCGGGATTCCCGGTCCACGGCTCGGACAGCCCCCTCAGGTCGCGCGTTACCTCTCCGGCGCCGAGGACCAGGACGCGGAAACGATCCCCCATGCGCTCGGGGAGGACCAGATCCTTCAGCGCTTCGCGCTCCTGGTGCCGGCGCAGGGCGTCCACCGCCTCACCCTCGCGCCCCGGCCCCGGCGCGCCGACCGGGTCGCCGAGGAGATCGAGGGCGCCGAGGGCAAGCAGGAAGCGCGCCTGCGTGGTCAGGCCCAGGCAGCGGCCCCCGGCCTGCTCGGCGGCCCTCTGCAGCGCGGTGAAGTCGAGATGCGCGGTCAGGTCCTGCTCCCCCGGCCTCTCGAGGAACGCCTCGCTCGTGCGGTGCCGATGATAGGCCAGGAGCGTCCCGCGGCGTCGCGCCGGGTGATACAGCTCGCGCGCTTCGTGGCCGTAGTCGATCACCAGCAGGTAGCCGCGCGCCAGCAGTCCGATCGCCCAGGCGATCCAGCAGGGCGCCGCGAGGTTGAGATCCGCCTCCTGCCCGTCCTCGAGCACCACGCCGGCCTCGGCCATGAAGCGACCGACCGCCTCGCTCGACGGGGGCGCCATGACCTCGACCAGGCGTCCGTCGCGGTGGTCGACGTGGACCTCGCGCGGGCCTTCCGGCGTGCCGACGAGGCGATGCACCGGGAAGGCGTCGAGCACCTCGTTGGCGAAGATCACGCCCTCGAACCCCTTGCGTCGCTCGATCGCGTCCTCCGCCACCCACTCCACCGGCAGGAGCGTCCGCCCCTGCAGCCGCGCGCGCTGGCGCGCCTGCAGGACCGGGCTCGGCTCGACCAGAAGGTAGCGCAGGGCCCGCGCGAAGCCGCCCCGCGAGCGGCCCGCCGCCTGCAGGAAGTCGGCGGCGAAGCGCCCCTCGCCGGGGCCGAACTCGACGAAGAAGAAACGCTCCGGCCGCCCGGCGCGGTGCCACATCTCCTCGGCCTGGCGCGCCACCAGGATGCCGAAGGCCTCGTGAACGCCGCTGCTGGTCAGGTAGTCCCGCCCGCCCCCCCCGCCCAGGCCCCGCGTATAGTAGCCGTGGCGGGGATGGTAGAGGCAGAGCTCCATGAAGCGCGCGAACGGGATCGGGCCGCGGCGCGCGATCTCCGCCTCGATGAGCGAGCGCAACGCGCCGGACTCCGGGTCCGAAGGGCTCACCGGGCGGCCCCCGACGTGGCGGGCTCCGCCACCGTGGCGCGCCTGCGGTCCCGGCGGGCCCCCTCCTCCACCAGCCGCTGCACCTTCATGATCCCCTCGATGAGGGCCTCGGGACGCGGCGGGCAGCCGGGGATGTAGACGTCGACCGGGATCACCTCGTCCACTCCCTGCGTCACCGAGTAGGAGCGGAACATTCCGCCCGATGAGGCGCAGGCCCCCATGGCGATGACCCACTTCGGCTCCGGCATCTGGTCAAAGATACGCTTCACCGCCGGCGCCATCTTCTTGGTCACCGTCCCGGCGACGATCATCAGGTCCGCCTGGCGCGGCGAGAAGCGCAGCGCCTCCGCGCCGAAGCGGGCCACGTCGTAGCGCGGCGCCACCATCGCCATCAGCTCGATGGCACAGCAGGCGAGCCCCATCGGCATCGGCCAGAGGGAGTTCTTGCGCCCCCAGGCGACGTAGTCGGCCAGCTTCGTGGTCATCACCCACTGATCGTGCGCCTGCTGGTCGTCGGCCACCCGCATCGGGTCCCGCACGGCGCCGCCCGCCGCGCCGCCGGTCTTCGTCTCGCTCATCGGTGCGTCCCGCTCCCCGCCTCCGCCGTCAGGTGGGCCCACTTCTTGATCGGGTCGGGGCGGATCCCGCCCATCTCGAGCAGCCTGTCCTTGTGGTAGATCATCTCCTCCCGGTTCACTCCCACGGTGGTGTACTCCTTGGTGAGGAAGATCGCCTGCTCGGGGCAGACCTCCTCGCAGTAACCGCACATGATGCAGCGCAGCATGTTGATGTCGAACACCTTCGGCCCCTTCTCGACCCCGGTGGGGATCTCCTGGGCCTCGATGTGGATCGCCTTCGGCGGACAGACGTACTCGCACAGGAAGCAGGCCACGCACTTCACACGCGCCTGGTCGTCCCGCACCAGCGCCGGCAGGCCCCGGTAGTTGTCCGGCAGCTTCCAGGTCTCCTCCGGGTACTGCATCGTGACCTTGCGGCGGAAGATGTGGCGCAGGGTGATCCACATCCCCTTCAGGATCGAGGGGAGGTAGGTCGCGGCCAGCAGCCCCGCGTGGGCCGCTCGCTTCACCGGCGTCCCCTTCAGCGGCACGGCGCCCCCCCGGCGGCCACGGAGGCGGAGGCTTCGCGGTAGCGCCGCAAGGCCTCGCGGATGGCCTGCTCGGCCAGGACGGAGCAGTGCAGCTTCGACTCGGGCAGCCCGCCCAGGGCGGCCACGACGTCCTGGTTGCTGAAGCGGTCGAGGGCGGCCAGGTCCATCCCCTGGATCAGGATCGTCGTCATGCTCCCCGCGGCGATCGCCGCCGTGCATCCGAAGCTCTTGAACCTGGCCTCGATCACCCGGCCGTTCTCGATCCTCAGGCCGATCTTCAGCACGTCCCCCGAGGCGGGATCGCCGACCTGGGCCACCGCCGGGCTGCCGAGGATCTCCCCGACGTTGCGAGGATTGCGGTAGTGGTCGAGCACCACCTCATTGTACCTGCCGGCCACCGCCATCGGACCTCCCACCGTCGCGGCCCGTGCCTCCGGGCGCGACACGCGGGGCGCGCGCGAAAGCGGACCGTTTCGCTCCGTGATGATCCTAGGCGGCTCTCTCGAGTCGTGTCAAGGAGCGCCCGGGCGCGGCGCGGCGCCGTAGGCGTCGATCGCCAGGCGCGCCGCCTCCCTGATCCGGAGGTCGGGGGCCGAGGCGGCCAGGCGCGCCAATGGCTGGCGGCCCTCGGGGGCGCGCAGCAGGGCGAGCCCCCGGATGGCGTTGAGCGCCGCATCGCCTTCCCGCGGAGCCCCTTCCCCCCTCGCACCGGCCGGCGCGCCGGGAGCGTCGAGCATCTGGATCAGGACCGGCACCGCCGCCGGGTCGCCCAGGCGCGCCAGGGCGAGCGCGGCATTCCAGCGCACGTCCGTCTCCCGGTCCTGGAGCGCCGCGCGCAGGACCGGCTCCGACGAACGGTCGCCGAGGGCGCCCAGGGCGAAGACGGCCATGGCGCGCACGCCGCGATCCGGGTCGGCCGCGGCGGCGCGCAGCTCGGGGCACGCCGGCGCCCCGCCCGCCTGCATCAGGCCCCAGACGGAGAACAATCGCGTCTGCGCGTCACCGTCGTGCGCGCCCTCGCGCAGGGCTGCGGCCGCGCGAGCGTCGCCGCTCTGTCCCAAGGCCAGCGCCAGGTAGCGGCGGAGCTTGAGGTCGCGCCGCTCCCCGGCCTCGCGGAAGGCGGAGACGAGATCGGGCAGCACCCGGCTGCGGGCCTGCCGGTCCTCGCTGCGCAGCAGCAGGGACAGGTCGTAGCCCGACTGCCAGCGCTTGACGTCTCCCACGTACGGCGCCAGGAACCCCTCGTAGTGCCGCAGACCGTCGAGCGTCGCCCCCGCGTCCGGCCGTCGGCTGCGCAACATCTGCAGGCCGAAGAAGACGCTGACCAGCACCGCCACCAGGGACAACGGGACGATGAAGAACTGCAGCACGACCTTGAGGTCGCTTCTGCCTTCGATGTCCGGCTCGCTCAACCGCGCACCTGCTCGCTCTCGGGGATGACGACCGCCCGCGCACGGGCCGCCACCGACTCGGCCACGTGCAGGTCGAAGGCGCCGTGCGCGGCGCTTTTCCGGAAGCCACGGTGCTGGGCCCCGCAGCCGTAGCAGACCGTCACGTCGGGCAGGAGGCGGTAGAGCGCCGCGTCGAGGATCGTGGCCGCGAGCAGGCTGAGGCCCCAGGTCGGCACGCTGAGGAGCGCCGCCAGCGCGAAGATCCCCAGGCCGAGCTTACGGTTGAAGTCCTTCTGGACGTACAGCCGATCGAGGCCGCAGCACAGGCAGCGCTCGAGCCGGCCCGCTTGCGGGGCGGGGCGCAGGGGTTGCTCCTGCCCGCAGCCGGGACAGCGGCCGACGTCGATCGGCCCGTCCCCCACGGGGGCGAAGATCGCCCGCCCGCAGCGATCGCAGGCGAAGGCGACGGTCGGTCCGCGGCCTGCCGCGTCTCGGCTCACAGAGCCACTCCTTCGGCCACCGTCAGGTAGCGCGCCAGGAACTCTCCCATGAGCACGAAGATCACCGCGATGTAGAGGATCCCGGTCGCCGACTGCGTCGAGCGGAGGCGTGCCGTCTCGCAGACCATGTAGGCGAGGACGGCCGGGCCCAGGATGCCGAAGATCACCCGGGGCCAGAAGAACATGGCCCGGTCCACGGACATCCCCCGCAGGAAGCCGGCCACCCCGAGGGGTGACGCCGCGGCCGCCGACAGGACGGCCGCCGCGACGATCGCCGCCCGCAGTCCCACCGCCCAGGCCAGCAGGCGGGCCAGCCGGACGAGGTGGCTCACCGACAGGCGGGAGCGCACCAGGTACCAGTGACCCAGGTTCATCGCGACGATCACCGAGCCGAGCAGGGCGGCGGCGGACAGGGCACTGGCGGCGAAGATCCAGCCGGCGCCGCCGGCGGCGGCCCGCCAGCCGTCCGCCCCCGTCGCCAGCAGGGCCGCGACCGCGGCCGCGGCCAGGAGGCCCCTGCCGCTCCCGGCGTGCGGCCGGTAGAGGGCCGTCACGAACGCGATCACGAGGAGGAGCGCCGCGGCCGCCGCCAGCGATGCCAGGCCGCCCGCCCGATGGCCGGGGTCCGCGAGCATCGCGAGCGGGCCCGGCCGGAAGGGCGTGGCGAGGCAAAGGGAGCCGAACGCCAGGGCGGCGTTGAAGGCGAAGAAGAAGCGGCCCAGATCCGCGAACGGCGGGACCAGCAGGCCCGCCAGGATCCCGGCCGCCGTGCTGGTGAAGAACCCGCTCGCGATGCTGCCTCCCGCCGACACCGTGCCCTCCGGGGGGCGGAAGGATAGCACAAGGCGCCCCGCGACCCTGCGCGGACAGGCTCCTAGCCGCCGATCTGCCACATCTTGCGTGGGAGGCGGTCGTCGTAATAGCGCTGCAGCTCGAGGCAGCCGCCCCGCTCCTTGGCGGCCACGTCGGCGAGCGCCGCGGCGGCGATCTCCTCGTCCGATCCTCCGCCCCGCAGGATGGCGCGCACGTCCGTCTCGCGGCGCGCGAACAGGCAGTTGCGCAGCATGCCGTCCGCCGTGAGGCGGATCCGGTCGCAGTCGCCGCAGAACGGCTCGGTGACCGGATTGATGAAGCCGATGTCACCCAGGCCGTCCGCGAAGCGGAACAGGGTGGCCGGCGCCGCGGGCCGGTCGCGTCCGACCGGGAGCAGGGGATGGATCGCCTCGATGCGGCGCCGCACCTCCGCGCCGGGGACCAGCCGATCGAGCTCGAGCGGCTCACCGCCTCCCAGCGGCATGAGCTCGATGAAGCGCACCTGGTAGGGACGCTGCCGGGCGATCTCGGCGAAGCGCGGGATCTCCTGGTCGTTCACGCCGCGCATCAGGACGACATTGATCTTGATCGGCACGGCACCCAGGCGCTCGAGCACGGCCAGCCCTTCCAGGGCCGGGGCCAGGGCGTCGCGCCGGCTGGCCGCCTGGTAGGCGGCGGGCTCCAGGGAGTCGAGATGGACGTTGAAGCGCTTCACGCCCGCCGCGAGGAGCGGCTCCGCCAGCGTTGCCAGGAGCAGTCCGTTGGTGGTGACCGCGAGGTCCTCGATCCCTTCGATCGCCGCCAGCATGGCCGCCAGGGCGGGAAGGTCCCGCCGCAGCAGCGGCTCCCCGCCGGTCAGCCGCACCTCGCGCACCCCGAGCGACGCCAGGACGGAGACGACGCGGCGGATTTCCTCGAAGGTCAGGATGCGGTTCTTGGGGAACCAGCCCACCCCCGTGGCCGGCATGCAGTAGAGGCAACGCAGGTTGCATCGGTCGGTGACCGAGATCCGCAGGCTGCGTGCGACCCGGCCGAAGCGATCGAGCAGGGCATCGCGGGACACGGCGGGACGGGTGGGCGCGGTGATCATGGCACCCTGATTATAACCGCGGCCGCCCCTCGATGGGCGGCCCTGGCCTTAACGGCCGCAGGAGGAGGAGCCGGGATCGCTCTCCCCGCCCGGGGAGGGCTCCTCGGAGGGGGGCGTCGGCGTCTCCCGCTTCTTGAACAGCAGGCGCTGGATCACGCGGCCCCGGATGAGGTGCTCGCGGACGATCTCCGCCACGTCCTGCGGCTTCACCGCGCTGTAGACCACGCCGTCCGGGTAGATGATGACGTTGGGGCCGTAGGTGCAGAGCCCGAAGCAGATGCACTGCGTCTCCTTGACGGAGGCGGGCAGGGACTGGCGCACGAACTCCTTGCGGAACTCCTGGCGGACGCGCGCCGAGTTGCGCTCGCCTCCGCAGCGGGGTCCGGTGCAGATGAGGACATGCTTGCTGAAGGGCAGGTTCACGGAGCGCCTACTCGACTTCCAGGACGGCCTCGAGCTCGAAGCAGGCGTTGAGAGGCAGCTCGGCGACGCCCAGCACGAGCCGGGTGTGCTTTCCCCTGTCGCCGTAGAGCTTGACCATGAGCTCCGAGGCCCCCTCCATGATCTCGAACGC
>QHXZ01000025.1:36558-52970 GCA_003223165.1 Acidobacteriota bacterium
AGCGCCGCGAGACGGGCCGCCTCGATCCCCTGCTCGACCGTCACCTCGCGGCCGACCTTGCCGATGTGCTTGAGCTTGCCGTTCTCCTTGGGAAACTTTCCTGAGACATACAGCAGGTTGCCGCTCCGCACGCTCTGCACGTAGGACCCGAGCGGCTTGCCCACCTCGGGCAGACGGTATCCCAGGGACTCCAGGATCCTCTCGACCTCGCCCGCCATGGGAGCACCCTCCGGGGCCGCGACCCGATCCGTCCGCGCACCTCGCGCGGCGCCGCGCGCCGTCCAACGCAAATATTAGCATCGGGAGTCCTTCTGTCCAGGAGTTTCCGGTCCGATCGCGCGGACGCTCGGTCCTGCCGCCGCGCGCCGATCGGCCGGGACATTTTGCTTTTGACTTGCCGAAGTGCCGTGGGCTAAGATTCCTTTCGTGGATCAGCGCACCATCGCCAGGCGACGATGCATGCACTCGGAGTGATTCCGGCC
Source organism: Acidobacteriota bacterium (assembly GCA_003223165.1). Lineage (GTDB taxonomy): Bacteria > Acidobacteriota > Polarisedimenticolia > Gp22-AA2 > Gp22-AA2 > QHXZ01. The sequence goes on from QHXZ01000025.1 coordinate 37,041, forward strand.
CGCTACCAGTCGTCGCGCTTCCCAGGCAAACCCCTCGCTCTCATCGGCGGCCGCCCTCTCGTGGAGAGAGTGTTCGAGCGGGCGCGCGCGGCCCGGAGGCTCGAGCGGCTGCTGGTGGCGACGGACGACGAGCGCATCCTGCGCGCCGTGCAGGCCTTCGGGGGGGAGGCGATGATGACGTCGCCGCGACATGCCTCGGGCACCGATCGCCTCGCCGAGGTCGCCCGCAGCGTCCCGGCCGAGATCTACGTGAACATCCAGGGGGACGAGCCGATGCTCGACGCGCGGGACGTGGACCGGCTGGTGGACTGTCTCGCGTCGGACCCCGGCCAGGAGATGGCGACGCTCAGCGAGTCGCTTCCGGACGACGGTGCGGCCGCCGACCCGAACGTGGTGAAGGTCGTCTGCGACGAGGCCGGGCGGGCCCTTTATTTCTCGCGCAGCCCGATCCCGCACCTGCGGCGCGAGGAGCGCGGAGCGGCGCCGGGCGCGGAGCGGTCCGCGGAGTCCCGGCATTTCCGGCACGTCGGCCTCTACGCCTACCGGAGCCGTTTCCTGCAGGAGTTCGCTTCATGGAGCCCCGGGCGCCTGGAGACGATCGAGGGGTTGGAGCAGCTGCGGGCGCTTGAGCGGGGCCGGCCCATACGGGTGCTGCCGGCGCTCGGCAGGTATCTGGGAGTCGACACTCCGGGTGATCTGATCGCCGTCGAGAAGGCCCTGCTGGCCTGTCCCTGAGGAGGTGGGCGTGGCGACGAAGTACATCTTCATCACGGGCGGCGTGGTGTCGTCGCTGGGCAAGGGGCTGGCGGCCGCCTCGATCGGACGGCTGATGGAGGCGCGCGGCTTCAGCGTCACGCTGCAGAAGCTCGACCCCTACCTCAACGTCGATCCCGGGACCATGAGCCCGTTCCAGCATGGCGAGGTCTACGTGACCGAGGACGGCGTCGAGTCGGACCTCGACCTCGGCCACTACGAGCGCTTCACCTCCACCGTGTGCACCCGCGACAACAATTTCACCAGCGGCAAGATCTACGAGTCGGTGATCTCCAAGGAACGGCGCGGAGACTACCTGGGCGGCACGGTCCAGGTCATCCCGCACGTGACGGACGAGATCAAATCCGCCATCCGCAAGATCTCCAAGGGCCACGACATCCAGATCGTGGAGATCGGAGGCACGGTCGGCGACATCGAATCGCTGCCTTTCCTCGAGGCGATCCGGCAGTTCCGGCTGGAGAGCGGCCGGAACGACGCCGTCTTCGTGCACCTGACGCTGGTGCCATACATCGGCGCCGCCGGCGAGCTGAAGACGAAGCCGACCCAGCACTCGGTGCGCGATCTGAGGGCCATCGGGATCCAGCCGGACATCCTGATGTGCCGGACCGACCGCTTCATTCCCAAGGAGATCAAGAAGAAGATCGCGCTGTTCTGCAACGTGCCGGAGGAGGCGGTCATCACGGCCAAGGACGTCGAGACGATCTACGAGGTGCCGCTGGTCCTCGCCAAGGAGGGCCTCGACGCCATACTCCTGAAGCTCCTCGACCTCCCGTACCGCGACAAGAACATGGACGACTGGGTGCAGATGGTCGAGAAGGCCAGGCACCCGAAGGACGGCGAGGTGATCGTCGGCATCGTGGGGAAATACGTCACCTACGAGGACTCCTACAAGAGCCTCAACGAGGCCCTGACGCACGGCGGCATCGCCAACGACACGCGCGTCAAGCTGCGCTGGATCGAGGCCGACAACCTGGGGGGCGACGGGGCGCTCGAGGAGGCGATCGGCCCGTGCCACGGCATCCTGGTCCCCGGGGGGTTCGGCATCCGGGGCGTCGCCGGCATGCTCGAGGCGATCCGGCACGCGCGCGAGCGCCGCATTCCCTTCTTCGGGATCTGCCTGGGCTTGCAGTGCGCCGTGATCGAGTTCGCCCGCAACGTCTGCGGCCTCAAGGAGGCCGACTCCGCGGAGTTCACGCCCGCGACCCCGCACCCGGTGATCTACAAGCTGCGCGAGCTGGAGGGCGTCGAGGAGCTGGGCGGCAACATGCGCCTGGGCAAGTGGCCGTGCATCCTCGAGGCCGGCAGCTTCGCCTACCAGGCCTACGGACGGAGCGAGATCAGCGAGCGGCACCGGCATCGCTACGAGGTCAACCGGGCCTACCTCGAAGACATGACGCGGCGCGGCCTTCGGGTCAGCGGCCAGACCCCGGACCGGCGCTTCGTGGAGATCGTGGAGATCCCGGAGCATCCTTATTTCCTGTCCTGCCAGTTCCACCCCGAGTTCAAGTCGAAGCCGATGCTCCCGCACCCTCTCTTCAGGAGCTTCATCGGTGCCTGCAAGCGGTACCGTCAGACCCAGCGCTGAACCCGGCCGGGGCCGGACGCGCCGGGTTGCAATCACCGGCGACCTGGCGATCGGGGGCGGCTCTCCGCTCGCCTTCATCGCCGGCCCCTGCGTGATCGAGAGCGAGGAGCATGCCTTGAAGATGGCCGCCGCCCTGTCCGAGGCGGCGCGCCGTGTGGGAGTCCCGTACATCTTCAAGTCGTCCTTCGACAAGGCGAACCGCAGCTCCATCGCCTCCTTCCGGGGGCCGGGGCTCAAGGAAGGCCTGCGCATCCTGCAAGCGGTCAAGGAGAACCTGGGCGTGCCGGTCCTGTCCGACATTCACGAGCCCGCCCAGGCGGAGGCGGCCGCGGAGGTGATCGACATCCTGCAGATCCCGGCCTTCCTCTGCCGCCAGACCGATCTCCTGGTGGCGGCCGGGCGCACCGGACGGCCGGTCAACATCAAGAAGGGGCAGTTCCTTGCCCCCTGGGACATCCGGCACGGGATCGACAAGGTGCGCTCGTCGGGCAACGAGAAGGTGCTCGTCACGGAGCGCGGCACGACGTTCGGGTACCAGAACCTCGTGGTCGACTACCGCTCCCTCGTGGTCATGCGCGGCTTCGGGTACCCGGTGGTGATGGACGCGACGCACGCCGTGCAGCTTCCCGGCGGCCAAGGGGACCGCTCCGGAGGGGAAGCCGCCTTCATCCCCTGCCTCGCACGCGCCGCGGCCGCGGTCGGCATCGACGCGCTGTTCTGCGAGGTGCACGACGACCCGGCCGCCGCGCGCAGCGATGGCCCCAACGCGCTGCCCCTGGCCGCGGTCGAGCCTCTCCTGCGCACGGTCCGCGCGATCGACGCCCTGGTACGGGAGGGCTGATGCCGCGCGACATCGCACGCAAGGTGCTGGAGCTCGAGTCGCGCGCCATCCTGGACCTCGTCCCGCGTCTCGACGAGCACTTCGATCGGGCGGTCGAGGCCCTGCACGCCTGCAAGGGACGGGTAGTCGTGACCGGCATGGGCAAGTCGGGGCTGATCGGCGCCAAGCTCGCCGCAACCTTCAGCAGCACCGGCACCCCGTCCCTCTTCCTGCACCCCGCCGAGGCTCTGCACGGCGACATCGGCATGGTCGTTCCGGGCGACGTGGTGCTGGCGATCTCCTACAGCGGGGAGACCGAGGAGCTGCTCGCCCTCATGGAGATGCTCAAGCGCCTCGACGTGGTCCTGATCGCCATGACGGCGCAGCGCACCTCGCCGCTGGGCCGCTACGCGCGCATCAACATCGACGTCGGCATCGACGCGGAGGCCTCGCCGCTCGGCCTCGTGCCCACGGCCAGCACGACCGCGGCCCTGGCCATGGGAGACGCGCTGGCCATGGCGCTCGTCGAACTGCGCGGCTTCACCCCCGACGACTTCGCCCGCTTCCATCCCGGCGGACGCCTCGGCAGGAAGCTTTTGACCGTCGCGCACCTCATGCACGAGGGGGAGGCGACGCCGCAAGTGCGGCTCGGGGCCCCGATGCGCGACGCCATCCGCGCCATGACCGACAAGAAGCTCGGCATGACATGCGTCGTCGACGGCGACGGTGTCCTGGCGGGCATCCTCACCGACGGCGACCTGCGCCGGGTGCTCGGGCGCGGCGAGAACATCCTGTCCCTGAAGGTCGACGAAGCCATGACGCGCACGCCCGTCACGATCGGGCGGCAGGTCCTGGCGGCGGAGGCCCTCGGCGTGCTCGAAGCGCGCAAGATCACCTCCCTGGTCGTGGTCGACGGGCGGCGCAGGGTCGAGGGGGTCCTGCACATCCACGACCTCTGGCGCACCCAGCTCTTCTGAGGCACGGAGACGCCCCCATGCGCTGCCGCACCCCGCTGCGACCGCGGGCTCGCCTCATCGACCTCATCCTTCTCGATGTCGACGGCGTGATGACCGACGGCGGCATCTGTTACGTCGACGGCGACCGCGAAGCCAAGACGTACGACGCCAAGGATGGCGTGGGCCTCTGGCTCGCGCACCGGACGGGGCTGCATACCGGCGTGATCTCCGGGCGGTCGGGCGCGGCGATCGTGCGGCGCGCCCGTGAGCTGCGCATGGACGAGATTCATTTGAAGGTCGAGGACAAGCTGGCCACCTACCTGCGTATCTTGAAGAAGCGCCGGCTGCGGGACGATCAGGTCTGCTACATCGGGGACGACATCGTGGACCTGCCGATCCTGGAGCGCGCCGGCATGCCCGTGGCGGTGGCGGACGCGCACGCCGAAGTCGTGCGGCGCGCGCGTTTCGTCACGCGAGCTCCCGGGGGGCGCGGGGCGATCAGGGAAGTGATCGACGCGATCCTCGAGGCCCAGGGGAAATGGGGTGAGGTGATGGCCTCGTACGTCCGGCCGGGCCGCCGGCGGCCGGTCGTGCCACCCGGAGGGCGGGAGCCCCGATGAACATCCTGGTCTACCTGGCAGTCTTCCTCTTCTTCATCGTGCTGTTCGTCGTCGGGGTCTACAACAGCGGCGACGTGAAGGTGAACCTCGTCCTCTGGGAGGTGGGGCAGGCGCCCATGGGCCTGGTGATCGCCACGGCGGCGATCTTCGGGGTGGCGTTTGCCTGCGCCGTCGGGATCATCGACGGCATCAAGATGCGCATCGCCAACCGCGTGCTGCGCAAGCAGGTGCGCCGACTCGAAGAGGACGTCGACACCCTGCGCCTGCGGCTGGCCCGGCACGAGCCTTCCCCGGAGCCCGCCGCGGCACACGAGGGCGCCGCCTGGAGCGAGCCACCCGTTCCCTAGCGGGTCCTTCAGCGTCTCTTGACGAGGGGGGCGCCGCTGTCGTCGCCACTCCCGCCGCCCGACGGAGAGTCGAGTGGCGGGGTCGGGCTATCCATGAGGCTGACGGCGCTGTCGAGCAGGACCGCCGAGTCGTATGTCACCATCGCGGTCCCGGAGAGGGTTTCGTAGGTGACGGTGGCGATCGTCCCCTTGACCGCCACGGACGGCTTCCGGGCGTCGACCCCCTCCGCGCTCAGGGGCATGGCCGGCGTCCAGGCGTTGCGCTCGCGGACGAAGGTGCTGAAGTAGATCCTGCCGCCCTGCCCCATGCGCGTCCAGACCAGGTAGGCCGCGCCGGCCGCATCGATCGCAAGGGCCGGCTCCACCTGGTCCCGGTGATAGGGGTCGGCGACGGAGACGACCGGCACCGGATCGCTCCAGCCGCGGGCCGTCCAGGCCGAGAACACCAGTTGCTTGACGTTTCCGGCGTTGTGGGGCCACACGACCAGCGGGCGCCGTGTCCGCGGGTCCTGCTGGATGACCGGCGCGCCGTCGCCGTAGGTGTCTCCGAGAGGGTTGAGCACGACCTCGGGGCGCAGGTACGAGCGGACCTGGCTCCAGTACTGCGCGCCATGGCCGGAGCCGCGGGTGAGGAAGAAGATTCGCTTGACGTTCCCCTGGCGATCGACGCTGACAGAGACTTCCGCGCGCGCCAGTACCGGGAGCAGGAGGAGGGCCAGGGCCGCAGCCAGAAAACGGAGCCCGCGATTGGTGTTCATGGCGTCACCTGCCCTTTCCCATTTCGATGAACTGGTCGAACTTCTCCACCTCAACGAAATGTCGATCGAGTTGCGACCGCAGGAACTTGAGGCGGCCGAAGTACACCTTCTCCTGCACCTGGTTGTGCGAGACGCGCGCCATGTCCCACAGGTGGTAGGCGGTCTGGAAGAGGATGTCGACGTATCTCTCCTCGCCCCCGTGGGCCATCAATTCGGCCTCCTCGAAGTAGTCGCGGGCCTTCTTCTGCTCGCCTCTCATGAGATGCACCTGTCCCAGATACAGCAGCGCGAACGCCGAGCAGCGCCGGAATCCCTCCTTGAGCGAGGCCTGCAAGGCCTCCTTGAGCTCCCTGAGGCCCCGGTCAACCCGGCCGACCATGGCGTTGCAGAAGCCGATCGTGGTGCGGATGAGGGTGAGGTCGTAGCGGCTGGCGCGGTCCTCCAGGAGGGCGCGCGCCTGGCGGAAGCTCTCCATCGCCTCGGAATAATCGCCCTGCGCGAAATGGAGGCGGCCGATGCGGTGCAGCCCATATCCTTCATATTCCTGGTTGGCGCTCTCCCGCGCGATCGCCAGCCCCTTCTCGGCCTCCAGCAGCGCCAGGTACCGGTCTCCCTTCTCCTCGTGCGCGTCGGCGAGGCAGCCGAGCACCGCGGCCGTCGTCGTCGCAGAGATCTCCTTGTGGCGCCGCAGGATCAACCTCAGCTCGGTCTCGGCCAGGCTGATCTTGCCCATGCGCAGGAGGGTCCGGGCCAGGTTGAATCGGGCCCGCGCCAGCTGCTCCTGGTCGACGTCGCCCTCGGGACGATCCTCGAGACGGGCCAGGGCGATTTCGTAGATGGCGTACGCCCGGGTGAAGTTCCCTTGGTCCCACTCGCGGTTCGCCTCGGAGCGCAGTTCTTCGTACGAAACCTGCGGACCGGGCGCGAACGCCTCAAGACGCTCCAGGTCGAGGACGTCGGAGAAATTCTGGATCGGGACGTTGAAGATGTTGGCGAGCAGGCAGAGCTTGTCGAAGGAGGGGTAGCACTTGCCTCGCTCGTACCGTGAGAGCTGGGAGTTGTCGATCTCCCCGCCCTCCGAGCGAGCCTTGTCCTCGACGCGCCGCAGCGAGAGGCCGTATCCGATTCTCAGGCGGCGGAGGTAGTTGCCGAGTCGCGCGCTGCCCCGCAGCTCCTGTTCCATGAGGTAGGTCCCCCAGCGTGTCCGGTGCTCGTCGGTGCCAGTCGGTGATCGGACGGCCCTGCTGCGAACCGCCCCGCTGCCTGGCCCCCGATCACCCACCGCCTTCTCGCCCGGCCTGGGTTCTCTAAGGGTACCCAGAAGCAGCGTCTGGCGCAAGGGTGGAACGATCCATTAGTTCTGTCAACCAAGTATTGTAATCGCGGTGCGACTCGCTTGCAGCAAGGCCTAAGTCTTGAGGGATCCGAGCCTTAGTCGCGCCCAGGGCTCCGGGAGCGGCCGCTCCCGCGGCTTGACAAACCGGATGCCGGCCCCTACCCTTGCCCCGGTCCGGGGGCCTATGGATCTCCAGCCGAAGTCGCGCGAAGGCATCCTCTCCACCACCACTTTCCCGGGCTTGATCTATTCCGTCCTCAATCAGAAGGAAACGGGCATCCTGACGCTGACCGGGGAGACGATCGAGAAGTCGGTCTTCATTCAGGCAGGGAGACCGGTGTTCGCCACCTCGAACGACCGCGACGACCGCCTGGGGCAGATCTTCTTCAAGTCGGGCGTCGTCTCGCTCGAGGGGCTGCTGACCGGCCTCGATCGCTCGCTGAAGGAGAAGAAGCGGCTGGGGAGGACGCTGGTGGAGATGGGGCTCGTCCAGCCCCACGACCTGGTGGACGCGGTCCTCACCCAGGTGCGCAACATCGTCTGCAGCCTGTTCCTCTGGACCCGCGGCCGGTACCGCTACGTCCCGGGCACGCTCCCCTCGGACGAGGTGATTACCCTGAAGCTGAGCGCCGGGGACATCATTCTCGAAGGGATCAGGCGGATCGAGAGCTGGGACCGGATCTGGGAAGCCGTGGGCAACCTCGAGGTGGAGTACCGCACCGCGGACGGCATCAAGGACCTCGGCCAGGACCTGAAGCTCTCGCTCGAGGAGTGGACCTTGCTCTCCCACTGCGAGCGGCCGATCGCGCTGCGGGAGCTCTGCCGCGTCTCGGACATGAAGGACTTCGATATCTGCCGGCTGCTCTGGGCGCTGCTGACGCTTGGGATCGTGAACCGGGTCTCACCCCGGCCCTGAGGCGCCCCGGGCGAACGCGACGGCGCGCGACAGTTCCTCCCGGGTCAGCGCCGCGGTCCCGACCTTGCCGACCACCACTCCGGCCGCATGGTTCGCCATGATGGCGCTCTCCTCGAGGCTCGCGCCGGCCGCCAGGGCGAGGGCCATCACCGCGACCACCGTGTCCCCCGCGCCCGTGACGTCGAACACTTCGCGCGCCGCCGCGGGGATCGAGAGGGACCCGCCTCCCGCCTTGAGCAGGAGCATGCCGCGCTCGCCCCTGGTAATCAACACGGAGTCCGTGCCGAGGAGGGCGAGGAGCCTCCCGCCGATCACCTCGAAGTCCCGATCGCTCCTGCCGGGGAGTCCGGAGGCCTCCATCGCCTCGCGCGCGTTGGGAGTCACCACGGTGGCGGGGCGGTAGTGCCGGAACAGCCGCACCTTGGGATCGATGACGATCGGCAATCCCCGCCGCGCCGCTTCCGGGAGAAGGGCTTGCAGGAGGTCGGCCGACACCGCGCCTTTGTCGTAGTCGGAGACGACCAGGGCCTGGGCGCGGGGGAGACTCGAAAGCGCCTTCTCGGCGAGGTCGCGGGCCGCGCCGGAATCCAGCGGACCGTCCTCCTCCCGGTCGACCCTCACCACGTGCTGGTGGTGCGCGATCACCCTCATCTTGACCGTGGTCGGCCGGCCGGGGGCGGTCACGAGGCCGGAGGTCGGTATCCCCGCCTCCCGGCAGAGCCGCTCCGCCTGATCGCCGGCCGGATCGTCCCCGCGCACGCCGACCAGGGTCGCGCCCCCGCCCAAGGTCATCACGTTGCGGACCACGTTCCCGGCCCCGCCCAGCGAATGGCTCTCCCGCTCCAGGCGCACGACGGGCACCGGCGCCTCCGGCGAGATGCGCGACACGGCCCCCCAGACGAACTGGTCGAGCATCAGGTCGCCGACGACCAGGAGGGAGACGCCCGGGAACCGGGAGGCGATCGCGGAGGCACGCGCGGAGTCGAGGTTCGGCGACGCTGCCCGGGGGAGATTCAGGATCGGTCCTCGGAGACCGGGGAGGCGTCTTCCACCAGCATCACCGGGACGTCCTCGACGATGGGGTATTGCCTCCCGCAGGATCGGCAGAGCAGCCCGGAACCGTCCGCGGTCGGGACGACGTCCGCCTTGCAAAGCGGGCAGGCCAGCATCTCTAGCAACCGGGGATGGATCGCCACCGACCTCTCCGTCACGGATGCCGACCTTATAGCACCCCGCTGAAAAGGTTGTCAAACCCGACCCTGGCGTTTGCAGCGCGCGGAGGCCGGTTGTAAGATGCCGGCCCTGATGGACGACACCGCCCTCCGCCTCACGGGCCAGGACCGCGTGCTCGTGATCCGTCTGGGGGCGGTCGGCGACGTACTGCGGACGCTGCCTGCCCTGCATCTCATCCGCCAGGCCTATCCCGACGTGAACCTGACCTGGATCGTCGAGGACCTGTCGCGCGACCTTCTCCTGGGCCACCCCGAGATCGACGAGGTGCTCCGCCTTCCTCGGCGCGAGCTGAAGGAGGCGGCCGCGTCCCCCCTGCGTTTCGTCAAGGGATTGAAGGAACTGGCGCGGGATCTGCGTCGGAGGCGATTCACGGTGGCCCTCGACTTCCAGGGCAGCTTCAAGAGCGGCCTCCTCTCCTGGATGTCGGGCGCGCCGCGCAGGGTCGGCTTCGCCCCGGGACACTGCCGCGAGATGAGCTTCCTGTTCACCAACCTCCGCGTCCGACCGCGGGCGCAGCGGCTCAACCGTGTCGAGAAGAATCTGGCCCTGGCGGAGGCCGTGGGGGCGGCAGGCGACGAGGTCGCGGTGGTCCTGCCCGAGAGCCCCGAGGAGGGCGAACGCGCGGCCTCCATTCTGCGCGACGCGGCGCCCCGCGGCGAGGCCGTGGCGGTCCTCTCGCCGGGCACCAGCCGCAGGCAGGCCCACAAGAGGTGGCCCGCCGAGAGGTATGCCCGCCTTGCGGCACTGCTGCGGGACACGCTCGGCGCGGTCCCCCTGGTGGCGTGGGGGCCGGGCGAGGAGACGGTGGCCCGGGTCATCGTCGAAGGGTCCAGCGGACGCGCCCACGTTGCGCCTGCGACGAGTCTCAGGGTGCTGGCCGCGATTCTGCGGCGTGCCGGGGTGTTCATCGGGGCCGACACCGGCCCGATGCATCTCGCCTGGGCTGTCGGATGTCCGGTCGTGGCCCTTTTCGGACCGACCGATCCGGGCTTGAACGCACCCTTGGGGCCCGGGAACGCGATTCTGCGCGTCGGCCGCTCCATGGCGGATCTCTCCCCCGAGCAAGTTCTGGCTGCCGCCCGCTCGATCCTGGCCCGGCCGAGGCGGCCCGGCGGCGCCGGCTGGCCGGCGCGCTGGTCACGACACCACCTCTTCGGGTCCGCCGCGGGCGCGCAGCCATGAGGCCCATCGATCCCCGCTTGGTGCGGCGCATCCTTATCCGCGCCAACAACTGGATCGGGGACGTGGTGATGATCTCACCCGCGGTCCGCGCCATCCGTGAGCATTTCGCGGGAGCGCGCATCGCCATCCTTGCGAAGAGCTGGGTCCTCGAGGCGCTGCGCGGCAATCCCTGCTACGACGACCTGATCGAGTACGACGACGAAGGGACCCATCGGGGCCTGGCGGGAAGGTTGCGGCTGGCGACGCTGCTGCGCCGCCAGAGGTTCGACATGGCCGTCCTGTTCCAGAAGGCCTTCGAAGCCGCCGCCTTCGCCTGGCTGGCCGGGGCGCGCCTGCGCGTCGGCCATGCCACCGATCGCCGGACCCTTCTGCTGACGCACGCGCTGCCGCTGCCGCCACCCGGGACGCACCACGTCGAGATTTTCCTCGGGCTGGCGCGCTTTCTGGGCTGTCCGATCCGCGACACGGTCCCCGGCTTCCACGTTGACGAGGCGGCGCGCGAGGGCGCGGGGGCGCTTCTGGCCTCGGCGGGGGCGGCGGCGCACGCACCGTGGGTCGCGATCCACCCCGGCGCCTCGAAGGAGCCGCGGGCCTGGCACGCCGAGCGCTTCGGCGAGCTCGGCCGCCGCCTCGCCGCCGCCGGCGCGCACCTCGTCCTGCTGGGCGGGCCGGGCGACCGCGCGACCCTCGAGCGGATCGCGGCGCGCGTGCCCGCCGACCGCTGCCTCCTGCCAAGCGGGACGATCTCGATCGCGCAAATGGGCGCCCTCCTGGAGCGTTGCGATCTGTTCGTGGGGAACGACAGCGGTCCCATGCACGTGGCCGCCGCGCTCCGTGTGCCGACCGTTGCGCTTTTCGGCCCCGGCGATCCCGCGCGCACGGCTCCGCTCGCCCCGGCGGAGCGCCTGGCGGTGATCAGCAAGCGGTACCCCTGCTCTCCGTGCCGGCAGGACTTCTTCCGGGAGTGCCCTCCCTCCCCCGCGGGCAAGCCGTTCTGTCTCGAGGAGATCCGGGTCGAGGAAGTGGAGGAGGCGGCCCTCCGGCTACTGCGCGGCACCGCGGCCCTGGCCCGCTGAGCCCGACGCTGTGAGCGCCCACCATGGCCGATGGCCGAAGCGCAGGCGCGCCCGGTAGCGGCCCAGGCGCTTCCTCAAGGTACGCAGGAGGCGGCGGTCGCTCCGGCAGTAGCGCCGCAGGAACAGGATCTCCTCCCGGGCCGAGAGGCGGCCGCGCCGCGCGATCCATTTTTCATAGGAGCGCAGGAGTCGGGCGAGGTTGGAGACCCGTTCCGGGAGCCGGACGCGCGCCAGGAAACGCCCCCGATCGAGGTCGACGATGTGCACCCTGTCTCCCTCCGCTCCCTCCCCCACCACCAGGTTGCTCACATTGAGATCGGCATGCAGGAAACCTGCGTCGTGCATGGCGCGCACCAGGTCGGCGCTGCGCTCGAGGATGACCCGGCGGCGCCTCCAGGGCGCATCCTCCATGGCCGCCTCGTAGAGGTTCTGGGCCCTCGGGATCGCCCGGCTGATGATCGCCTGCTGGTGCAGGGGGCCGAAGGCACGCCGCGAGCCGACCGCCAGGATCTCCGCCGTCGGGATCCCGGCGCGCTCGAGCCTCTCCGCCAGATCGATCTGGGCCAGGCCGCGGGCGCGCCCCACGTAGAGACCCCCGAGCAGGCGCCCCAGGAGGCCCCCGCGCAGGGCACGCTTGCCGACCGCGGGCACTCCGGAGATCCGGAAACGGGCCAGCCGGCCGCGCCCCGCCGCGCGCGGCGCCAGCCTGCGATCGTGTGGCGCGAACAGGAAGTCCGCCTCCCCCTGCGCGATGGCCTCGGCGCACTCGGGTCGCGCCATCCACTCCGCCACCGGGGAACGGACCTCGCGATACCCAGGCGGGGCGCCGGGCCGGGCCCTATGGGCCGCATCGTCCGCGTGCATCAGCGCGCGTCCGGGTCGGCCGGGGCCGTCCTCGGACGGCCGAAGAGGTGCGCGACCAGGATGCCGACCGCGTAGAGCAGGATCATCGGCGCCGCGAAGAGGCATTGGGTGACCATGTCCGGCGTCGGAGTGATGACCGCGGCCACGATGAAAATCACCAGAATCGCGTACTGGAAGTTGCGCCACAGAAAGGAGGATGTGACCAGGCCCAGTCTCGCCAGGAAATAGACGACGGTCGGCAGCTCGAAAACCAGCCCCATCCCGACGATCAGCTTGCTCTCGAAGCCGAACAGGCTGCTGATGCGCAGCGCCGGCTGGAAGTCCTGCGCCACCCCCAGAAGGAACTTGCAGGCGCTCGGGAAGCCGATGTAATACCCGAACGCTCCGCCCGCCAGGAAGAAGACCGTGGCGAAGAACACGAAGGGGAGCGCGTAGCGACGCTCCCGGGGGTAGAGCCCGGGGGAGATGAAGGCCCAGAGCTGGTAGAGCACCACGGGGGCCGCCAGGAACAGCGCAGCCAGGAAGGCCACCTTCATGTAAAGCAGGAACGGCTCGGTAATCTCCAGGTAGACCGGCTGCGTATTTCCAAGGTAAGGCTTGAGGGGGCGGAACAGGAAATCGAGGATTCGTCGCGCGTACGTCAGGGACACGGCGAACGCGATCCCCACCGCGAGGATCGCCCGCAGCAGCCGCTTCCGGAGCTCTTCGAGATGCTCCAGGAAGCTCATCGTGGGGAGATCAGCGGGTTTCGTCCCGCTTCTCGCCATCTGTCGCCGCCGGCACCGCCTGCTCGGGCGAGGGGCCGGCGGCGGCCCCGGCGTCCCGGCGGGCCGGTGATTCGGCCTTGGCAATCTCGCTGTCGAGGGTCTCTCGGAGGTCGTTGGCCGCCCGCCGGAACTCGGCCATGCCCCGGCCGAGGGCGCGGCCCAGCTCGGGCAGCTTGCGCGGCCCGAAGATGAGCAACGCGACGATGAAGATGACGATCAGCTCAGGCCCGCCGATCGATCCGAACACTCCACCCTCCCGCGTCCACCGGCCGCCCTTCCACTGCGGGACCGGACCCGCCGGCGCACGGCTCAAATAAGGCAGTGGCACCACCGGCGGCAGCTATCTTAGCACCAACCGCGGGCGGGGGGGCCGACCCCGCCGCGCCGACCCGGCGGGCTCTTCTGACGTTCGGCTGACGCCGGGGGCGCGAGGGCGTGTCGTTCCTTTACAAGGGCCGTACCGGGCACTATAATTTCGTTACGCTGAGTCGCAAAGGAGACTGGGGTGCGGAACCGATCGATCCTGGGGGGGCTCGCTTTTGTCATCGCCGGGAGCCTCGCCGGGGGCCTCCTCGGCGGTCGCAGCGCCACCCTCCCGGACCAAGCGGGCGACCAACTGGGGACCTACAACCAGCTGCTGAGCCTGGTCCAGTCCCGCGCCGCCGACACCGTTGACCCTCGGGTGGCCATCGAGGGATCGATCCGGGGATTGGTCCGCACGCTCGACCCGCACACGAACTACCTCGATCCCGACGACTACCGGGGCATGCTCGAGGAGCAGCAGGGCAGCTTCTCCGGCCTGGGGATCGTGATCTCGAAGCCGTCAACCGACAAGCCTCTGACCGTGATCTCACCCCTCGAGGGCACGCCGGCGTTCAACGCGGGGATTCGCGCCGGGGACGTGATATCGCAGATCGAGGGCGTCGACACGCTCGACATGACGATCGACGAGGCCCTCAAGCGGCTCAAGGGGCCGAAGGGCACGCCGGTGACCATCACGGTGACGCGGCCCGGATACGACGAAGTGCTTCACTTCACCATCGTGCGCGACGACATTCCCACCAACAGCATCCGCCAGGCGTTCCTGATCAGGCCGGGGATCGGCTTCATCAAGATCGAGAACTTCACCCGCACGACCGAGCACGAGCTCGAGGAGAAGATCAAGGCGATGCAAAAGCAGGGTATGACCCGGCTTGTGCTAGACCTGCGCCGCAACCCCGGCCGCCTCCTGGAGCAGGCGGTGCGGGTCGCAGACCGATTCCTGGGGAAGGACCAGATGATCGTCTACACGAAGGGGCGGATCAACGGCAGCGACCAGGAGTACCGCTCCACCGGGACGGGCAACCGCGCGGACCTGCCGCTCGTGGTTCTGGTGGACAAGTTCAGCGCCAGCGCCTCCGAGATCGTCGCGGGGGCCATGCAGGACCATGACCGTGGTCTCATCGTGGGCAACACCACGTGGGGCAAGGGGCTGGTCCAGACCGTCTATCCCCTCAGCCACGACGCGGCGCTCGCCCTGACGACGGCCCGTTACTACACTCCCAGCGGCCGCCTGATTCAGCGCGACTACAATTCGCTGGAGGACTACCTGTCCCACGACGAGAAGGAGGAGGACCTGGTCAAGTCGGCCAAGGAGGTCCGCCACACCGACGGGGGCCGGACGGTGTACGGAGGCGGCGGGATCCACCCCGACGTGATCGTGGACCTCGACCCGACGCCGAAATTCGTCGACCAGCTCGAGCGGGCGCAGATCTTCTTCCACTTCGCGGTGGACTACAACGCCCGGCACAAGAGCGTTCCGAAGGGTTTCGAGGTGACCGTTCAGGTGCTGCAGGAGTTCCAGGCGTTCCTGGACAAACGCAAGGTGAAGTGGACTCCCGAGGACATCGAAAGCAGCCGCGAGCGCCTCAAGAGCGAGATCAAGGAGGCGATCGCCTCGGCCCTCTGGGGGTTCGAGGAGGGCTACAAGGTCTATGCCGAGAACGACCGGCAGATCCAGAAGGCCCTCGAGCTCTTCCCCCAGGCTCAATACCTGGCCAACCTTTCGCGCGGCGCCGCCCCCGCCGAGCGCTGAGCCTCCTCAGTTGAGCCCCGCCGCCAGCCGCAGGACTTCGGAGAACGGCCGTCGCTGGAGCGCTCGCAACTCGGCGTGCCGCTCCGCGATCGGAATCGTCTCGAGATAACCCAGGTACCGGCGCGCCAGCCGGGCCGCGTCGCGATAGCGCACCTCCTCCTCGCCACTGCCCGACACGTAGCGCTCGAACAAGTGGTGGCGCGCCCAGGCGCGCAGCGCTTCGGGCACCCGGTTCCTCCCGCTCTGCTTGCCGAGGAAGTGCAGGACCACCAGGTACTTCGTCACGTTGGCGTGGTGCTCCAGCTCAAGGAGGGTCACCGGGCGCCCCTCGATCGCACGGCTGGCCATGGTCAGCAGATGATCCAGCTCCTCGACGAAAACCGCGAAGGCATCGATGTTGACGTCTCCGAGCCCCACCAGCGGATTGTGGCGCTCCAGATGACGGACGAGCGCGTCGGGATAGTAGAGCGCCGCCCTGACCGTCGCGCCCTCCTGTCGCACCAACACCCGCGCCCCCGCCCCCCGCACCGCCGCCGCCGCGGGGGTGCCGCCGTAGAGCGAGCGGTATCCCAGGTCACCCACGATGAAGGGGCAGAGATCCCCGATCGCCGGCGGCATCGCG
>QHXZ01000025.1:52984-77874 GCA_003223165.1 Acidobacteriota bacterium
CTTCAGGGTCGCGAGGAGCGAGCGGGGGGTCATCCTGGCTCCAGCCGGTGCACAAACCGACCGTCGTGATGGTCGACGATCACACGCAGCGGACCGAGCCGGCCGCGCGTCTGCCGCGCCACGTCCACGCGGATGGACTCTTCGTCGATCGCTTTGGATCCCTGGCGGGCCGCACGAATTCGTTCCAGGAGCCGGTGCACCTCCGGGGTCAGAGAGGCCGGGGTCGTGTGCAGAGTCAAGCTCACCTCGACGTTGCACACCCGGTCGACCTGGGCCATGAGGTGCCTGGCCCCGTACTCCTCGCTGAAGCCCAGGGCGACGAGCGCCTGCCGCGCGGCCGGGGTCACGACCAGCTCGACCCCGTGCAGGCCCCTGTAGCGCGCCGCGATGCGGCCGATCTCCTGGTCCAGGATGCGCCAGGCCGAGTCCCGCGACAGAGGGGCGAAGTGGATGACGTGAAGACGGTTCAGGAACTCGGGCGGCAGGCCCCGCTTGATGCTGCGGGACGCCGCCCCGGCGCGGACGCTCCGCACCGGCCGCGCGCCGTAGCCGATTGGCCGACCGAGCGCCGCTTCCTCGCTGTACCCCAGGTTGGACGTGTAGGCCAGGATGGTCGCCGGGAAGCGCAGGATGCGCCCCTTGTTGTCCAGCGTCCAGCCCCGATCCATGAGGGAGAGGAAGAAGCGGGCCAGTTGCGGGTGGGCCTTTTCCACCTCGTCGACCAGGAGGAACGACAGAGGCGCCTTGCCGGCCCTGGCGTGGAACTCGGCGAGCAGCCCTTCCTCGTCGCTGCGGATGAAACCGCGTGTCGAACCCTTGAGCTCCGTGACGTCCGACGGATAGGTGTACTGGGGGCCCTCGATGACCAGCAGCGGCACATCGATCCCCCAGGTCGCCGAGAGGCAACGCACCAGTGATTCGAGGAGGTAGTTCTTCCCCACGCCGGTCGGTCCCACGAGCAGGTAGCTCTGCGGCCGGGGCCGCCCGCGAGTTCCAAGGGCGTACACCGCCAGGTCGTCGCACAGCTGGTCGACCGCCGCATCCTGGTCTACGACCATGTCCTTGAGCCGCCTCCGAAGGCCGGCGATGTCGAGGGCGGAGAAGAGCAGCGTGCGCTCGTAGCCGGCAAGGCGCTCCTCGCGGCTGAGCCTTTCCGCCTCCTCCGGGAGGGCCTCCGCACCTGCCGCGGGCGCGGTGGCCGGCGGCGCCTGACGCGCTCCCGGCGGCGGCCCCGGGTCATGCGGGACGCGCCGCGCCGTCGTCGTCCCCGCGAGCCTGGCGGCCGCCGTGCTCCGCTCGAGCGCCGCGCTCACCGCCGCCCTCGGGGCCGGCAAGGGAGGCGCATCGGTGCGGATGGCCGCCAGCAGCTGGGCGTAGAGCTGGAAGCGCGCGGCGCACTGCCGCAGAAAGAGGACCTCTTCCTCGATCGGCAGCCTTTCCATGCGATTGTGGTCGTAGAAGTCCCGCAGGGTCCTGTCATCGGCGAGGAGCGAGAGGACATGGCTGGCCAACGCATAGGATCGCGGGCCGAGGGCCTGGAGGTCGATGCCACGGAAGGTGCGGCGTCCGGCGAGCCCGACGTCGTAGAGGCATTTATCGCCACAGGTGCGCAGCACGTCCGGCACGCTCAAGGCGCGGACGAGGCGGTCCTCCTTCGTCTCTTTGCCCGCCAGCGGGACCAGGTCGAACCATGAGACGGGCTGGCGCCCGCTTGCCAGGATTCGATCGAGCGTCCTTCGGTCGTACCCCTGGCCCACGAGCAAGGACGACCGCGTGAGGATCTCCAGGAGGTGCCGCATCTCGATGTCGTCCACCCCGGCATCCCCCGGCAGGGCCTGGGCGAGGCTCCGGAGCCTGGCCTCGAGGGCCTCGGGGGTCAGCGGCTGAGGGGGGTCCTGGATCGTAGTCATCGTCATCAACTATGCGCTCGACGCTCCATGATTGTAATTATAGGTTCACGCGATTCCACGGCAAGGTCACCTCTTGACAGCCTCCCGCCTGTCCGACTATTATTAGCACTCGAAAGGGATGAGTGCTAACGGTGAGGTATCCCCTCATTCCCCTTCGCAGAGGGAGGGTCGAGACCCCCTCCAACCTGAAACCACGGAACGTCACGGACCTCAAGGAGGACGCCGACATGAAGGTCAAACCGTTGCACGACCGAGTGCTGGTCAAGAGGGTCGAGGCAGAGGAGAAGGTGAAGGGCGGCATCATCATCCCCGACACGGCGAAGGAGAAGCCGCTGGAGGGCAAGGTCGTGGCCATCGGCGCCGGCCGCCTCGACGAGGACGGCAAGAGGGTTCCGCTCGAGGTGAAGGTCGGCGACAAGGTCCTGATCGGCAAGTACGCCGGGACCGAGATCAAGATCGACGACATCGAGCACGTCATCGTCCGGGAAGACGAGATCCTGGGCGTCATCAGCTGAGAGTGAACATCCCCATGCGGGGGCGCCAAGCCCCCGGCGAAGGAGGGTAAGGATCCATGCCTGCCAAAGAAATCGTTTACTCGGAGGAGTGCCGACAGGCCATCCTCCGCGGCGTGAACAAGCTGGCCGAGGCCGTCAAGGTCACTCTGGGGCCCCGCGGCCGGAACGTCGTCCTCGAGAAGAAGTTCGGCGCGCCGACCAGCACCAAGGACGGCGTCACCGTCGCGAAGGAAATCGAGCTCGAGGACCCGAAGGAGAACATGGGTGCCCAGCTCGTCCGCGAGGTCGCGAGCAAGACCTCGGACGTAGCGGGCGACGGCACCACCACGGCGACCGTCCTCGCCCAGGCGATCTACCGCGAAGGCGTGAAGGCGGTCACCGCCGGCGCCAACCCGATGGATCTCAAGAAGGGCATCGAGAAGGCCGTCGAGAAGGCGGTGGAGGAGATCAAGAAGCTCTCCCGCCAGGTCGGTGGCAAGGCGATCGCCCAGGTCGGGACCATCTCCGCCAACAACGACGAGACCATCGGCGAGATCATCGCGCAAGCGATGGAGAAGGTCGGCAAGGACGGCGTCATCACGGTGGAGGAGGCGAAGGGTCTCGAGACCTCTCTCGAGATCGTCGAGGGGATGCAGTTCGACCGCGGCTACCTGAGCCCCTATTTCGTGACCGACGCCGAGAGAATGGAGTGCGTGCTGGAGAGTCCCTACCTTCTCATCCACGAGAAGAAGATCTCCAACATGCGCGACCTGCTGCCGCTGCTGGAGCAGGTGGCGAAGGGCGGGCGCCCTCTCGTGATCATCGCGGAGGACGTCGAGGGAGAGGCCCTCGCGACGCTGGTGGTGAACAAGCTGCGGGGCACCCTGCAGGTTCTCGCCGTGAAGGCCCCCGGCTTCGGGGATCGCCGCAAGGCGATGCTCGAGGACATCGCCATCCTGACCGGCGGCAAGTGCATCACCGAGGACCTCGGGATCAAGCTGGAGAACGTGAAGATCGAGGACCTCGGCCAGGCCAAGAAGATCACCGCCGACAAGGACAACACGACCATCGTCGAGGGCAAGGGTAAGCGCTCGGACATCGAAGGCCGCGTGAAGCAGATCCGGACCCAGATCGAGGAGACCACCTCCGACTACGATCGCGAGAAGCTGCAGGAAAGGCTCGCGAAGCTCGTCGGCGGCGTCGCCATCATCAAGGTCGGTGCGGCCACCGAGACCGAGATGAAGGAAAAGAAGGCCCGCGTCGAGGACGCGATGCACGCCACCAAGGCGGCCGTCGAAGAGGGGATCGTCCCCGGCGGCGGCATCGCCCTGCTCCGCGCGGTGCCTGCCCTGGAGAAGCTGAAGGAGAAGAGCGAGGACATCCAGACCGGGATCAACATCGTCCGCCGCGCTCTCGAGGAGCCGCTTCGCCAGATCTCGATCAACGCCGGCTACGAGGGATCGATCATCGTGGTGCAGGCGAAGGAGAAGGACAAGGCATCCGTCGGCTTCGACGCCTACACCGGCAAGTGGGTGGACATGTTCGAGGCCGGCATCATCGACCCGACCAAGGTCACCCGCACCGCGCTGCAAAACGCTGCCAGCATCGCCGCCTTGATGCTGACCACGGAGGCGCTTGTGCACGAGCTTCCGGAGAAGGAAAAGGCGTCCGCGCCCGGCCCGCGTGGCATGGGCGGGGACATGTACTGAGGTCCCGCCTAGGAAGTTGAGAAGGAACGAGCCCCCCGGACCTCCGGGGGGCTTTTTTCTTTTCAGGCCTCTAGAAGCTCTGCTGACCGAGGGAGAAGCCGTTGAAGGTCTCCGACACGACCACGTCCTTGGGAAGGACGATGCGGAACCGGTCGGCGGCCACCTCGACGTTGACGCGGATGTCCTGGAAGGCCAGCAGCGTGGAGTCGCCATCCGCCTCGACGTACTCCAGCTGGCGGGGCAGGAAGGTCGTGGCATCGACCCAGATCTTCATTTCCGCCACGTGCTCGCGCAGCCGTTTCTTGCGGGGCACCAGGAGGAGGAGGTGGGTGCCCTTGATGTCGCTCTCCGGGGCCAGGCGGAAATTGTAATATTTGCCCAGGTCGTCGATCGACTGGCCGAGCCCTATGAAGCGGAACAGGCGCTTGCCGATGAACTTCTTGATCGGGACCTCCTCGGCTCTCTTGAGCGCCGGGTAGTAGGCGACGTACATGTTCTCCGTGATGATGTAGACCTTGCGGTCGGGCTCGAGGTACTCCCAGCGGACCTGGTTGGGCCGGTTGTAGAAGAACTCGCCGCGCGACTGGACCGGCTTGGCGAGCAGCTTCAGGTCCTTCCTCTCGGTGAACTGGGCCACCATCGTGGCGGTTTCCTTCTGTTTCAGATCGAACTGATCGAGGATGCGCGCCAGCATCGGATCGGCAGGGCGATCGGCTGAAGTCGCGCTTTCGTCGTCGTCCACTGGCGCGCCCGAGGGAGCGCCCGCGACGAACGCGGGGAGCGCGAAGGCCATGAGGCAACTCAGGATCACGATCGTGAAAGCCGGACGACGCATGATGCCGGACCTCGTCTCGATCAAGCCGCGCTCAATGTAACAGACGGGGATCGCTCCGTCAAGCAACGCTCCGGTCGGGAGCGAACCCGGAACGCCGACGAGGGCGCGCCGGCGTGGCGATTGACAAGATTGTGAGCGCCCGCCGATCATTCCCGCGTGATCGGGTTCCTCGTGAGGCGCATCCTGCTGGCGATCCCTCTGCTCCTGGGGGTGGCCACCCTGGTCTTCTCGCTCATCCACCTGATTCCCGGGGATCCGGTGCAGGTGATGCTGGGAGCCGGCGCCGGACAGGCGGACATCCTCGACCTGCGGCATCGGCTCGGCCTCGACAGGCCCCTCCTGTCGCAGTATGCCGACTTCATGCGAGGGCTGGTGCGCGGGGACCTGGGCCTCTCCCTGCGCTACGACGACCCCGTCGCCGTTCTCCTGGCGGAACGGTACCCGGCCACGTTGATTCTGGCCGCCTCGAGCCTGCTGCTCGCCCTCGCCCTCGCGCTGCCGGCGGGCGTGGCGTCCGCCCTGCGCCCGGGCGGGGCTGCGGATCGGGTGACCGCGGCGGCCGCGGCCCTGGCGCTGTCCCTGCCGAGTTTCTGTCTCGGTCCTCTCCTGATCCTCCTCTTCGCCATCCGGCTCGACTGGCTGCCGGTCTCCGGGATGGACTCGCCGCGGTCCGTGGTGCTGCCCGCGCTCACGCTGGCCGCCTCTCTCGCCGCCCTCCTGGCCCGCCTGCTGAGAGCATCCCTGCTCGAGGAGCTGCGCGCCCTGCACGTTCGCGCCGCGCGTTCCCGCGGGCTGTCGCGCCTGGCCGCGACGCTGCGCCACGCGCTGCGCCTCGCCGTCCTCCCCGTCCTGACCGTGGCGGGGCTGCAGCTCGGTTCCCTCCTGACCGGGGCGATCCTGACCGAGACCATCTTCGCCTGGCCCGGCCTGGGCCGCCTTCTGGTGCAGGCGATCGCCCACCGCGACTACCCCCTGGTTCAGGGGTGTGTCCTGTTGATCGCGGCGACGTACATGGCGGTGAACCTGGCGACCGATCTCATCGGGGCGCTCCTCGATCCCCGGGTGGTGCCGTGAGGCGGACCTGGGGATCGCTCGGCGCCGGCGCGGCCTTGCTCCTGGCCTTGGCGCTCGTGGCCGCTTTCGCTCCCTGGATCGCCCCTGCCGCGCCCGAGACCCAGGATCTGTCGCGGCGCCTGGAGGGGCCGGGCCGGGAGAACCTCCTGGGGCGTGACGATCTGGGACGCGACGTCCTGTCGCGGCTGATCTGGGGTGGGCGGATATCGCTGGCGGCGGGGCTTATCGTGGTGGCACTGTCGGCGACGATCGGAGCGCTGCTCGGAGCCGCGGCGGCCTACGCGGGCGGCCTTTCCGATCTGGCGCTCGTCGCCCTGCTCGACCTCTTCCTCAGCTTCCCCGGGATCCTGCTGGCGATCGCGCTGGTCGCCGTGCTCGGCCCGCGCCTGAGCAACCTCATCCTGGCGCTCTGCCTCATCGGCTGGGTCCCGTACGCGAGGCTGGCGCGCGGGGCGGTCCTGCGGCTCGCCCGGCTCGAGTCATTCGAGGCCGCCCGATCCCTGGGCGCCGGCGCGCCGCGACTCGTCTGCCGCCACCTGATTCCGGGGCTCACCGGACCGATTCTCGTCCAGGCGGCCCTCGGGCTGGGGGGCGTCATCCTTTCCGAGGCGGGGCTCTCCTTCCTCGGGCTCGGGGTCCCTCCCCCTGCACCCAGCTGGGGGAGCATGCTGCGGAGCGGGGCGCAGAACCTCCTGGACGCTCCGCACCTCACCGTCGTGCCCGCCGCCGCGATCGTCCTCGCTGTCCTGGGCGCCAACCTGCTGGGGGAAGGGCTGAGGCGAAGGCTCGACCCGGCGGGGACGGCCGGGAGCCCGTAGGAGGCGGTCGGGGCCCCCCTAGAAGCGCGAGGAGCTCCGGGAGGCCACGTCGGCGAGCACCCTCCGTTGGATCTCCGTCCACTCCTGCGGCGGGATCTTCAGGAAGACCTCGACGACCCCCGGGTCGAACTGGGTGCCGCTGTACTTCATGACCTCGGCGCGCGCGGTCTCGTACGAGAGCGCCTTGCGGTAGCACCGGTCGGACGTCATGGCGTCCAGGGTGTCGACCACGGAAAAGATGCGCGCCCCCAGGGGAATGTCCTTCCCCTTGAGCCCGCGCGGGTATCCGGTCCCGTCGAAGCGCTCCTGGTGGCTCAGGACGATCTGCCGGGATCCCTCCAGGAAGTGGATCCCCTCCAGGATGCGGAAGCCGATCTCGGGGTGCTTGCGCATCTCGACCCACTCCTCGGGGGTCAGCTTGCCGGGCTTGCGCAGGATCGCGTCCGGCACGCCGATCTTGCCCACATCATGGAGGAGCGCCCCGCGATAGATCTCGGTCAGCTCGGGCTCCTGTACGCCCATCCTCTTGGCCACGTGGACGGTGTAGGCGGCCACCCGCAAGGAGTGCCCGAGGGTCTCCGTGTCGCGCGTGTCGAGGGCGGTCGCCAGGGCCTCGAGCGTCGTCTGGTAGGAGAGGCTGAGCTCGGCGGTGCGCTTCTGGACCCGGACTTCCAGGTCCTTCTGGTACTCGCGGTTCTCGCGAATCAGGCGCTGCTTTTCGAGGGCCCTCTCCACCGTGATGCGGACTTCGGCCAGGTTGAAGGGCTTGGTGAGGTAGTCGCTCGCGCCCATGCGCATCGACTGGACCGCGGTGTCGACGTCCACGACGCCGGTCAGCATGATGAACTCGGTGTCGGGGCGGACCTTCTTGACCTCCTGGAGCAGCTGCACGCCGTCCATCTGGGGCATGTCGATGTCGCTGACCACCAGCTCGAAGCCGTTCCTCTTGAACTTCTCGAGCGCCTCGGCGCCGTCGCATGCCGTCTCGCAGCGGTAGCCGCTGTCGTTCAGGCCTTCCGACAGGACGTCACGGATCGCCTGCTCGTCGTCCACGACCAGAATATGGATGGAATCCGGCATCGAGACCGCTCCGTCGGGAACGAGTTTGCCCCGCTGCGCCGCCGTTGCGGCACTGTAACAATCTAGGTGAAAAGGGCGGGGTGTCAACGCTCCAAGGGGGGTGATCCCCGCCGGCGTGCAGGTTGTCGGATTTCAATCCTTGGATCGGCCCACCTCTTGCATGTCGAGCCAGTCCGGCCCGACCCTCAGGTCGACCGTCAACGGGACCGCCAGAGGATGGACCCCTTCCATGACTTGCCGAACCAGGGCGGCGGTCGGGGCCACGTCGTTCTCGGGGACCTCGAGGACCAGCTCGTCGTGGACCTGCAGGATCATCCGGGCGTCGTGCCTTCCTTCCGCCAGGCGGCGGGACAGGCCGACCATCGCCATCTTGATCAGGTCGGCGGCCGTCCCTTGGATGCGCGTATTCACGGCGGCCCGGACCGCCTGCTGGCGTGTGTTGCGGTCGCTCCCCTGCAGCTCCGGGAAGTAGCGCACGCGCCCGAACAGGGTTCGCACCCGCCCCTCCGATTCGGCCGCCGCCACGGTCGCCTCGATGTACTCCTTGACCTTCGGGAAGCGGCGGAAGTAGTGGGCGATGAACTCCTCGGCCTCCTTGAAGGAGATCCCCTGGTCCCGGGCCAGGCGTTGGGGCCCCATGCCGTAGAGGATGCCGAAGTTGACCGCCTTCGCCCGCCGCCGCATCTCGTCGCTCACCAGATCGGCGGCGACGCCGAAGACCTCCGCCGCCGTCCGGCGGTGGATGTCCTCGTGGGCGCGGAAGGCCGCGATCAGCCCCGGATCGCCGCACAGGTGCGCGAGCACCCGCAGCTCGATCTGAGAGTAGTCCGCCGAGAGCAGCAGGAAGCCCTGCGCGGGGACGAAGGCCTTGCGGATCTGGCGGCCCGCCTCCGTCCGAATGGGGATGTTCTGGAGATTGGGATCGCTGCTGCTCAGCCGCCCCGTCGCGGCGACCGTCTGGTTGAAGGACGTGTGGACCCGGCCGGTCTCCGGATCCACCAGCTGCGGCAGGGCGTCCACGTACGTCGAGCGCAGCTTCTGCAGGCTGCGGTACTCCAGGATCTTCCGCGGCAGCTCGTGCTCCTCGGCCAGCTCCTCCAGGACCTCCATGTTGGTCGAGAAGGACCGGGTCTTCTGCGTGCGCCGCCCCGGACTCAGCTTCAGATCATCGAACAGAACCTCGCCGAGCTGGCGGGGCGAGTTGATGTTGAACTCGCGCCCGGCCAGCGCATGGATCTCTCCGGTGAGGCGCAGGAGCTCGGAGTCCCAGGCGGCCGAGAGGTGCTGCAGGACCCGGTGGTCGACGCGCACGCCGGTGCGCTCCATCACCGCGAGCACATCGATCAGGGGTCGCTCCAGATCGTCGAAAAGCTGGAGAAGACCGTCGGCCTCGAGGGCCGTGCGCAGCCGTCCCTGCAGGGCAAGGACCGCCCCGGCCCGCGCACAGACCAGCGCCGCCGCGCGCTCCACGTCGACGTCGTGCAGGTCGGCGCGCCCGGCGCCGGTGCCCAGGACCGACTCGTAGGACGGCACGGTCATCCCGGCGACCTCCTGCGCCACCACCTCCAGGGCGTGGCTGCGGCGCGACGGGTTCAGCACGTAGCTGGCGATCATGGTGTCGAAGGAGAAGGCGGGAGGCTCGAGCCCCAGCCGGCGCAGCAGGATCAGGTCGGTCTTGATGTTGTGCCCCACCCAGTGGATGCGCCGCTCCACCAGGAGAGGCCGCAGCGCGGCCAAGGCCGCCTCGGCGCCCATCTGCGCAGGGGCGTCGAGACGGCGGTGGGCCAGCGGCACGTAGAGCGCCCTCCCGCCGGGAGCGGCGAGCGTCAGCCCGATCAGGCGGGCGCGCATCGGCTGGGGATGGTCGCGCTCCAGGTTGAGGGACAGCGTCGCCGCGCCTCGCAGCTCTTCCAGGCGTCGGCGCAGCCGATCGGGGTCGTAGAACACCTCGTGCGTGCCTCGCGGCAGCTCGAGCGCGGGAGTGGAGAACTCCCGCTCGAGGGAGGCGAACTCGAGCTCGTGGAACAGTTCGCGCGCCGCGCGCTCGTCGGGTGGCCGCAGCCGCAGCGCCTCGAGCTGGAACGGGATCGGGACATCGCGGCGCACGGTCGCGAGGTCGCGGCTCATGCGGGCCGTCTCGGCGTGATCCCGCAGGCCCTCGCGGTAACTCTTCCTCTCGATCGCCCCGGCCTCCTTGAGGATCGTCTCGAGGTCGCCGAAGCGCCGGATCAGCTCCTTCGCGCCTTTCTCGCCAATCCCGGGCACGCCGGGGATGTTGTCCGAAGCGTCGCCGCTCAAGGCCAGGACGTCGCGCACCTGCTCGGGGCGCACGCCGAAGGCGCGCTCGACGCCGGCTTCGTCGAGGAACTCCTCCTTGACCGGGTTATAGACGAGCACCCCCTTCCCCACCAACTGCAGCAGGTCCTTGTCGCTGGCGACGATCACGACCTGCAGGCCGGCCTGGCGGGCCTTGTCGGCCAGGGTCGCGATCAGGTCGTCCGCCTCGAAGCCGGCCAGCTCGAGGAGCGGCACGTTGAGCACGCGGCAGACCTGCTTGACGTACGGGACCTGCGCCACCAGGCCCGCGGGGGGCTCGGGGCGGTTGGCCTTGTAGTCGGCGAACGCCTCGTGGCGAAAGGTCGGCTCGGGTCGATCGAACGCCACGGCCAGGTAGCGCGGCTGGTGCTCCTTCAGCAGCTTGCGCAGCATGGTGGTGAAGCCGTAGACGGCGTTCGTCGGCAGCCCCTTGCTGCTGCTCAGGCCGCGGATGGCGTAGAACGCCCGGAAGAGGTTGCTGGTGCCGTCGACCAGGTAGAGGGTGCGGTCGGGGTCGGCAGGGGGCGGGGTCATCGACGGTCCGTCGATCCCTCCCGCTGGAGCAGCCATGGATAGAACGGGTGAGCGCGGCAGAGCCCGCGGACCCGCTCCCGGATGGAGGCCTCCCGGCGCTCGTCCGGCTCGGCCTCGAGCGCTTCGAGGATCAGACCGGCGATCTCCTTCATTTGGGCCCGCCCCATGCCGCGGCTGGTCACCGACGGCGTGCCGATGCGCACGCCGCTGCAGACCATCGGTTTCTCGGGATCGAAGGGAATCGTGTTCTTGTTCAGGGCGATCCCCAGCCTTTCGAGCCGCTTCTCCACGACCTTCCCGGTCAGGCCCCGCGGGCGCAAATCGACCAGGAAGAGGTGCGTGTCGGTCCCGCCCGAGACGATTCGCAGTCCGCCGGCCGCCAGGGAGGCGGCGAGATCCGAGGCGTTCTCCACCGTCTGGCGCTGGTAGGCCTTGAATCCAGGCCCCATGGCTTCCTTGAGCGCCACGGCCTTCGCGGCGATGACGTGGATCAGGGGTCCGCCCTGGACGCCGGGGAAGACCGCGCTGTCGATTTCCTTGGCGTACTTTTCGCGGCACAGGATGATGGCGCCGCGCGGGCCGCGCAGGGTCTTGTGGGTGGTCGTGGTCACGTAGTCGGCATGCGGCACCGGGCTGGGGTGCATCCCCCCCGCGATGAGACCGGCCACGTGCGCGATGTCCGCCATCACGAGCGCACCGACCGCGTCGGCGATCTGCCGGATGCGGGGGTAATCGATGACCCGCGCGTAGGCGCTGGCGCCCGCGACGATGAGTCGCGGACGGTGCTCGCGGGCCAGCCGGTCGAGCGCGTCGTAGTCGAGGCGTTCGCTGGCGCGCTCCACACCGTATGGCACGATTCGGAAGTACCGGCCGGAGAAGTTGAGCGGGTGCCCGTGAGTGAGGTGGCCGCCGTGGGAGAGGTCCATCCCCAGGACGGTGTCCCCGGGCTTGAGGGCGGCCAGGTACACGGCCATGTTGGCCTGCGACCCGGAGTGGGGCTGGACGTTGGCGTGCTCGGCGCCGAAGAGCCCCTTGGCCCTCTCGATCGCCAGCCTCTCCACCTCGTCGCTGTGCTCGCAGCCGCCATAGTAGCGGCGGCCGGGGTAACCCTCGGCGTATTTGTTGGTGAAGATGGAGCCCGTGGCCTCCAGGACCGCGCGCGAGGCGTAGTTCTCTGAGGCGATCAGGACCAGGGTCTCCTCCTGGCGCCGGATCTCGCCTTCGAGCGCCGCCGCGACCTCGGGATCGACCTGTCTCAAGGCTTCGAGCACGTTCTTCCCCTTTCCCGCCGCGGGATGCGACGGCCTGTTCTCCGCGCCTGTCAGCGCGGGGCGGGGGATCCGGGTCCGCCCGTCGAGTCCTCGAGGGCGGCGATCTTCTCGACCCTGTGCCGGTGCCGGCCCCCCGAGAACCCGGAGGACAGAAAGACCCGCACGACCTCCACGGCGAGCTCCTTCCCGATCACCCGCGCGCCCAGGCAGAGCACGTTGGCGTCGTTGTGCTCGCGGCTGTGGCGGGCGCTGTAACCCTCGTGGCAAAGCGCGGCGCGCACCCCGGCGACCTTGTTGGCCGCGATGCTCATCCCGATCCCCGTGCCGCAGATGGCGATGCCTCGCTCGGCAGCGCCCCGGGCGACTTCCTCGCCGACACGACGTGCATAATCCACGTAATCGACGCTCGTTTCGTCGTGCGTGCCGAGATCGTCGACCTCCGCGCCGAGCGCCCGCAGGGTCTCCTTCAGGCTCTCCTTCAGGGCGAAGCCGGCGTGATCGCTGCCCAGGGCCACTCTCACGGCTACACCTCGGGTCGGGATCCCGGGCCTCCGGACCCATCGTCGGGGAGTGAAGAGGAGGCGGTGGTGCGGGTATGGAGGGCCCGTCGAAGCGGCGATGATAAGCCAGGGGCCAGGCGGAGATCAAGGACGGCCCGGGCCTGCCGGCCGGGCCGCCACTTTCCTCCCGTGCTATCATCCGGCCCTCTCATCGGAGGCCGGATTTCCGGCGCCCCAGGCATATCATGAGACCGCCCAACGCCCTGCACTACGTGGAGAGCGGACGCCCGGAGGCCCCGGTGGTCCTCTTCCTCCACGGCATCACCGGCTCGCGGCGCTACTGGCAGAAGAAAGCGCGCCGCCTGGCCGTTGACTATCACCTGATCCTGCCCGACCTGCTCGGGTTCGGCCTGTCTCCCAAGCCCCAGGTCGAGTACACCATGGATCTCTTCCGCGACAGCGTCCGTGGGTTGATCGAGGAGTTGCGGCTGGGCGACCGGCCCTTGATGCTGGTCGGCCACTCCCTCGGCAGCCTCATCGCTCTCGAATACGCGGCCCGTTACCGCGATCACGTGTCCCGGATGGTGCTTCTCAGCCTGCCTCGCTTCGCCGACCCTGTGACCGCGCACCGGATCTTCTGGAGCGGCTCCCCGCACTACCGCCGTCTGCTGAACGAGCACTCGCTTGCCGAGACCCTTGCCCAGTTCCGGCGCAGCGGGCTCGAGCTTACCCTGCGCTACATGTTCCGGTTTCCCTGGGCGGTCCTCATGGACAGCCACAAGTTCACCTTCAAGTCCCTGACATCCACGCTCGAGCATTGCCTGCTCAACTATCAGGTCGACACCATCCTTCCGTCGGTCCCCCCCACGCCGATCCTCCTCGTCCATGGGGAGCAGGATTCCGTCGCCCCTCTCGACCACGTGCGATCCCTGCCTGCCTCGTACCCGTTCATGCGCTTGCAGAGCATCCGGGGAACGGGTCATCATCTTTTCCTGACCCACACGCGCCTCTGTCTCGAGCTCATCCGCGGCTTCCTGCGCCAGGAGGAGGTGACCCGGGGAGAGGAGGGACGGCGGTCCCAAGCCTCCCGATCATGATCCCGCCCGCGCCGGATCGAAGGCGGAGCGCCGTGACTGCCGCCATTAAACTATCCTAAGATATTGAAAATAAATGTGTAATTTGCCTAATATAATAATTGACAATACTACACTCAATATTTATACTGTGCCACGTATTAGATATATCCGAAGTGACGAGGAGCGACCCCGGAAATGAATCTTGAACGGCTGACGGTGAAATCGCAGGAAGCCTTGCAGGCGGCCCAGGCGGCCGCGCTCGAGCTGGGCCACGCCGAGATCACCCCGGAGCACCTGCTGCGGGCCCTGTTGACCCAGGATGGAGGGCTTGTTCCGGTTCTGCTCGGCCGTATCGGGGCCGATGTCGAACGCCTGAAGACACGTTTGGGGGAGAGGCTCGAAGCCGGCCCCCGTGTCGAGGGCGGGGCCAGTCCCCAGCCGGGCGATCGCATGCGGGCGCTGCTCGACTCGGCCGAGCGGCGCGCCGACGGCTTTCGCGACGACTTCGTTTCGGTCGAGCACCTGCTCCTTGCCTACCTCGAGGGCCGGGGAGCCGCCGCGGACCTGCTGCGCGAGGCGGGCGCCACCAGCGGCAAGGTGCTCGAGGCGCTCAAGGCGATCCGGGGCAGCCAGCGCGTGGTCTCACAGAACCCCGAGGACTCC
Source organism: Acidobacteriota bacterium (assembly GCA_003223165.1). GTDB lineage: Bacteria > Acidobacteriota > Polarisedimenticolia > Gp22-AA2 > Gp22-AA2 > QHXZ01. The sequence goes on from QHXZ01000025.1 coordinate 67,265, forward strand.
TTCCAGGCCTTGGAGAAGTACGCCCGCAACCTCACGGAGATGGCCCGGCGCGGCAAGCTCGACCCGGTGATCGGGCGCGACGAAGAAATCCGTCGCGTGATCCAGGTCCTCTCCCGCCGCACCAAGAACAACCCGGTCCTGATCGGTGAGCCGGGCGTGGGCAAGACGGCGATCGTCGAGGGGCTGGCCCGCCGCATCGTGGACGGGGACGTTCCGGAGGGCCTCAAGAGCAAGGAGATCGTCGCCCTCGACCTGGGCGCCCTGGTGGCCGGGACCAAATACCGGGGCGAGTTCGAGGACCGGCTCAAGGCGCTCCTCAAGGAGATCGAGCGTGGCGAGGGCCGCTACGTGCTGTTCATCGACGAGCTGCACACCCTGGTCGGCGCCGGGGCGGCCGAGGGGGCGGTGGACGCCTCGAACATGCTGAAGCCGGCCCTGGCGCGCGGCGAGCTGCGCTGCGTCGGGGCCACCACCCTGACCGAGTACCGCAAGCACATCGAGAAGGACGCTGCACTGGAGCGACGCTTCCAGCCGATCGTCGTCGGCGAACCGGATGTCGAGGACACCATCGCCATCCTGCGCGGCCTCAAGGAGCGCTACGAGGTGCATCACGGGGTGCGCATCAAGGACGCGGCCCTGGTCGCCGCGGCGACGCTCTCCCACCGCTACATCACCGACCGTTTCCTTCCCGACAAGGCGATCGACCTGGTCGACGAGGCGGCCTCGAGCCTGCGCATGGAGATCGACTCCCTGCCCCAGGACATCGACGTGCTGGAGCGGCGCGCCATCCAGCTGACGATCGAGCAGAAGGCCCTCGAGAAGGAACCCGATGAGAAGAGCAAGGCGCGGGTCGAGGAAATCAAGCATGACCTGGCCAACCTGCGCGAGCGGATCGACGGGCTCAAGGCCCAGTGGAAGGCGGAGAAGGAGGCCATCCAGGAGATCCGCTCGATCAAGGAGGCGATCGAGTCCACGCGGCTCAAGGTGGACCAGGCGACCAAGGGAGGCAACCTCGAGGAGGCGGCGAAGCTGCGCTATCGCGATCTCGCCGAGATGGAGAAGCGCCTCGCCCGCGCCAACAAGCGCCTGGTGGAGATGCAGGGCGGCCGGCCGATGCTCAAGGAAGAGGTCGACGAGGAGGACGTGGCGGCCATCGTGTCGCGCTGGACGGGGATCCCGGTGAGCAAGATGCTCGAGGGCGAAATCCAGAAGCTGCTGCAGATGGAAGACCGCCTGCGGGAAAGGGTGGTCGGGCAGGACGAAGCCGTCGCGGCCGTCAGCCAGGCGGTGCGGCGGGCTCGCGCGGGCCTCGCCGACCCCAACCGCCCGACGGGCTCCTTCCTCTTCATGGGCCCGACCGGCGTGGGCAAGACGGAGCTGGCGCGCGCCCTGGCCGAGTTCCTGTTCGACGACGAGCGCGCCATGATCCGCCTCGACATGTCGGAATACATGGAGAAGCATTCCGTGGCGCGCCTCATCGGAGCGCCTCCCGGCTATGTCGGCTACGAGGAGGGGGGGCAGCTCACGGAGTCGGTGCGCCGACGCCCTTACTCCGTGGTGCTGTTCGACGAGATCGAGAAGGCGCATCCCGACGTCTTCAACGCCCTTCTGCAGATCCTGGAAGATGGGCGCCTGACCGATGGCAAGGGCCGGGTGGTCGATTTCAAGAACACGCTCATCGTCATGACCTCCAACCTGGCCGGCGCCCTCATCCAGGGCTGGGAGGGAAAGGACCGGGCGCGCCTCAGGGGGCTGATCGAGGACGAACTGAAGCAGCACTTCAAGCCGGAGTTCCTGAACCGGGTCGACGAGGTGGTCGTGTTCAACAATCTCACCCGCGATGACCTGCTGCGGGTGGTGGACATCCAGGTGGCGCGGCTGGGCAGGCTGTTGCAGGCCCGCCAGCTCTCGCTGCAGATCACCCCGCGGCTGCGCGCCCACCTGGCGGAGGCCGGGTACGATCCGCAGTACGGCGCCCGCCCCCTCAAGAGGACGCTGCAGCGGCTGGTCCTCGACCCGCTGGCCCGCCGCGTGCTGGAGGGAGGCTTCGCGCCGGGCGATCCGATCCGCGCCGACTGGGAGCCCGGGCGCGGCCAGGTGACATTCGAGAAGGCGCCCGCCCGGGAGGGTGCGGCGCCGGCGGCCGGCCGGCGCGCACGCTGACGCGGCCGGCCACCCGCGGGACGGCGCTCTACGGACAGGAGGAGAAGCGATGACCCTCACGCGATGGGATCCGTTCCAGGACCTGATGACCCTGCAGGAGCGCATGAACCGGCTCTTCCAGGAGAGCCTGGCCCGGCAGAGGGGACAGGAGAACATCGAGACGGGACAGTGGGCGCCGGCGGTCGACATCTACGAGACGGGCGACCGCATCGTCCTGAAGGCCGACCTGCCCGGCATCGACCAGAGCGATATCGAGCTTCGGGTGGACGACAACGTGCTGGTTCTCAGGGGCGAGCGCAAGCCTCCGGCCGATCTGAAGGCCGACGAATTCCATCGCGCCGAGCGCCCGCATGGCCCCTTCGTCCGTTCCTTCAGCCTGCCGCAGAACATCGACCAGAGCGGCATCCGGGCCGTCCAGAAGAGCGGGGTGCTGGAGGTCGTGCTGCCGAAGAGGCAGGAGGCGAAGACCAAGGCGATCCGCGTGGAGGTGAAGTAGGCCCTTCGGGACGCCACGGAGGGCGGGCTAGGAGCCGGGTCCGATCCTGTAGAATGACGATCCGGTCGGATGGGGTGGCGCGCGGGCGCCTCCTGCCGCCCGGCGGCGCTTCGGCTGCCGCGCAACTCGCAACATTTCGAGGAGATGAACCGCACCATGAACACTCTGAAGACGGCGTTCTTTCTCGGGCTGCTCTCGGCCCTGATCCTGGTCATTGGCAACGCGTTCGGCGGCCGTCAGGGGATGATCCTGGCCCTGGTGATCGCGGCGGCCCTGAACTTCTTCTCCTACTGGTTCTCCGACCGGCTGGTCCTGGCGATGTACCGGGCCCAGCCGGTGGCCCGGGACCAGGCGCCGCAGCTCTTCGAGATCCTGGAACGGTTGACGGCGCGCGCCGGGACCCCGATGCCGCGCGTCTACGTTCTTCCCGAAGATGCCCCGAACGCCTTCGCCACCGGCAGGAACCCCAGCCACGCGGCGGTGGCGGTCACGCAGGGTATCCTGAGGCTGCTGAGCGCCGAGGAGCTCGAGGGGGTGCTGGCCCACGAGCTCTCGCACGTCAAGAACCGCGACATCCTGATCGGCTCGGTCGCGGCCACCCTGGCCGCCGCCATCATGGTCCTGGCCGACATGGCCCGCTGGGCCGCCTTCTTCGGCGGAGGCAGCCGCGATGATCGTCAGGGCGCCAATCCGATCGCCCTGCTGGCCACGGCGCTTCTGGCGCCGTTCGCCGCGATGCTCATCCAGCTGGCGGTGTCGCGCTCGCGCGAGTACCAGGCCGACGCCAGCGGCGCCGAGCTGGCCCATAACCCCTACGGCCTGGCCAGCGCCCTGAAGAAGCTCGATGACTACAGCCGGCGGATCCCGATGATGAGCAACGCCCCGACCGCGAGCCACCTGTTCATCGTCAAGCCGCTGACCGGGCGCTCGCTGGCCGGCCTGTTCAGCACCCACCCGCCGATCCCCGAGCGCATCCGGCGTCTGCTGGGACGCTGAAGCGCTGTGGGATGGTCGCGGCGCGGCGGAGCATGAGGCGATCATGACGAACGATCGGCACGCCGACGACGAGGCGCCCTTCGCGGTGGTCGACCGGCGGCCCGCTTTCAGCGACGAGACGGCTGCGGCGCCGGAGGCACGCTACCCGACCGTCGTCGAGCAGCTGAGGACGCGGGCCGAGGAGGCCGAGCAGCGCGCCCGCGAGATCTCCACCGCGTACCGCCGCATCGAGCAGGAACGCGACGCCTTTCGCGAGCGGCTGACCCGCGATCTCGAGCGGCGCGTGGACATCGCCCGCGCCGAGATGCTGCGCAAGATCATCGGCGTCGTCGACGACCTCGACCGGGCCATCGCGGCCGCCCGCGGTGCCGGCGACGCCGCGCCACTTCTCGCCGGCGTCTCCCTCATCCGCGAGAGGCTGGCGCAGATCCTCGCATCGGAGGGGGCCGAGGCGATCGAAACGGTGGGGAAGCCGTTCGATCCCGCCCTCGCCGAAGCCGTCGCCACCGAGGAGACCGACGACCCCGGGCGCGACAACCAGGTGGTCGAGGAGATGGAGCGAGGCTACATGCTGGGCGGCACGCTGCTGCGGGCGGCGCGGGTCAAGGTCGCCCGCTCCCGCGTCCGGACGGCGGCCGAGGCGGAACCGGAGACGGAGTGACCTCGGCGATCAGATCGGCCGGCGCATGCCCGTCGATGCCAGGCGGCGGCAGGATGCCCAGCAGCCGGCAGACGAGCGGCGCGACATCGACCGCCGCCAACAGGTCCCGGCGCGCTCCGGCCCTCAGGCCCGATCCCCAGGCGTAGAAGATCCCGCGCATCGCCGGCTCCTCGGGGCGGTAGCCATGCATGCCGCGCGGCGGCTCGCGCGCGCCCCCTTCCCCGGCGCCGAAGTAGCTCCCCCCGGGCGCGATCGCCACCCAATCGCCGGTCCGTGAGGGCAGCCGGTACCGCAGCGCCGGCGGCAAGTCCTCCTGGGAGTACAGGGTGAGCCCGGGAACCCGCGCCAGGGCCGCGCCGGCGGCCGCGCAGGAGCCCGTGTCCGGGCAGTACAGGTTCGCGGTGGCCCCGGTGGACAGGAGGCGCGCGCCACGCGCCCTGCCCCGCAACAACCGGTCCGGCCTCAGGGACCGCGAGACCGCCGCCATCCCGTGGTCGGAGACGACGATCAGGGCCGCTCCCCCGCCGCGCTCCTGCACCGCGCGCAGCAGGCGCCCGAGCAGGCGATCCGTTCGTCGCACGGCGCGCAGGACCTCCGGCGAGTCCGGCCCCTCGCGATGGCCGATCCCGTCCACGCCATGAAGGTAGGACAGGATCAGCCGCGGACGCTCGCTCCCCCTCTCTCCGAGCCATGCGACGATCCGCGCGACCTTTTCCGCGTCGCCCGTCTCGCTGGAGAATGGCACGCCGCGTGATGCCGCCACTCCGCGCCAGGGCCCGTACGACAGGACCCAGTGGAACACGGCGGTCCGCACACCCTGGCGTTCGGCCGTCACCCAGAGAGGTTCCGCCAGAAGCCACGATGGGTCGTCGTCTCTGCGGTAGTCGCCCCGTTCCCGATCGAGAAACTCGTTGTTCAGGATTCCGTGCCGGTCCGGAAAAACGCCGGTCGCGAGCGTGGCGTGCGCCGGGAAGGTCGAAGAGGGAAAGCAGGGCACCAGGCCTCCCGCGGAGGCCCCCTGGCGCGCCATGCGCTCGAGGGTCGAGGCTCCGGCGCGCGCCGGATAGTCCCAGCGCATGCCATCCACGGAGACCAGGACCACGGTGTCGGCCAGGGGCGCGGGAGGAGGATGCGGCGCCCCTCCGGCGGGAGCCGCGGCCAGCGCCAGGAGCGCGAGGATGGCGCCGGTCGCCGCTCCGCCTCTCCCCCGGGCGTCAGGCAAGGTAGGCGACGGCGAAGCCGACCTGGGCGAACATCATCATGAGGTACATGTGCGTCCAGGACGGGTGGTTCTCGGATCGGGCCAGGGACCAGGGATCGCGAAGGATCAGCCGTGCGGTCCAGGCGCCCCAGGCGGCCAGCAGGAGGCCCAGCACGACGAGCGGGCCCGGTCGGCCGGTCAGGATGGGGCCTCCCCCGAAGGGGTCGGGCAGCAGGACCCCGAGGGGGATCAGGAGCCAGGGGAGGACGAAGAAGGGGGCGATGAGGCGCGCGGCCTTCTCGACCCCGTGCGTGATCGGCAGGGTCCTGCAGCCGTGGGCCGCGTCGCCTTCCATGTCGGAGAAGTCCTTGCTCGTGGTGGCGCCCAGGAGGAAGAGCAGGAAGATGGCGCCGATGTACCACGGCTCGAGGCCGAAGACGCTCGCCACCATGGACCACCCCGCAACCTTCAGGAGGCAGCCGCGCGGAATGGCGATCGTCAGGTTGGCCCACAGGCCGAAGCGCTTGGTCCGGCCCCAGGCGGGATCGGAGTAGACGAAAGTCATCAGCATCCCCGCCAAGTAGATGAAGAAGCACTGGTGCTCGGCGAGCGGGGCCGTGGCCTTGTCAATCCAGGATTGGCGCGGGTAGATGACGATGAGCCAGGTCGGCGCGAGCGGCGAAATGGCGCCGGACGGGAGCGGGCGCTGCGGCTTGTTGCGCCGGTCGATCTCCAGGTCGTGGTACTGGTTGATGACGTTGCTGGCCGCGTTGAGCAGCGCGGCGCAGATCGACCCGAGGACGATCGCCTGCAGCACGGCCAGCGAGAGGCGGCGCGAGGGATCGGGGTTGTGGGCCGACCCGAAGGCGGTGAGCGCGCCCGAAAGGACGCCGAAGGTGGGCGGCAGGAGCGTGAACGGCCGCGTGAAGGCGAAATAGAGCCGGGCCCGCGCCGCGAACCCCCTGACCCTGACGATCGCCCGCTCCATGGCCGCCTCCCTCCCCTGGCCTGAACTGGCTCCTAGACCGCCATCGCCATGAGCTCGGCCAGACCGAGCCCGGCCAGGGCCCCCGCCAGCGTGTTGGAGAAGTTGACCGCGTCGTTGTCCATCAGCCCCTTCGCCTCGAGCGTGGCCCCCAGGAGCGAGTCGGCCGTCGATCCGATGAATGCGGCGATCACCACCACACCCAGGAGATCCGGCGGCAGCAGGCCGGTGGCCGCCGCGAGACCGCCGACCACCAGCGCGGCCAGGGCCCCGGCCCCCGTGCCCATCCAGGAGATCGCGCCGTTGGTGCCCGGCGGCACCGGCCGCAGCGTGGTGATCAGGATCGGCCGGCCGCCGTAGGCCTGGCCCACCTCGCTGCTCACGGTGTCGAAGGCAGCCGTGGCGTAGGCGCAGACGAAGGCGAGCGCGAACATCCCGGGCGTGGCCGTCCCGGCGACCAGGAGCGCGAGGTAGACCGCCACCCCACAGTTCGCGAGGGCGTGCCGTGCCGAGCGGGCCCCGCGCTTCTCCTGTGCGACGCCCTGGCGCTCCTTGCGCCGCAGGCCGGCGCGCGTGGCGGCGGAGCCGAGGACGAAGAACGACATCAGCACGGCGAATGCCGCCGGGCCGCCGAAGGCCAGGGTGAGCGTCCCCACCACCATGCCGGCCACCGCCCCCGAGCCATCCACCAGGCGCAGCCGGCGGGACAGCAGCGCGAGCGCCGCGTTGAGAACGATGCCGGCCAGGAAGCGCGCGAGGAGGTCGCTCCGCGACGCGGCAAGGCGCGCCGGATCGATCTCGAGCAGCCCGCGCAGGAACAGGGCGGACAACAACGGCACGGTCAGGTTGTCGTCCAGGCGCCAGGGCAGCGACTCGACGAAGGCCGCGAAGAGAGCGGTGGGGAGGGCCAGGAGCGCGGCCGCGGCCGGGCCGCGGCCCATCCAGGTCAGGAGCGCCCACGCGGCCAGCGCCGCGCTCGCTGCGAAGGCCAGCGACCCGAGGACCGTCTTCGAGCGGTTCCAGGGGAGCGGCAGGCGCCCGAAGCGCCGGCCGGCGGCCCCGGCGGCCGCGTCGCCGGCGGCCATGATTCCCCAGCCGGCGGCCGCCACCTCCAGCCGGTCGCGGAAGAGGACGATGAGGAGCAGGACGGACAACGGGTAGAGGACGATCCCCGACCGCCAGGAGGCGCGTCTCTCCTCCGGCCGGAACAGGCGTGCGCCGCCCACGCGCGGCAGCGCGAACAGGTTGAAGGCGAGCGCCCCCGCGGCGCAACCGGCCGCCTCCCAGGGCGTCAGGAACCGCAGCAGGAAGGCCAGGCCCCCGGAGCCCAGGTGCACCAGCTTGCGCGCCGTCTCGTCGCGGCCGGCCGCCTCCCGCCCGGCCCTCACGCCGCACCCGCGGGTCCGGCCGTCTCACGCTGCAGGGCGCCCAGGGTGCGCCGCAGCCCCTCCCGGAGCGGCGTGACGCTGTAGCCGAGCTCCGCCACGGCCCGCTGCGTGCTGTATGCCCACTCGTGGCGGAAGGTCCCGATGACGCCGTCGGTGAAGGCCGGTGGGGCGCCGCTGAGCCGGGCCCAGGCTCGCAGCGTACGCCCGGCCAGCTCGCCGGCCCAGTACGGGACGACCCGGCGGGACGGCGCGATGCCGGTGATCTCGCGGAGCAGGGAACGGATCTCGTCCTGCGTGGCGTTTTCGCCGCCCAGGATGTAGCCCCGACCCGGAACGCCGCGCTCCAGCGCCAGCAGATGCCCGCGGGCGACGTCCTCGATGAAGGCGTAGCAGATCCGCCGGTCGCCGCGCCCGAGCCGGGGCTTCGGGCGGCCGGCCTGATGGGCGCGCAGCGACTCGGCGAGAAGGTTGCCCTGCGTGCCCGCGCCCGGACCGTAGACGACCCCTGGATACACCATGACGATCGGCCCCCCCGCCGCGGCCTTCTCGCGCACCATCCGTTCGGCGACCCATTTGCTGCGTTCGTAGTCGGTGTGAAAGCGGAAGTCGGTCCTGTCCGACGACTCGTCGCGCACCTCGCCGTCGGTCGGGCCGAGGGCGACGATTGTGGAAGTGTAGACCACGCGCGCCACTCCGGCCTCCTCGGCGGCGCGCAGCGCGGAGGCCACGCCTTCCACGTTCACGCGGTCGAACTCGCGCGGCTCCCGGGACCACATCTTGACCAGCGCCGCCAGGTGCATCAGCGCGTCGCAGCCGGCGATCGCGCGCCGCACCGAGCTCGGCTCGACCACGTCTCCCGGCACGGCCCGGCAGCCCGCCGGGAGGCAACCCTCCCGTCCGGGCCGCACGAGCGCGAGGACCGCGTGACCCGCCGCGGTCAGGGCGGAGGCTACCCGGATTCCCAGGTATCCCGTGGCCCCCGTCACCAGGATTCTCATGCCCCGGCCCCGGGGTCGTCTCCCGCGGCCAGATAGGCGCGCAGTGCGTCCTTCCAGGGACGGGGCGCCGTCTCCGTGAGGCGGGTGTAGAGCGAGGTGTCGAGAGCGGAGTAGGCCGGGCGGGCCGCCAGGCGCCCCGCCTCCTCGGTCGTGATCGGTTGCGGCCTGGCCGTGGCGGCGGTCCCCAGGGCCTCGATGATCGCGCGGGCCAGATCGAACCGCGAGCAGGACCCGGCGTTGGCGAAGTGCACCACCCCGCGCCGCTCGACCCGGAGCAGCCGCAGCAGCGCCTCCGCCAGGTCCTCCACGAACGTCGGCGACCCGACCTGGTCGCTCACCACCTTGAGGACCGGCCCGGAGGCCGCGCGCGCGCGGATGGCGTCGACGAAGTTCGCGCGGCCACGGCCGAAGAGCCATGACGAGCGCACGATCAGGTGATCCGCCGCGGCCTCGGCGGCGCGCTGTTCCCCTTCAAGCTTGCTGCGGCCGTAGACCGACAGCGGACCCGTCGGGTCGTCTTCGCGGTAGGGTCTCCGTGAACCTCCATCGAACACGAAGTCGGTGCTGACGTGCACCAGGCGGCACCCGGATCCGGCGGCGGCGCGCGCCACGTTCTCCGCCCCTTCGATGTTGACGCGGCGGGCGCGGTCGGCGTCCACCTCGCAACCGTCCACGTCGGTGTAGGCGGCGCAGTTGATGACCACGGTCGGCTGCAGCCGCTCCACCTCCGCAGCCAGGCGGAAGCGGTCGGTGACGTCGGCCTCGGCCCGCGTGGCGGAAACCGTGGCCGGGTAGCGCCTCTCCAGCAGGCGCGCGACGGCGGTCCCCAGCATGCCGCCGGCCCCCAGGACCAGCGGCACCACCTCACGCTCCCCGCTCACTGGAACCCCCCCATGAGGTTGCTGTCCGATGCGCCCCCGTAGCCGGACTGCAGGTCGATGACGTTGCCGACCCCCTTCAGGTTGATCAGGAATCGGAACTCCCGCTGGCTCGCCCCGAAGAAGTTCCGGTTGAGGACCTCGACCTGGAAGCCGCAGCACTGGGTGTTGTAGCCGAACTTGTAGCGTTGATCCCGCAGCCTGGGCTCGCCGACGGGCAGGAACCCCAGCTCGTAATTGGCCTGCATTCCGAGCAGGATGCGCCGCCCCAGGAGGTTGGTCTCCCCGAAGAGGCCGATCTGATCCCGGTCCACGATCTGCACGAACTGGCCGCCGAGCTGCGACTGCAGCGCCCGGCCCTCCAGGTCCCGCGACAGGGACCAGGTGAGATCGAGGAACCCCCGCGTCGTGCTCCTGAGGTTGGCGCTGAGGCTGGCGTCGCGGATCGACTTGAAGATCACATCGTAGGAGGTGCGCACGTCGAGGCTGGCGTGGATCGAGGGGTTGAAGCGCAAGGAGGCCCGGATCGGAGAGACCTGCCGCGTCTTGACCTCCGGCACCGACGCGAAGCTCAGCGGGCCCAGGAACGAGTAGTCCTGGCTGATCTCCAGGGTGGCGATCTCGACGGTGCTGAGCTGCTTCTTCTCGGGCGCCCCCTCCGCCGCGCCGGGCGCCTGCGCCTCCACCTGCTGTCCCGATCCTGCAGGCCCGGCGGGCTGCCTCGTTTTCCCGAGCATCTCAAGGACCCCGCTGCTGTTGCCGCCGGCCCCCCCCGGCCCCAGGGCCGCCATTTCCGCCGCGCTGGCGACCGGGCGCTTGGCGAACAGCCGCGTCACCAGAGAGT
>QHXZ01000120.1:0-2195 GCA_003223165.1 Acidobacteriota bacterium
CACCCTCCGGACGATCCGGTCGACGGCCCGGCGTCGGCCCATATCTTTGCCGAGTCAAAAAGCGGTGCCGTCGCCGGCGGGAAACCGGGCATCGATGCGGCCCGCCCGGCGAGAACGGGCGCGGAAACGGACGGATTCGCCCCAGTGGATGGCGTGGCCAGCGCCGGCCGGGGACCGGCCGCCACCAGCCAGGCAAGCGCGAAGGCGAGGGGCGCGGCGCCGCGCCGTGATGCAATCGACATGGGAGCCTCCTTGCTGATGCCAGCCATCTTACTCCGCCCCCCACGAGATCCCCAGTCAGGCGCCGCCACGTCACCGGCGCCCTGAGGCATCGCCAGGCCTGTGTGGTTGGGCATAGCCAGTACACGGCGAAGGACCCCCAGGGTGAAGCGCCGCGGCCTGCGGTCGCCGGGCCCTCTGAGACGGAGCGACGGGCCCCGCCGCGCGGTCCCCAGCGCGGTGGGTGGGAGCGAAGCGAAGCGGAGGGGAGGCGTCGCGCAGCGACGCCGGACCCGCGCCCGGCGACCGCAGGGCGCGGCGCCTCACTCTGGGGAGGATTCGTTCAGGTCCGTCGTTGACAGCGCCGCCGCGCCGCCGCTATAATCCGCGTTTCGTTACAGGCCCGGCCCCGAACTGGAAAGGTTGCGCGTGAGCTACGCCGTCATCACCACGGGTGGTAAGCAGCACAAGGTCGCCGTCGGGGACCAGATCCGCGTCGAGACGCTCGAGGCGGCGGTCGGGGACAAGGTGACCTTCGAGGAAGTCCTGGCGGTGAACACCGAGGACGGGCTCAAGGTCGGCCGCCCGACCCTGAAAGGGGCCCGGGTCGTGGCGCGCGTGCTGACCCAGGACAAGGCGCCCAAGGTGATCATCTTCAAGAAGAAGAAGCGCAAACAGTACCGGCGCACCCGCGGCCATCGTCAGGGCTTCACCGCGGTCGTCGTGGAAGAGATCCACGCCGGGTAGCCGGGGCCGGCCGGATCCAGGTCGAGCGAGGTCGAGCGATGGCCCACAAGAAGGCGGGTGGCAGTTCCCGCAACGGCCGTGACAGCAACTCCCAGAGGCTGGGAGTGAAGCGCTACGGCGGCCAGTTCGTCACGGGCGGGTCGATCTTGGTACGGCAGCGAGGCACGGTCTTCAAGCCGGGCGAGAACGTCGGTTGGGGACGGGACGACAGCCTCTACGCCCGCATCGACGGCATCGTCCGCTTCGAGGACCGCGGGCGGCGGGGGCGCTTCATCAGCGTGCTCCCCGCCGGGGCGGACGGCCCCTCCGCGTCGTAGCCCGGGCGCCGACCGCCCAGGCGACCGCTTCCCTTCCGGGGATCACCCCCTCCCGGTCCATCCTGCAGCGCCGAGGCGCGCGTCGCCGGCCCGCTGGTGGTGTCGCATGTTCACGGATCAGGCCCGGATCAGAGTCGCCGGTGGGAACGGGGGCAACGGCTGCGTCAGCTTCCGGCGCGAGAAGTATGTCCCCCGCGGCGGCCCCGACGGCGGCCCCGGCGGCGACGGAGGGTCGGTCCTCCTGGTCGCGGACCCGTCGCTCAAGGCCCTCAATGCCTTCCGCTTCAAGAAGCGCTTCGCGGCCCAGCGCGGCCGGCACGGCGAGGGGAGCGGGCGGGCAGGGCGCGACGGGAGCGATCTCGAGATCAAGGTGCCTCCCGGAACCGTCGTCCTCGACGAGGAGGGCGCGATGGTGATCGCCGACCTGGCGTCGTCCGGTGACAAGGTGCTGGTCGCCCGCGGTGGCCGGGGAGGGCGCGGGAACGCCTCCTTCGCCACCGCGACCCACCAGGCGCCGCGCGAGGCCGAGCCCGGGGCGCCGGGCGAGGAGCGGGCGTTGCGGCTCGAGCTGAAGCTGATCGCCGACGTGGGGATCGTGGGCTACCCCAACGCGGGGAAGTCGACGCTCATCTCGCACATCTCCGCCGCCCACCCGAAGATCGCCGCCTACCCCTTCACGACCCTCGAGCCGAACCTGGGGGTGGTCGATCTCGACAACTTCCGCTCCTTCGTGGTGGCCGACATCCCCGGGCTGATCGAGGGAGCGCACACCGGCTCGGGCCTGGGGATCAAGTTTCTGCGGCACGTGGAGCGCACCCGCGCCTTGATCCACCTGGTCGACGTCTCGGAAGGATCGGGCCGCGACCCGGAGCGCGACCTCGAGGTGATCAATGGCGAGCTTTTGGCCTTCGG
>QHXZ01000120.1:2234-8375 GCA_003223165.1 Acidobacteriota bacterium
ACCCCGGGCGCCTCGAGGCCCTGGAGAGGCGCTGCCGCGCCGCCGGCGTCCCCTGCTTCCGCATCTCCGCCGTCAGCGGGCAGGGGCTCAAGGAGCTCCTGGAAGGGGTCTGGTCGCTGATCGGGAATCCCGAGCGCCAGGACCCCGATCGTCGTACACTCTCGGATGCGCTCCTGGGCGCGCCCGGCGGCGCGACGGGATAGGCAGCGAAGGAGGAGCCCATACAGCTGAAAAGAAAGGTCCGTCTGGTCCTCGAGGCCGCGGCGGACAGGAAGGCCGAAGATCCCGTGGCCCTGAACCTGAAGGGGATCGCCTCGTTCACCGACTGCTTCGTCATCTGCAGCGGCAACCAGAGGCGCCAGACGCAGGCCATCTGCGACGAGGTCCTGTCGCGGCTGGACGCCGAAGGGGTGAGGCCGGGGCACGTCGAAGGGTACGCCCGGGGAGAGTGGATCCTGATCGACCTCGCGGAGCTCGTGGTCCACGTCTTCACGCCCGAGACGCGCGATTTCTACGGGCTCGAGAGGCTGTGGGGCGACGCCCCGCGGATCGATCTCGGGGCCCCGGAAAGGCACAAGAGCAGCGGATCTACCGCGGTCGTGGAGGGTTGACTTTCCGCAGGGCGATCTTTAAATTACCCGCCTTAATCGCGGAAAGGAGGCCCACGTGGGATTGGCCGCCCCTGTCGTCACGGCGGGCCCTCTGGCGCATCGTTCGGCGCGCATGGCGCGGCTCCTGGAGACGGCGCGGCGGGTGGCCCAGAGCGACGCGAACATCCTCCTGTCCGGCGAGAGCGGCACGGGCAAGGGGATGCTGGCGCGGTTCCTCCACGAAGCCAGCGCCAGGCAGGCCGGGCCGTTCGTCACCATCACCTGCGCGAACATCCCCGGAGAGCTGCTCGAGAGCGAGCTGTTCGGCCACGAAAAGGGGGCGTTCACGGGGGCCACGGACCGGCGCGCCGGGCGCTTCGAGCAGGCGGACGGCGGCACGATCCTGATCGACGGGGTGAGCGAGCTGGCGCCGGCCGTTCAGGGGAAGCTGCTGCGGGTCGTCCAGGAAAGGGCCTTCGAGAGGCTCGCCGGGACGCGAACCCTCAGGGTCGATGTGCGCATCCTATCGTCGACCCAGGTGGACCTCGAGGCGCTCGTCGATGCCGGGACGTTCCGCAAGGACCTGTATTACCGGCTGAACGTCATCCGCCTGGAGCTGCCGCCGCTGCGGGACAGGCTGGAGGACGTGCCGGTCCTGGCGGACCACCTGCTGGCGGACATCGCCCGCCGACGGGGCGGCGCGGCGCAGCGCCTGGCGCCGGGCGCGCTCGAGAGCCTGGAGCGCTACGAGTGGCCGGGGAACGTGCGGGAGCTCCAGAACGTCCTGGAGAGCGCCGCGATCCTGGCGGACGGGCCCGAGATCCCCGCCGAGGCGATCCGCACCGGGGGATCGCGGCGGGAAGGGCCCGCGGCGCGCGCCGTCGTGCGCGAGGCGTTCGAGGCCGGCGCGACGCTCGAGCGGCTGGAGGAAATGTACATCCGGGAGATCCTGCGGGCCACGCGCGGCAACCGCACCGAAGCGGCGCGGATCCTGGGAATCAACCGTAAGACCCTGCTGGAGAAACGCAAGCGCTACGGTATCCCTTGAGGCCCCGACCCCGGGCGGAGACCCCGGAAAGGACACCGCGAACATGCTGATGAACAAGAAGATCATGGAAGGCTACAAGAAGCGCCTCCTCGACAAGAAGCGCGAGGTGACGGAGGCGTACAACAAGAACAAGACCTACGGCCGCCTGACCGAGGACGAGGGAACCCAGGATCTCGCCGACAAGGCGTCGAGCGCCTACACCAAGGAGTTCCTTTACTCGCTGTCGAACACCGATCGCGAGGCCCTGCAGCAGGTGGACGAGGCCCTGGGACGGATACGGTCCGGGTCCTACGGCACCTGCGCCGAGTGCGGGCAGGATCTCAACAAGAAGCGCCTCGAGGCGGTGCCGTGGGCGAGCCACTGCATCTCCTGCCAGGAAAAGATCGAGAAAGGGCTCCTCTGAGGCCGCGGCCCGCCCGCGCCTCCTGACGCCGTCCCGTCGCCGCGCGCCCCCGGCGCGGCCGCCCGACGCTCCGGGAACATCATGAAGATACGGACCGTCCTGTTCCTGATGCTCGGGGCGATCGTCGTCGCCGTCCTGTCGATCCTCTACACCACCAACCAGGAGACCCTCGACCGCCACCTGTTCTTCGGGAACGGCGTGTCGATGCCGGTCTGGTTCTGCATCCTCATGGTCAGCGGATTGTCGATGCTCGTGCCGCTCCTCTTCGGGTTGCTGCGCGACGTGCGGCGCATGTTCGGCACCTTCGGAGCGCGCCGCCGTCTGCGCTCGCAGCAGGAGGCGGAGGAGCGCTACCTCATGGGCGTCGAGGCGATGCTGAATGGGCGGGAGGAGCGGGCGCTCGAGCACTTCAACGCCGTGCTGGCGGTCGACCCGAACCACTTCGAGGCGCTGCTCAAGGGCGGGGAGGTGCTGCGCACGCTGCGCCGCTTCCCCGAGGCGATCGAGTACCACCGCCGGGCGGCGCGCGCCAAGGAGGGCGACCTCCGCCCGCTCTACTCGCTGGTGTCCGACTACGAGGAATCGCGGGCCAGCGAGAACGCCAAAGCCGTCCTCAACCGCATCATCGATCTGGCGCCGAAGCGTTCCCTCACCGCCTACCGGAAGTTCCGCGCCATCCTGATGAACGAGGGGGCCTGGGAGCGGGCCTGGGAGATCCAGCAGAAGATCGAGGGCCAGCTCTCGGAGCTGGGCCGCTCGGCGAAGTCCGAGAAGAAGTACCACCTCGGCGTGCGCTACATGCTGGCGCAGCAGCTCGTCGACCAGGGCAAGGAACGCGAGGCGATCGGCATCTTCAGGCGCCTCGTCCGCATGGAGCCGGCGTTCGTCCCCGCCCACCTCAAGCTCGGCGAGGCGCTGGCGGCGATCCGCCAGCCCGAGGAGGCGGTCGAGGTGTGGGAGGAGGGATACCAGGCCACCGGCCATCCGATCTTCCTGACCACGATCGAGGACCACTATCTCAAAGAGGAGCAGCCGCGCAAGGCGATCGAGGCGCTCAAAGCGGCGATCTGGAAGAGCAAGAAGGACAGCATCCCGCGTTTCTTCCTCGGCAAGCTTTACTACCGCCTGGAGATGATCGACGAGGCGCTGCGCCAGTTCGCCCACATGAAGGGGCAGGTCACCCGCTTCCCCGCCCTGCACTACTACCTCGCCAAGATCATGGAGCGCCACGGCAACCTCCGCGAGGCCCTCAAGGAGCTGGAGACCGTCCTGCAGCAGACCGACGTCCTGAAAGTGGAGTACGTCTGCGCCACCTGCTCGCGCACCTACCCCGCCTGGGTCGACCACTGCGAACGCTGCGGCGAATGGAACAGCGTGCAGGTCGACTTCCAGGAGGAGCGCCCCATCGAGGAGCTCGGCATCAGCACCGCTCCCGTCTACATGCCCGAGACCCAGGAGGGATAGGCAGGCGATGCCGACCTCCCTGCCGATGGTCCTCATCGTCCTCGACGGCTGGGGCCACAGCGGGAAGCGCGACGGGAACGCCATCGCGGCGAGCGCGCCGCGCTTCCTCGAGCGGCTGGGCCGCGACTACCCGTCGTCGCTGCTCGCGGCCTCCGGCGAGGCGGTCGGGCTCCCCGCCGGCTTCATCGGCAACTCCGAGGTCGGGCACCTCTGCCTCGGCGCCGGCCGCGTCGTCCTGCAGGACATGGCGCGCATCAGCCGGGCCATCGACCGCGGGGAGTTCGAGCGCAACGAGGTGCTGCGGCGGGCCTGCGAGCAGGCGGCGCGCCCCGGCTCGGCGCTTCACCTGATGGGTCTCCTGAGCGACGGCGGCGTGCACAGCCACATCCGCCACCTCGAAGCCCTCGTCACCCTGGCCCACCGGCTGGGCGTGCGCCACCTCTTCGTGCACCCCTTCCTCGATGGGCGCGACACGCCTCCCAGGAGCGCCGGCGCCTATCTGGCGGCCGCAGAGACGTTCCTGCGGCGGCAGGGCCTGGGGGCGATCGCGACGGTGTGCGGGCGCTACTACGCCATGGACCGCGACACCCGCTGGGAGCGCACCGAGAAGGCCTACCGGGCGATGGTGCTGCGAGAGGGGCCGCGCAGCGCCTCCTCCGAGGCGGCGCTCGCCGCCAGCTATGCGCAGGGAGTCACCGACGAGTTCGTGGCGCCGACGGTCGTCGATGCCGCCCCCGCGGACCGGCCGGCGCGCGACCCCGCCGTGCGCGACTCGGACGTCGTGATCTTCTTCAACTTCCGGGCCGACCGGGCGCGCCAGATCACGCGCGCCTTCACCGAGAAGGGATTCGACGGCTTCCGCCTCCCGGCGCGCCCCGCCCTCGCGAGCTACGTCTGCTTCACCGCCTACGACCGCGGCTGGAGCCTGCCGGTGGCCTTCGCGCCCCGCACCCTGGCCGGGACCTTCGGCGAGGCAGTGAGCGCCTCGGGCCTGCGCCAGCTGCGCATCGCCGAGACCGAGAAATACGCCCACGTGACCTATTTCTTCAACGGGGGGGAGGAGCGGGTCTTCCCGGGAGAGGAGCGCTGCCTCGTCCCCTCGCCTCGCGTCGCCACCTACGACCTCAAGCCGGAGATGAGCGCCCCCGAAGTGACCGCCGAGGTGCTGCGCCGCCTGCGCGAGCGGCCGGACCAGGTGGTCATCCTGAACTACGCCAACGCCGACATGGTTGGCCACACCGGCAAGTTCGACCCCACGGTCGAGGCCTGCCGGGTCATCGACCGCTCGGTCGAGGCGGTGGTCACCGAGACCCTGCGCCAGGGGGGCTACGCGGTGGTCACCGCCGACCACGGCAACGCCGAGGAGATGGTCGATCCCCTCACGGCGAGCCCCGTCACCGCCCACACCCTGAACCCGGTGCCGGTGCACGTGGTGGGCGCCGGCCTGGAGGGGAAGGGCCTGCGCCAGGGCGGCCTGCTCGCGGACGTGGCGCCCACGATGCTGGGGCTCCTGGGTCTCGAGGCTCCGGAAGAGATGGAGGGCCGATCCCTGCTGCAGGGATAGGGCCGCGTGTCGATCGCCATCCGGTCCGCCCGCGGGCGGTCTCGCCCGCGCCGCCGCGGCGCGGCGGCCGCCGGGATCCCGCTCGCCCGGCGGCTCCTCGACCGGCTCCTGGCCTCGCTCGTGGAAGCGCTCTTCCCGGCCGACTGCTTCCTGTGCGGCGACCCCCTTCCCTTTAGGCAGAGCGGGAGCACCTGCCTGCCCTGCTGGCAGGGCCTCCCCTGGGCGCCCGGCCTGTCGATCCGAAAGGGCCCGTTGCGCGCGGTGCTCTGGGGCGCGGACTACGCGGGTCCGTTCCGCCGCCTGGTCCACGGACTGAAGTTCGAGGGGATGGACTATCTCGGGCCGCTCCTCGGCGAGGCGGGTGCCCGGCGCATGGAGGCGCTCCTCTGCGGGGACGCGGCGCGCGCGGACCTCGTCGTCCCGGTCCCCCTGCACTGGCGCCGGCGCCTGGGGCGTGGCTACAACCAGGCACGGCTCCTGGCCGAGCCGATCGCCCTCCGCGCGGGCCTGCCGCTCGACGCCCACCTCTTGTGGCGGCCCCGCGCCGGCCGGCGGCAGCTCGGCCTGTCGCGCGCGGAGAGGCTGCGCTCCCTCGACGGCTGCTACCGCGTCGCCGGTGTCCGGAGGGCGGCGCTGCGGGGCCGGACCATCCTTCTGGTGGATGACGTCGTCACGACCGGGGCGACCCTCGAGGCCTGCGCCCGCGCTCTCCGGGGCGCCGGCGCCGCGGCCGTGATCGGCTGCGTTTTGGCGCGCACGCCGCGCGTCAGAGGCTGACCTTGCGCAGGAATCGCTTGCGCTCGAGCTGGGCGAGCTTGGCGTAGTAGGTGCCGTTCTGCCGCAGGGCGCGGTCCCAGGTGTCGATGAACAGCACCAGCCGGTCGATCCCGCCCTTCGGCACCCAGACCCCGTGGTCGTTGATGCACTTGTAGATCGCGACCCCGGAGTTGGCGGAGTAGTTCACCGGGCGCATGACGCCGATGCAGTAGGGGCACTTGACAATGCGCCGGGTCTCCTCCTCGGCCAGTCGGTAGGTGGGCTGGGAGGTGTGCGTGAAGCGGGTCATCTCCTT
>QHXZ01000207.1:0-1144 GCA_003223165.1 Acidobacteriota bacterium
GCCTGATCGCGACGGCGATCGGTGGCGCACTTTGCGCCTGGATGGGCCCGCCGGCCCCGGCGCGCGCCCAGTTGGCACCTCCTCCGGCCGTGATGCCCGCGCCACCGCCCGACCCCGGGGACGCGCCGGCCCCCTCTGGAACCCCGGTGGTCTTCTGCCCCGTTTGCGGCGCCCAGAACCGCGCCGGCAGCCGGTTCTGCCTCAAGGACGGCGCGCCGCTCCGGGCGATCGATCCGACCCGGTTCGAGCCCGATTTCGCGCGCGATCCAGAGACCTATTCGCCCGAGGAAATCCAGCAGGCGGTTCACCGTGCCTCGCAGTCCCTCGTGCGCGTCCGCGTCAAGACGACCGTGTCCCTCAAGTACCCGGTCGCCGGCAAGACCGGACGGATCGGGTGGCTCGAATCGGTCGAGGAGGAGGCCCGGCTGGTCGGGTCCGGCTTCGCGGTCGGGGGTGCGGGTGAGATCGTGACCAACGCGCACGTCGCGGATCCCTTCGGGACCCAGGCGGAGATCGCCGTCGACACGCAGACCGGCCAGTCCTATCCCGCCCGCGTCGTCGGGGTCGACCACGCGAGCGATCTGGCGCTCCTCAAAGTCGAGACGGGATCGCTGCCGCCGTTGTCCTGGGCGGACAGCAACGCTCTCCGCCTCGGGGACGAGACCTGGGCGATCGGCTACCCTCTGAACGTCGGCCTGACGGCCACCCGGGGCACGATTTCGAGCCTCGGACGGATGCGCACGGGCATGAACCAGGTCGAGAACTTCCTCCACTCCGACGCCTTCATCACGCATGGCAACAGCGGCGGGCCGCTCGTCGACGTGACGGGGCGCGTGGTGGGGGTGAGCGATATGGGGTTCCACCAGGCGAAGGGCCAGGGGTATTCCATCCCTTCGGCCATGGCCCGCTACGTGACGGATCGGCTGCGCAAGTTCGGCAAGTACGAGCGCGGGTTCCTCGGACTTCACGTGCGCCCGGTCGACGCCGAGAGCGTGCGGAAGTACGGGCTCAAGCGCACGGCCGGCGTGGTGGTGGAGTCGGTCCTCGAGGGATCGCCGGGTGAGCGGGCGGGCTTCAAGCCGGGCGACGTGCTGTTCGGCATCAACGGCCGCCAGGCGGTCTCCTCGTACTTGATCCAGGAGGC
>QHXZ01000207.1:1271-2594 GCA_003223165.1 Acidobacteriota bacterium
TGACCGACGGAGTCCGCATCGAGGAAGTCCTGCCGGCCCGGGACTGGAGCGACAAGGCGGACCTCGACCGGGCACCCGCGAAGCCGGCGCCGGTCGGAACGATCCAGGACCTCCGCCAGGCCCTCCAGCGCGCCTACCTGGGAGGGTTGATCGGGGTGACCTTCTACCTGGACCGAAGCGAGGATCGCGTGACCTCGGTGGTGCTCGATGAGACCTGGGCCATCGTTCTCTGAGATCGGGATCGCCGCGCTGGCGGCCGTCGCCCTCGCCGCCGCCGCGCCGGCGCCACCCCGGGCGCTCCCCGGCCCCGGCGGGAGCGACGCGCCCTCGGCCACGGCGCCCGCATCGATCCCATGCCCCCGCTGCGGCTACCGCAACGATCCCGACGCGCGGCATTGCGTCGCCTGCGGGTGGGACCTCGCGATTCTGGTCGGCGACGCCGCCCAGCGCCGCCTGCAGGCGATTGGCGAGGCCGTCGTCGGCGTCGTGGTCGCCAAGGAGTACGTGAGCGCCAGCTCCATGCTGGCACCCAAGTACAGCAAATGGCTGCGACTCCTCGCCCCCGACGAGGGGGAGCACGGGAAGCACAGGCACTTCGGCACGGCCTTCCCCTTGGGGCGGGCCGGTCTCTTCGTCACCAGCGCCCGCCTCCTCGACCGCGCGGTGGAGGCGAGGGTTCGCACCTTCGACAACCGGCAGTTCCCGGCCGAGATCCTCGCGTACGACCTGCCCACGGGCATCGGCCTGATCAAGGCCGACGTCCCCGGTGTCAAGCCGCTGGCCTTGGGCGAGCGGGGCCCCGAGCCGCCCGAGGGAGCCTGGGTGATCTGTTTCCCCGTGGCCCTGGAAGGAAAGGTCGTGCGCTACCTTCCCCAGTCGCTCCACCGAGGCCAAGTCACCGCGCTCGCCCAAACCGGGACGGGCCTGGCCTCCTTCGAGTACCTTGTCCGGAGCGACCACTCGATCCCGGAGGGGTGCCCCGGAGCCCCCCTCATCGATCGGCGCGGCGGCCTGGTGGGGATGGTCCTCGACAGCCCGGAGCCGGCGCTGACCTACTCGGTGCCGGCACCCGCCTTCGTCTCGCTCGTCGATGCGCTCGCGCGCGGCGAGGTGCCGGAGCGGCCCTACTTCGGGATGGGTCTCGTCGGACCCGACGCGCGGCGACGCGACAAGTTCGCCCTGGCGGCGAGCGCCTCCCAGGCCCTCGTCGCCTACGTCATTCCGGGCTCGCCGGCCGAGGCCTCCGGCGTGCGCGCGGGCGACCTCCTCCTGGCCGTGGGAGGGGAGAAGGTCGGCACGCCCTCGGCGGCGGCGGCGCGCCTG
>QHXZ01000112.1 GCA_003223165.1 Acidobacteriota bacterium
TTCGCCCGCCAGTGGCTCGCGGGCGGCCACGAAGTCTTCGCCCTGTCGCGCGACCCGCGGAGTTCGAAAGGGCTCGCCGGACTGGCCAAGGCCCATCCCGCGACGCTTCACATGCGTGCCTGCGAGGTGACGAGCGACGCCTCCGTGAACGAGGCGCGCCGCGCCGTCGAGGCGGCGTGGGATCGCCTGGACATCCTGGTCAACAACGCCGCCGTCTACGGCGGCGAGAGCCGCGATGTCGCCTCGCTCGACCTCGACGAGATCAGGAGGACCTTCGAGATCAACACCCTCGCCCCCCTGCGCATGGCGCGCGCCTTCCAGCCGCTGCTGCGCAAGGGCGATCATCCGCGGGTCATTCACATCACCTCCCTGATGGGATCGATCGACGACAACCGGAGCGGCGGGCGCTACGCCTACCGCGTCAGCAAGGCGGCGCTCAACATGGTCTCGCGCAACCTGGCGCACGACTTCAAGAAGGATGGGATCCTTTCCGTGGCCCTCCACCCCGGATGGGTGCGCACCGACATGGGAGGCCCGGACGCTCCCCTGGGAGCCGAGGAGGCGGTCGCCTCGTTGATCCGTACGATCGCGGCGCTCGAAACCGCCCACAACGGCGGCTTCTACGACCGCGAGGGACGCCCCCAGCCCTGGTAAGTGCTCGATTCGGCGGGAGTTGCAGCCGCGCCGGCCGGGCCTATATTCTCCGCGGGGGGCGCGGCCGAGGCGATGACCTTCACCTTCAAGAGGACCCGGCGGCTTTTCGTGGGCGCCTGCTTCGCCGTGTTCGCCCTGGGGCAGGCGCTGCACCTGTTCGGCGGCCAGGTGAGCGTGGACGCGGTGTGCGACGTGACGCTCATCTTCGTCGGCGCCGGCCTGATCGTGTACGGCTTCAACGTGCTGCGCGAGGAGCGCCTGATCGCGGACACACCGACGTCCAGGGTGCGCTCGGTGGCGATGGGCGTGGCGGAGCTGGCGGGCATCGCGCGCGAGAAGCTGCCTCTGGTCAGCCCGCTCACCGGCGCCGGCTGCGTCTATTACCGCTACCTGGTGGAGGAGGAGCGGCAGTCGGGGCGGAGCAAGGAGTGGGTCACGGTCGACCAGGGAGAGTCCTCGCAGCCGTTCTACCTGGAGGACGAGACCGGCCGCATCCTGGTCGATCCGGACGGCGGGGAGACGATCCTGAACTGCGCCTACCGCGAGACGAAGCGCGAGGGGGGCTGGCTCGGCCGGCGCCGCCGCTACAGCGAATGGCGCATCACGCAGGGGCAACCGGTCTTCGTCATGGGGACGGTGCGCAAGCTCAAGGACGCGATCCTGGAGCGCCGCGTCCGGCTGACCGAGAAGCTGCAGGCCCTCAAGCGCGACAAGGAGCGCCTGATGTCCTTCGACACCGACAAGGACGGGGCGATCAGCGGCGAGGAGTGGGAGGCGGCGGTGCGCGTCGCGCAGGACGAGCTCCTGCGCGAGCAGGTGAGCGAGGCGCCGGTGAAGCCGGAGGACGATGTGGCGATCGGCAAGGGAGACGCGGAGAAGACCTTCGTCCTCTCCGACCGGGGCGAATCGGCGGTCGTGCAAGGGATGGCGTTGAAGGGGTACGGCTCGCTCGTGGGCGGATTCGGGGTGGCGATGCTCGTCAGCATGTCGCTTCTGGCCCGGGCGGGGGTCCTGCCCGGCCACCTGGCGATCCAGTGGCATAACATCTTCAGCTAGGAGGAGAGCATGGGGATCCTGATCCTGATCGGCCTGGCCCTGGCGGGCGTCATCGTCGCGGGGTACCTCGTCGGTGTTTTCAACCAGCTCGTCCAGATCAAAGTCAACGTGGACAAGTCCTGGTCGAACATCGAGGTGCTGGAGAAGCAGCGCTACGACGAGATCCCCAAGCTGGTGAAGGTGTGCGAGGGATACATGAAGTACGAGCGGGAGACGCTCGAGAAGGTGATCGAGGCCCGCACCCGCTTCCTCAACGCCCAGGGTCCGGCCGACATGGCCCAGGCGGGGTCGCAGATGGCCGGGGCGCTGAAGTCCCTCTTCGCGGTGGCCGAGAACTACCCCGACCTCAAGGCGAACCAGAACTTCACCCAGCTGCAGGGGCGCGTCACCCAGCTCGAGAACGAGATCGCCGATCGGCGCGAGTTCTACAACGAGTCGGTGAACATCAACAACGCGCGCATCCAGCAGGTGCCGTACGTCTTCGTCGCCGGCATGGCCGGCTGCTCGCCGCGCGAGATGTACAAGGTCGCGGCCGAGGAGACGAAGTCGCCCGAGATCTCCTTCGCCTTCCCGAAGTAGGGAGGCCGCGGGGCGGCGGCCCGGCGCCGGCCGTCACTTCGGCTCGAAGATCAGCGGCAGGCCGGTGCGCGCGCTGCCGATCATGATCACCTTGGCGTTGGTGCTCTGGGCGAGCTTCTCGGTCGCCTCGATCCCCTTCCATTCCAGGAGCTGGGCGCTGATCCCCTGCGCGACGATGCGCTGAAAGTCGGCGATCCCCTGGGCCTCGATCCGCTTGCGTTCGGCCTCCTGCTTCTCCTTCTGCAGGATGAAGGTCATGCGCAGGGCGTCCTGCTCCGCCTGCTGCTTCGCCTCGATCGACGACTTGAGCATCGGCGGCAGCTGGATGTCGCGCAGCAGGATGTTCTCGACGATGATGCCGCGCGGCGCCAGCTGCGCCACCAGATCCCTCTGGATCTGCTGCGCCACCTCCTCGCGCGCCCCCGTATAGAGCGCGTTGGCGTTGTGCGCCGCGGTGGCGGCGCGTATGGCCGAGCGCAGGTTCGGCTCGATGACGACGTCCACGTAGTTCGGGCCGATCTTCTGGTACACCTCCGCCGCCTTCTGCGCGTCGAGGCGGTACAGGAGCGAGGTGTCGAGGGTGACGATGAGGCCCTCCTCCGAGGGGACGCTGGCGGTCTCCTTGAGCTCCCGTGTGCGCACCGGCAGGCGGTTGTTGGTCTTGAAGGGCGAGATGAAATGGGTGCCCTCCGGCAGCACCTCGCCGGTGACCCGCCCGAAGAGCGTGAGCACCCCCACGTGCCCCGCCGGCACGTAGGCCACCGAGGTGACGGCCAGGATGCCCGCCAGGACGAAGGCCGCCAGGGCCCCCAGGCTTCCCGGCAGCCAGCGGCGCGCGCGCGCCAGGTCGATGTATTGCCCGTCGCTTCCCGTACCACCGCGAGAGAACGTCATGCCTGCCTCCCTTGGATGGGCGTCATGCCCGGAGTGCTGCGTCTGCTTCTTACTGCGGTTGGCGTGCCGAAGACGGGGGCCGTAGCTCGCTGCCGGGATGGAAGGTCGTCCAGACGAACCAGTAGGCCGAGACGGCGGAGACGGGGTCGAGCCGGGCCCCCGCGAGCCGCCCCTTCACGGCCTCGCCGGACAGCAGGTCCCAGATGCTGCCGGTCTCCCGGTCGACGACGGCCCCCGAGGAAGGGGCCCGGACGAAGTGCAGCTCGCGGCCCGAGGCCGTCCGCCTGAACAGGCGCGCGGCGGGGTCCAGAAGCTCGCGGACCACGACCACCGGAACGCCCTCGATGACGTCGTTCACGATCCCGGGCCGCTCCTCGACGTACGCGATGGCGGCGTTGCGGCCCAGCGTCCCGGGCTCGATGCCGAGGACCCGGCTCTTCCCGCCCAGCCTGCGATCGGGGTTCGTCTTGCCGGCGATGCCGAGGCGGTCGGGATCGTTCTCGTACTGCTGGTCCCAGAGGCTCCTCGTCCATCCCGGGCCCTTGACCAGGATCAGCGAGTCGGCGTGCGACTGCTTCCAGCGGCCCCAGGTGGTCAGCACGGAGGGGATCGCCTGGAGGCGGTTGCCGTCCAGGGGCCCCTCGAGCGCCTCGCCCGTGATCTGGGTCCAGCGTGACTCGGTCTCGCGGTCGAAGAGCACCTGCGCCTCCTTCCACAGCGAGCCGTCGGAGGCCAGGGTGAGCAGCCGATCGCCGACCGACCGCCGGTAGACGATGCCGGTGCCGGCGATCGAGCACCAGGTCACCGCGACGGGGATCTCCCCGGCCGTGTCGTTGACCACCTCGCGGTGCTCGAGGACCCAGACCGGGTAGGCCTTGGCGGCGCGGCCGGCGGTGATCCCGATGACCGGCTCGGCCTCCTTCATGAAGCGGGCCTCGCCCGCGGGGACGAAGCGGGGCTTGTCCTGGGAGGGGAACTGCTCCCGCTGCATGTAGGGGGCGAGGGGCGCGCCGTGCAGCACCTTCGGCGCCGGCGGCTCTTCGGCGACGGGGCCGGGCGCCGCGGGGCGGGAGGCCGCAGCGGCGGACGCGGCCGCCGCCGCGACGACCAACCAGGCGATCCTGAACTCGAGCCCCATCGTGCGCATCCCTTGCGGCAGTGCGAGTTTGCTAGGATAGCACGCCGCCTGGAGCGCACGCGGACCATGGCCCCCTTCCTGTCACGAGAGAGGATCGTCGCCCCGCCCGGGTTCAACCGCTGGCTGGTGCCGCCGGCCGCCCTGGCGATCCACCTGTGCATCGGCCAGGCGTACGCCATCAGCGTCTTCAACCTGCCGCTCGGCCGGGCGATCGGGGTCGGCCGGCCCGCCGCCGGCGACTGGAGGCTCACCACCCTCGGCTGGATCTTCACCCTGGCCATCGTCTTCCTGGGGCTGTCGGCCGCGTTCGCAGGCACCTGGCTGGAGCGGGCCGGGCCGCGCAAGGTGGGCGTCGTCGCGGCCTGCTGCTGGGGCGGCGGCTTCCTGGTCGCGGCGGCGGGCGTGGCGCTGCACCTCATCGGGCTCGTCTACCTGGGGTATGGAGTGATCGGCGGGTGCGGCCTGGGGCTGGGGTACGTGTCGCCGGTGTCGACGCTCATCAAGTGGTTCCCCGACCGGCGCGGCATGGCCACCGGGATGGCGATCATGGGGTTCGGCGGCGGGGCGATGATCGCCGCCCCCCTCTCGGATGCCCTGATGCGCCGCTTCGCATCGCCCGCCTCGGTGGGCGTCTGGCAGACCTTCGTCTGCCTGGGGCTGATCTACTTCACGGCGATGATGGCGGGGGCGCTCGGCTTCCGCCTTCCCGCCGCCGGCTGGCGGCCGGCGGGCTGGACGCCGCCCGCCGACCAGGGCGGCCTGGTCACGACGGGGCACGTGCATGCCGACCGGGCGTTGCGCACGGTCCAGTTCCCGCTGCTCTGGGCGGTGCTCTGCCTCAACGTCACCGCCGGCATCGGCGTCCTGGGCCAGGCCTCGCCGATGATCCAGGAGGTGTTCAAGGGGGCGGTGTCGCCCTCGGCCGCCGCCGGCTTCGTCGGCCTCTTGAGCCTGTTCAACATCGCCGGCCGCATCGCCTGGGCGTCGCTGTCGGACGTCATCGGCCGCAAGCCGACCTACGCCATCTTCTTCGGCCTGGGCGCCCTGCTGTACCTCTTGGTGCCGTTCGCCGGCCGCCTGGGCAGCGTGGCACCCTTCGTCCTCTGTTTC
Organism: Acidobacteriota bacterium; assembly: GCA_003223165.1. Lineage (GTDB taxonomy): Bacteria > Acidobacteriota > Polarisedimenticolia > Gp22-AA2 > Gp22-AA2 > QHXZ01. The sequence continues at coordinate 5,432 of QHXZ01000112.1, forward strand.
TGCATCATCCTGACCTTGTACGGCGGCGGCTTCGCGACCATTCCCGCCTACCTCGCCGACATCTTCGGCACCCACTTCGTCGGGGCGATCCACGGACGCGTCCTGACCGCCTGGTCGATGGCCGGCGTCCTGGGACCGGTGCTGGTCAACTACATCCGCCAGTTCCAGATCGACCGCGGGGTGGCGGCGGCCGACGCCTACGACGTGACGATGGAGATCATGGCCGCGATCCTGGCGGCGGGCTTCCTGTGCAACCTGGCGATCACCCGGGTCTCCGGGGAGCACCAGATGACCCCCGGCGAGCTCGAGGCCCACCTCGCCCCGCTGCGGGCGCGCGCGCCGCAGGACGGACCTCAGGCGGAGGGCAAGCCGGCGGGCGCCGGTCCGCGGCGGGCCGGACCGCGGTCGCCTGCGCCTGGGCCCTGGTCGCGGCACCGCTCCTGTGGGGCGTGCTCTCGACCCTGGAGAAGGCGCTGCTGCTCTTCCGCTAGTGCCCGGCGCGGGCGGCGGCCAGCGCGGGGTGGTGGAGGCCGATGCCCGAGCTTCCCGACGTGGTGGTCTACATCGAGAGCCTGCGGCCGCGCGTCGTGGGCCAAGTGCTTCAGCACGTGCGGCTCGCGAGCCCGTTCGTCCTGCGCAGCGTGGTGCCGCCGATCC
>QHXZ01000113.1 GCA_003223165.1 Acidobacteriota bacterium
ATCCGGCCTTGCCCGCCGGCCGTCCGTCCACCCGCACCACCCCCGACAGCAGGAGGGCCTGCGCCCGCTCCCGGCTCTTCGCCAGCCCGCGCGCCACCAGGATCCGGTCCAGCCGCTCGCGCCGCGCCTTGCCGCCGCCAGCCCCCTGTGCGCGGCCATCGCGATGTCCCGCGCCGGCTCGCACTAGTTGATCCGCTCGAGGATGAAACGGGCGAGATCGGCGAGCGGGCGCGCCCGGACCCCGAGCGGCCGCAGCGCCGCGATCGCCTCGCGCACGGCCGCCTCGGCCCGGCGCCGGGAGGCGGGGATCCCCAGGAGAGCGGGGAAGGTCGCCTTGCGGGCCCGCAAGTCCTTGCCCGCCGTCTTCCCCAGCCGCGCCGAGCTCCCCTCGCGGTCGAGGATGTCGTCGATGATCTGGAAGGCCAGGCCGACGTTCTCGCCGTAACGCCGCAGCGCCCCGAGCGTCGCCGGCCGGGCGCCCGCCATGATGCCTCCCATCTCCACCGAGGCGCTGATGAGCGCGGCCGTCTTGCCGCGGTGGATGCGGGCCAGCGTGCGGTACGAGTAGGGGCGTCCTTCGGCCTCCAGGTCCATCACCTGGCCGCCGATCATGCCGGTCACCCCCGCCGCCCGCGCCAGGAGCGCCGTCGCCCTCACCTTGCGGAAGTCCAGGCCGCCTCCCCGCGGGTGCGTCGCCACCACCTCGAAGGCGTGCGTCAGGAGCGCGTCTCCAGCCAGGATCGCCATCGCCTCGCCGAAGACGCGGTGGCTGGTGGCCCGGCCGCGACGCAGATCGTCGTCGTCGAGGGCCGGCAGGTCGTCGTGGATCAGCGAGTAGGTGTGGATCATCTCGATGGCGCAGGCCGACGGGAGCACGTTCCGCAGCCTGCCCCCCAGGGCCCGGCAGGCGGCGATCGCCAGGATCGGGCGCAGACGCTTGCCGCCGGGGAACAGGGAATAGAGCATGGCCCGCCGCACGGTGGGCGGGACGCTCCCTGGACGCGGCAGGCAGCGGCGCAGCGCGCGGTCCACGAGCCGCCGCGGGGCGGTCCGATCGAGTCTCCGCTTCATCCGCGGTCCGGTCCCTCGTCCTCCGGCCCCGGCCCGCCGGGCGCCTCGAAGGGCACGAGCTTCAGCTCTCCCCCCTCTCCGCGGCTGAGCATCTCGATCTTGCGCTGCGCCTCGTCGAGCTTGCCGGCGCAGTAGCGCGTCAGGCGCACGCCCTCCTCGAACAGGCGCAGCGAGGCCTCCAGAGGCAGGTCGCCTCCCTCCAGGTCCTTCACGATCCGTTCGAGGCGCAGAAGCGCGTCCTCGAAGCCCGGTTCCTTGCCGCCCTTGCGACCGCGTGTCATGGTCACTCCCCCTGGCCGCCGCCCTCGTCCACGCTGCGCACCTCGCACCCGAGGCTGCCGCGGTGCAGCCGCACCCGCACCGGCGCGCCGACGCGGACGCGCCCGGCCTCCTTCAGGACCGCATCGCTTCCGGCCTCGAAACAGATGGCGTAGCCGCGCGCCAGCACCGCGAGCGGCGAAAGCGCCCCGAGGCTCTCGGAGAGGGCGGCCACCCGGTCGCGCGCCCGCTGCAGCCGGGCGGCGGCCGCCGCCCGCAGCATGCGCCCCAGCGCCAGGGCGGCGGCGCGGCGCCCGGCCAGCCGTTCGTCGAGCCGCCGCGGCGTCATCCGCTGTCCCAGGATCTCGAGGCGGTGGCGCGCCGCCAGCGCCCGGCGGTCGAGGCGGTCGCGCAGGCGGAAGGTCAGATCGTCGACCCGCAGCATGGCATCGCGCAGGCGGGAGCGCAGGATCTCGAAGGCGCGCTCGGCGCCGAGGTCCCCCAGCCGCCGGCGCAGGGCGGCCAGGCGCAGGCGGGCCGCGGCCAGGAGCCGCGCTTCGGCGGCCGCGATGCGCTCCGCCAGCTCCTCCCTGCTCCCCACCACCATCTCCGCGGCGGCCGAAGGGGTCGGGGCGCGCAGGTCGGCCACCAGGTCGGCGATGGTCACGTCGGTCTCGTGCCCCACGGCGGAGATCACCGGGATCGCGGAGGCGGCGATGGCGCGGGCCACCGCCTCCTCGTTGAAGGGCCACAGGTCCTCGAGCGATCCGCCTCCCCGCGTCACGATCAGGGCGTCCAGGCCGGCCAGCCGGTTCAGGGCCGCGATGCCGGCGACGATCTCGCCCGCGGCCTCGGCCCCCTGCACGCGCGCCGGGGCCAGGACCACCCCCAGGCTCGCGAAGCGCCGCGACAGGACCTTGAGGATGTCCCGGATGGCCGCGCCGGAGGGCGAGGTGACGATGCCGATGCGGCGGGGAAGGAGCGGGATCGGGCGCTTGCGGGCCGCGTCGAACAGCCCCTCCGCCAGGAGGCGCGCCTTGAGCTGCTCGAAGGCGAGCTGCAGGGCGCCCAGCCCCGCCGGCTCGAGCGCCTCGACGATGACCTGGTAGGCGCCGCGCGGCTCGTACAGGCTCACCCGGCCGCGCGCCAGGACCTTGAGCCCGTCGCCGGGCCTGAAGCGCAGCGCCGCGGCGCTGCCGCGGAACAGCACCGCGGCCACCTGCGACTCCGCGTCCTTGAGGGTGAAGTAGGTGTGGCCCGAGGGGTAGCGGCGCAGGTTGCTGATCTCCCCCTCGACCCAGACGGTCCCCAGCCCCTCCTCGAGGAGGCCGCGCGCCAGGGCGTTCAGCTCGCTGACCGTGAGGACGGGGTGGTCCTCGCGCGGACGGCCGGGCGCCCCGGGAGGCGGGGGAGCCGCCTCGTCAAACAGGCTGCGCATCGGGCCTCCCTGGGGACGCGGGGCTCTCGGGGCGGAGCTGGAAGCGCTCGATGGCGCGCGTCTTCCCGGTGGTCTCGTCCACGTCGAGCAGGACGCCGCACAGGCGCGGGTCGCGCTTGGCGGTCGCGTAGCGCACCGGCATGCCGGTCAGGAACCGCTTCAGGGCGAGCTCCTTCTCGATGCCGATCACCGAGTCGTAGGCGCCGGTCATCCCCAGGTCGGTGATGTAGGCGGTGCCGCCCGGCAGGATCGTCTCATCGGCCGTCTGCACGTGCGTGTGGGTGCCGACCACGGCGCTCACGCGGCCGTCCAGGTGCCACCCCATGGCGCTCTTCTCGGAGGTCGCCTCGGCGTGCATGTCCACCAGGATCACCCGGGCGCGCTCGCGCAGGCGCGGGAGCGCCGCGTCGATCGTCTTGAAAGGGTTCTCGCAGGGCGGCATGAAGACCCGGCCCATCAGATTGACCACGGCGACCGGGACGCCTCCGGGGCTCTCGCCCACGTAGGCGCCGGAGCCGGGCTGGCTGTCGGGATAGTTCAGCGGCCGCAGCAGCCGGCGCTCGCCCGGGATGTAATCCATGATCTCCGCCTTGTCCCAGATGTGGTTGCCGGAGGTGAGGCAGTCGAGGCCGCAGTCGAAGAACTCCTCCGCCAGGTCGGGGGTGACGCCGAAGCCGTCGGCGGCGTTCTCCACGTTGGCCACGGAGAAGTCCACCTGCCGCTCGGCGACCAGGGAGGGGAGCCGCGCGCGCAGGATCTGCCGCCCGGCCTTGCCGTTGATGTCGCCGATCAGGATGATGCGCATGCGCGGCCACTCCTGTCGCCCGGATGAGGCTCCTAGCGGGCGTAGTCCACGGCGCGCGTCTGCCTGATCACGCTGATGCGGACGGTGCCGGGGTACTCGACTTCCTTCTGGATGCGGGCGGTGATGTCCTTCGACAGCCAGATCGCGTCGCTGTCGGTGGCCGACCCGGCCTCGACGATCACCCGCACCTCCTTGCCGGAACGCATGGCGTACGCCTTGCCGACGCCGCTGAACGAGGCGGCGATCTCCTCCAGGTGGCCCAGCCGCTGGATGAAGACGTCCAGGTTGTCGTCCCGCTCGCCCGGCCGCGCCACCACGGCGCGCTCCGCGGCCTTCAGGAGGACACCCTCCACCGAGAGCTCCGGCCCGCCCTCGTGCAGCGAGCGGATCGCCAGCACCACGCGCGCGTCCTCGCCCGAGCGGGCGGCCAGCTCGGCGCTCACCAGCAGGGGATGAGCGGAGGCCCCCTCGCCTTCCTCGACCTGCCCGATCTCGTGCAGCAGCCCCGAGCGCTTCACGACCTCGGCGTGGGCGCCCAGGAGGGTGGCCATCTGGTGGCCCAGCCGCGCCACCGCCAGGGAGTGGTCCAGCAGGTTGTACCCCATGACGACGCGGTATTTGAGCTTGCCCAGGAGGCGCGCCAGGCGGGGTGGAAGCCCGGTGATGCCGAGCTCGAAGGCGGCCCCCTCGCCGGCCGTCTCGAGGCCTTGCTCGACCTCGCCGCGCGAGCGTTCGACGACTTCCTCGATGCGGGCCGGGTGGATGCGTCCGTCTTCGATCAGCCGCTCGATGGCGGTGCGCGCCACCGCGCGGCGAAACGGATCGAAGCTCGAGAGCACGATCGCCTGCGGCGTCTCGTCGACGATCAGGTCGACGCCCGTCGCCATCTCGAGGGCGCGGATGTTGCGGCCCTCCCGGCCGATGATGCGGCCCTTCATCTCTTCGTTCGGCAGCTTCACCACGGTCACCACGTTGTCCACCCAGGCGGAGGTCGGCAGGCGCTGAATCGCCTCGGCGGCCAGGCGGCGGGAGCGCCCGACGGCCTCCTCCCGCGCCTCCTCCTCCAGCCGGCGCACGATCTGCGCCGCTTCCTGGCGGGCCTCCCCCTCGATCTCCTTCACCAGCTCCCGGCGGGCCTGCTGCGCGCCCAGCCCCGCCAGCTTCTCGAGCCGCTGCCGGCGCTCCTGGATGAGGGCCTGCGCCTCCCGCTCCCGCTCCGAGGCGGCCGCCTCGCGCCCCTTCAGCCGGGCGTCGCGCTCGTCCAGCTCCTGTTGCTTCTGGGCCAGCAGCTGCACCTTGCGTCCCAGGTTGCGCTCCTGCTCTTTGAGCCGCTCGTCGAGCTGCTGCAGCTCCTGGCGCTTCTTGCGCGTCTGGGCCTCGAACTGGGCCTCCGCCGCGGCCTTCTTCTCCTCCACCTCCAGTTCGGCCTCCTGGAGACGGATCTGAGCCTTGCTCTCGGCGTCCTGGGCCAGGGAGCGCGCCCGCTCGCGGGCGCGCGACAGGACGCGGCGGGCCGCGCCGCGCAGGCCGAAGGCCAGGCTCGTGCCCGCGGCCACCGCCAAGAGCGCGATCAGGATTGTCTGGATCATGTCCGGAAAGGCTCCTTAGTCCTCGCGCGGCCGGCCGGGCCGCGCCTGCGATGCTTGGAGGAGGGAGCGCTCGGGAGGGGACCGGGCGGCCCTGGCCGGGGCCGGCCGCGGCAAGCGTGCGACGGATAAAACAAACCCCCGCTTGGCCGTGAGGAGGGATCTATTTGAACCTGGCGCACCAGATTGGGAACCCTGCCGTCGCTTCAGGCCTCCCCGCGAGGAGGAAGCTCACCGCGATCGGACCCGGGCTCCCGTTCAAATAGTGTTGGCTCAAAATTACCCGTCCAACACAAACCGCGCAGGGGAGTCGGATTCCACCCGCATCGTACGGCTCCCCGTGGCGCGCGTCAAGACCCTCCGAGAGGCCCTCCCATCAAGCTTCTCCGAAGCACCTCTCGAGCATGTCGACCAGGCGCGCGACGCGATCATGCCCGCCCGGCACCAGATCGGGATCGGCCGTCTTGCCCTGCCGCGACTCGTCGGCGATGTTGAGGGCCGCCAGGATCGCCACCTTGAGGGAGTCCACGGTGGCGGTCGCCTCCGAGACCTCGCGCATCTTGCGATCCACGTACGCGGCCAGGTCCTGGATGTAGCCGACCTCGCCCTCGCCGCGCAGGTTGTAGGACTGCCCGTAGATTTCCACCTGCACCAGGTGGCTCTGCTGTCGCTCCATGGCCGTCCCTCCGATGCTAGTGGTCCCGCCGCGCCTCGGCGGCCCCTTCGTCGATCCCGCCTATCAGCTCCAGCATGCGGCTGACGCGGCCGCGGATCGCCTGGCGCTCCTCGCGCAGGACCTCGAGCTGCTGGGTGGTCTCCTCGAACTCGCGCCGCTGCTTGTCCGAGCCGGCCGCCTCCTCGCGCGCCCGCGTGAGCGCCTCCTGCGCCTCGCGCAGCTTGATCTGCAGGGCCTCCTTGTCGCGGCGCAGGGTCCTTATCAGCTCCGTCGCCTTGACGATCTTCTGCTCCAGGAGGTCGATCTGCTGCAGGTCCACCACCACCTTCTTCCTCTCCATCGCCACCTCCCGTGCGTCGCGCCCGCCGTTCCCTTCGCCCGCCTCAGTCTCCCGCGGCGCCCCGCAACCGGGCCCCGAGAGCGCTCTCGAGCCGCTTCACCATGGTCTCCAGGGCCGCTCGCCAGCCCGACCTGCCCCGCCGGGATCCCGGCCCCCGCGTACCGGTCGAACACCTGCACGTCGGCGATCGGCAGAGAGTCCACCGAGCGCACCACCCGCTCGATCGCCTCGAAGCGCACTTCCCGGCCGATCACCAGCGCCAGGTCGCGGCGCACCGCCGGGAAACGGGGCAACGGGCGGAAGCGGCGCTCCGCGCGCGGCGCCGCCATCAGGGCGCCGAGGTCGATCTCCGCGCCGAACACCGCCCGCTCCAGGCCGCAGCGCTCGCGGCCGGCGCGCGCCACTTCGCCCATCACCCCCAGCGGCAGCCCGCCCTTCGAAACCCGCAGGGAACGGCCGGCCGCCAGAAAGGGGATTCTATCCGAAGAGAAG
>QHXZ01000026.1:0-4910 GCA_003223165.1 Acidobacteriota bacterium
TAGCCGTCCGCATGCTGCGCAAGCTGAGCAACCGCCTGCAGGAGGCCAACAGCAAGATTGAGCTCCTGTCGCGGGCCACGACCAGGGGAAAGGCTGCGGCGCCCGTGGGCGTGGTCGACGTCGATCGGCCCGCCGAGGCCCCTCCCCCGGGGGCCGGCGCGGCTCCCTCCAGCGGCGTGCAGGCGGTGCCCAAGCCGATCGCCGAGGTCGAGGTGCCGAAGGGCGCGGTCGCCCTGCTGGTGCACGAGGGCGGCACGCGCCACTTCCCGATCACAGGAGACAGCGCCCTGATCGGCCGCTACGACCCGGTGACCGGCACGCGTCCGGAGATCGACCTGACCCAGGTGGACATCAACCGCTCCGTGTCGCGGCGCCACGCGCGCATCGTGGTGCAGGACGGCGCGTTCCAGATTTCCGAGGAGGTCGGCGCGCTCAACGGCACCTTCGTGAACGGCCAGCGGCTCACCTCCGGACGCCCCGCGACCCTGGTCAGCGGCGACAAGGTCGGGCTGGGCATGGTCTCGCTCGTCTTCAAGACGCCCGACCGACCCTCACGCAAACCGGCCGCCGCCGGTCGGTCCTGAGGGGCGCCCGGTGGCGCACGCCGACCTGCGCGCGTTCCTGGCGCTGCTCGAGGAAAAGCGCGAGCTGGTGCGCGTGAAGGAAGGGGTCAGCGCCGATCTCGAGATCAGCGCCGTCACCGACCGCGTCTCGAAGTCTCCGGGAGGCGGCCGCGCCCTCCTGTTCGAGAGCGTCCAGGGCCACTCGATGCCGGTCCTCATCAACGCCCTGGGATCGGTGTCGCGGATGAAGCTGGCCCTGGAGGTGGACGACCTCGACGACTTCGCCGTGCGCATCGACGCCTTGCTCGCCCCCAAGGCCCCCGCCTCGCTCCTGGACAAGATCAAGATGCTGCCGAAGCTGAAAGACCTCTCCGACCTGTTCCCCGCCGTCGTCAGGAAGGGGCGCTGCCAGGAGGTCGTCGAGCGGGACCATCCCTCCTTTCTCTCCCTGCCGGCCCTGAAGTGCTGGCCCGGCGACGGAGGGCGGTACATCACCTTGCCCCTGGTCTTCACCCGCGATCCGGAGACCGGCGCGCGCAACTGCGGCATCTACCGCATGCAGGTGTTCGACGAGCGCACGGCGGCCATGCACTGGCAGATCCACAAGCACGGCGCGCACCACCACCGCCGCGCCGAGGCCCGGGGTACCCGCCTCGAGGTCGCCTGCGCGCTGGGCACGGATCCCGCCCTGACCTTCGCCGCCGCGGCGCCTCTGCCGGACGACGTGGATGAGATGTTCCTCGCCGGCTTCGTGCGCCGCGAGCCGGTCGAGATGGTGCGCTGCGTGACCGTGGACGTGGAGGTCCCGGCGTCGGCCGAGATCGTGCTGGAAGGGTACGTCGATCCCAAGGAGCGCCGCAGCGAGGGCCCCTTCGGAGACCACACCGGCTACTATTCCCTGGCGGACGACTACCCGGTCTTCCACCTCACCTGCCTCACGCACCGGGAGCGGCCGATCTACCAGACGACCATCGTGGGGCCGCCGCCGATGGAGGACTTCTACATCGGCAAGGCCATCGAGCGCGTCTTCCTGCCGGTCATGAAGCGGCAGCTGCCCGAGATCGTCGACATCCACATGCCGGCGGAAGGCATCTTCCACAACCTCATCATCGTGTCGATCCGCAAGCGCTACCCGGGTCACGCCCGCAAGGTGATGCACGCCATCTGGGGCATGGGGCAGGCGATGTTCAGCAAGGTGATCCTGGTCGTCGACGACGATGTGGACGTGCAGGACGTGCGCCAGGTGGCCTGGAAGGCCCTCAACCACATCGATCCCGAGCGCGACATCGCGTTCGTGCTCGGGCCGGTCGACGTGCTCGACCACTCGGCGCGTCTGCCGCAGTTCGGATCGCACATGGGGGTGGACGCCACGCGCAAGCTGCCTGGGGAAGGGTTCACGCGCCCGTGGCCGGAGGAGATCCGCATGGACCCGGAGACGCTGGCGCTCGTCGAGCGCAAGTGGCCCCGGTATGGCATCGGCTAGCGGGACCGTCCGGGTCTCGAGGAGGGGGCATGGGGAACTTCATCGGAGGATCGGCGTACGCCATGGCGCGCGACGTCGCCGAGGGCATGATCCTCGTCAACACCAACATGTTCAGGAAATTCACCCCGGCGGAGCTGAAACAGCTCACGTTCGAGCTCGACAAGGTCCAGAAGGAGGCGCGCGCCGAACAGCCGTCCCAGGACGACACCCAGGCGATCCAGAAGCGCGGCCGCAAGCTGAGCCGCATCACCACCGCCATGAACATCATCAACGCCGCGCTGATCAAGCGATGACTCTTCGCCCGAGCGCCCGCCCACCCCGCCCATGACCGCCCCCCCGACGCGGTCCCGGGTGCTCTCGGGCTTCCGTCCCACGGGGCCGATGCATATCGGCCACCTCGTCGGCGCGCTCGAGAACTGGGTGCGGCTCCAGGAGTCGCACGAGTGCTACTTCGCCATCTGCGACTGGCACGCCCTGACGAGCGACTACGAAGACACCGGCCGCCTCAAGGCCTATGTCCTGGAGATGGCGACGGACTGGCTGGCCGCCGGCCTCGACCCCGAGAAGTGCACGCTCTTCGTGCAGTCGCGCGTCCCGGAGCATGCCGAGCTTCACCTGCTGCTGTCGATGATCGTGCCGCTTCCATGGCTCGAGCGCGTGCCGACCTACAAGGAGCAGCAGCAACAGGTCGCCAACCGGGACCTGGGCAACTACGGCTTCCTGGGATATCCCGTGCTGCAGGCCGCCGACATCCTGGTCTACCGGGCCGAGCTGGTTCCGGTCGGAGAGGACCAGCTGGCCCATCTCGAGCTCTGCCGCGAGATCGCCCGGCGCTTCAACGCCCTGTACGGGCAGGTGTTCCCCGAGCCGCAGGCGCTGACGACGCGCACGCCGCGCCTGCCCGGGACGGACGGACGCAAGATGAGCAAGTCCTACGGAAACGCCATCAACCTGGCGGACGACCCGGAGCGCATCCGTCAGAAAATCCTCACCATGGTCACCGACCCCGCGCGCAAGCGGCGCACCGACCCGGGGAACCCCGACGTCTGCCCCGTGTTTGACCTCCACCGGGCCTTCTCCGACAAGCGCACCATCGAGCACGTCGACGTGGAGTGCCGGCGCGCCGGCATCGGCTGCATCGATTGCAAGAAGGAGCTCCTGGGGCACCTGGAGCCGTTCCTGGCCCCGTTCCAGGAGCGCCGCGCGGCCTGGCTGCGGCAGCCCGGGCGCGTCGCCGAGATCCTCGCCGCGGGCGCGCGGAAGGCGCGGGTCGAGGCCGGCGCCACGATGTCGCGCGTGCGCGCGGCGATGAAGATCGACTGAGGGGACAGGGATGAGCGGAGAGCCGCGGGCCATCGAATCGGAAGGGCAGGCCGGCTGGCAGGTCCGGCTGGCCTCCTACCAGGGGCCGCTCGAGGTCCTCCTGCACCTGATCCGCACGGGCGAGGTCGACCCCACCGGTCTGCCGATCCTGGAGATCGCCCGGCAATACGATGCCTGGCTCGAGGGGGCGAAGAGCCTCGACATGGACCTGGCGGGGGAGTACCTGGTGCTCGCGGCCACGCTGGTGCACATGAAGTCCCGGCGCCTGCTGCCACCCGACCCCGCCGATGCGGCCGCCGAGCCACCCCTCGAGGCGACGGCCGCCCCCCCGGCGGCGCAGGGCATGCGGCGGGCCGCGGAGCACCTGCAGGAGCGCGAGGCGAGCATGGAGCTGATCTTCGCGCGTCCCGCCGAGCGCGTCTCGGAGTTCGCGAGCGAGCAGGGGATCGAGGCCGATCTCTCCGCCCTGCTGCGCGCCTTCCAGGCCATCCTGAGACGCGTCGGGAGCGACCCCGCCGCCCGCGTGAGCCGCGAGCGGATCACGCTCGTCGAACGGATCAACTGGCTCCTGGAGACGCTCCAGCGGGAGCGCCGCATCGGCTTCCGCGACCTGTTCGCCGCCGCCGAGGACCGGATGTCCTGCATCCTCACCTTCCTGGCCCTGCTCGAGCTCATCCGGCTGCGGCTGGTGCAGGCCTTCCAGAGCCACCATCAGGAGGACCTGCTGATCACCCTCGCCGACGAGCCTCCCGGCCCCGGCGGCGTGGCCCCGGAGGAGCGGACCGATGCCTGAGAACCTGCTGCCGCAGGGCGATCTCGACGATCGCACCCTGCGGGCGGTGGTCGAAGCGCTCGTCTTCGCCGCGGAGGAGCCGCTGACGATCGGCGATCTGGTCGATCTCTTCCCCGGCGTGGGGGAGGAGACCCTGAAGCGTCTCCTCGACGACCTGGCGCGGGCCTGCGGCGAACCCGACCGGGGCCTGCAGGTCGCCCAGGTGGCGGGCGGCTACCGCATGACCACCAAGGGCGAGCTCGGCGAATGGGTGCGTGCCCTCTTCCGCTCGCGCAACAGGCGCCGCCTGTCGCCGGCCGCCCTGGAGACCCTGGCCATCGTGGCCTACCGCCAGCCGATCACGACGCCGGAGATTCAGGCCATTCGCGGGACCGACCCCAGCGCCGTCCTCGACGGCCTGCTCGAGAAGAAGCTCGTCCGCGTGCTGGGCCGCAAGAAGGTGGTGGGCAAGCCGTTGCTCTACGGCACCACCCGCGATTTTCTCGCCCACTTCGGTCTGAACTCGCTCGAGGACCTGCCGGGTCCGGAGGAGTTTGGCGGCCTGGCCCCGTCGCTGTCCGCTGCGGCCGCGGCCGGCCCGTTCCAGGAAACGGAGGGAAACGGCGAGGACGATGACGACGAGGAGGTCGATGACGAGACCGAGGACGAGAACGAGCGCGAAGACGACGGGGACGACTCCTGAGGGAGGCACCGGCGTCCGCCTGCAGAAGTTCATGGCCTCGGCGGGCGTCGCCTCGCGCCGCGAGGC
>QHXZ01000026.1:5025-18806 GCA_003223165.1 Acidobacteriota bacterium
CGCGTGTACTACCTCCTCCACAAGCCGCGCGGCTTCATCACCACCGCCTCCGACCCGGAGGGGCGACCCACGGTCCTCGACCTCCTGCAGGGCGTGCGCGAAAGGATCTTCCCCGTGGGCCGGCTCGACTGGAACTCCGAAGGACTGCTCCTGCTGACGAACGACGGCGACCTGGCCTACCGCCTGACCCATCCGGCGAACCACGTGCCGAAGACCTACCGCGTCAAGGTGAAGGGACTCGTCGGGCCGGCCGCCCTCGAGGCGGTGCGGCGCGGACTCTTTCTGGACGGGCGCAGGAGCCTCCCCGCGGAGATCCGCCGCATCTCGGCGCAGAGCAACAGCTGGCTCGAGGTCACGCTCTACGAGGGCCAGAAGAACCAGATCCGGCGCACCTTCGAGCGCCTGGGCCACCCGGTCCTGAAGCTGCGGCGCATCGCCATCGGGCCGCTCACCGACCGGACGCTGCGCCCGGGAGAGTTCCGCGGCCTGACCGAGGAGGAGGTGCGCCGCCTGAAGGAGCCTCGATGAACATCCGCATCCCCGACCACGTCCGCCGGCTGACGCCGTACGTGCCCGGGAAACCGATCGAGGAGGCGGAGCGCCAGCTGGGGATCCGCGAAGTCGTCAAGCTGGCGAGCAACGAGAACCCCCTCGGACCGTCGCCGCGCGCTCTCGAAGCGATGCGGGCGGCCGCGGGCCGCGTGCACCGCTACCCGGACGGCCATGGCTACGCCCTGCGCCTGGCGCTGGCCGCGCGGCACGGCGTCCCGGCCACCCAGGTCGTGCTGGGGAACGGCTCGACGGAGCTGCTCGAGGTGGCCGCCAAGGCGTTTCTGTCGTCCGAGCGCGGCGCCGTGGTCGCGGAGCCGGCCTTCATCATGTACCGCATCGCCGTCGCCGCCATGGGCGCCCCGCTCGTCTCGGTGCCGCTGCGGGAGGACCGTCACGACCTTCCGGCCATGGCCGCGGCCTGCGACGAGCGGACCGCCCTGGTCTACATCGGCAATCCGAACAACCCCACCGGCACCTACGTGACGCGCTCCCAGATGGATGAGTACTTCCGCCGCTTGCCGGCGCACGTGCTGACGGTGGTGGACGAGGCCTATTTCGACTACGTGGAAGCCACCGACTACCCCGATTGCCTGGAGGACCTGAGGGCCGGGCGCGGCGTCGTCGTGCTGCGCACCTTCTCGAAGATCCACGGCCTCGCCGGAATGCGCATCGGCTACGCGGTGACCCTCAAGGAGGTGGCGTCGGCGCTCGATGCCGTCCGCTCGCCGTTCAACACGTCGGTCCTGGCGCAGGTAGCGGCCCGGGCGGCCCTCGAGGACACCGAGCACGTGGCGCGCTCGCGGGCGGAGAACGCCCGGGAGGCGCGATTCCTGTCCGAGGAGCTGTCACGCCGGGGGCTCGAATTCGTCCCGCCCGCGGCCAACTTCCTCCTGGTGCGGACCCCGGCGCGGGGGGAAGAGGTGTACCAGAACCTGCTGCGCCTCGGGGTGATCGTCCGGCCGATGGAGGCCTATGGCTATTCACATGCCATCCGCCTCTCCGTTGGCACGCGCCGCGAGAACCAGCGCCTGCTCGAGGCCCTCGATCGGGCGCTGTCCTAGTGCGGCGAGTTCCTCCCGTGGCGGTGTCGTAATTCGATGAAAACAAAGTTTTTCTGCTTGACAGGAGGAGGGCCGGTCAGTATCATTCCGAAATCCCGCACAGGGGTGGCCAAGCCAGTGGTCGTCACGGCGAGGTTGCCGCAGCCGATGGGGCGGGGAAAGAACCTGTCCCGATCGAGCCGCCGCTCGCGGGACGGCGTAGAGGAACGGGACGCCCGCGCGCGTCCGCACGACGGCACGCCGGGGGCCCGCCTCGAGGCAGGGCGCCCGCGGCCGCAAAAAGACCAAGGAGGCACCTGCCTGCATGGATGTACAGAAGATGAAGGATGATCCCACCCTGGGACAGCTCGACGCGAATCCCCACGAGATGTCCCCCGCTCCCAAGCCCAAACGCTCCGAACCTCTCAGGCCGATGGACGGCGTCGACGCCGAGTTCTCCGACGGCGAGTACCAGCAGCTGCTGGACATGTACGACCAGTCCCTGAGGACCCTCGCGGAAGGGGAGCTCGTCCGCGGCCGCATCCTGCGCATCAGCGGCAGCGAGGTGATCGTGGACGTGGGCTACAAGTCGGAGGGGATCATCGACCTCGAAGAGTTCAAGGGTCCCGACGGCAAGCCGCACGTCAGCGTCGGCGACGAGGTCGTCGTGCTCCTGGAGAAGACGGAGAACAAGGACGGATACGTCGTCCTCTCCAAGGAGAAGGCCGAGAAGATGAAGATCTGGGAGGAGATCGAGCGGGCCTACACGGACGGCAAGCCGGTCACCGGGATCGTCAAGGAGAGAATCAAGGGCGGCCTCGCCGTGGACATCGGGGTGCGCGCCTTCCTGCCGGGGTCGCTCGTGGATATCCGCCCGGTGCGCAACCTCGACGCGATGAAGGGCAAAGAGCTGCAGATGCGGGTCATCAAGGTGAACCGCAAGCGCGGCAACATCGTCCTCTCGCGCAAGGCCGTGCTCGAGGAGGAGAACGCCCACAAGAAGCGCCGCACGCTCGACGGGCTCACCGAGGGCAAGGTGATCAAGGGGTCCGTCAAGAACATCACCGAGTACGGGGCCTTCATCGACCTGGGGGGGATCGACGGCCTGCTGCACAAGACCGACATGTCGTGGGGCCGCATCAATCACCCCTCGGAAATGTTCGTGGTCGGGGACGAGATCGAGGTCGTGGTTCTCAAGTTCGACCCGGAGAAGGAGCGGGTGTCCCTGGGCTTCAAGCAGCGAGGCGCCGATCCGTGGGAGAACGTCGAAGGCAAATACCCGCGGGAATCGCGCGTGCGGGGGAAGGTGGTCAGCCTCACGGACTACGGCGCCTTCATCGAGCTCGAGCCGGGGGTCGAGGGCCTGATCCACGTCTCCGAGATGTCCTGGACCAAGAGGGTCAAGCATCCTTCGAAGGTCCTGGCCGTGGGCGACACCGTGGAAGCGGTCGTCCTGGACGTCGACAAGGCGGCGCGCCGGCTGTCGCTGGGCCTGCGGCAGACCGAGCCGAACCCCTGGCAGATGATCAGCGAGCGGTACCATGAAGGCGACCGCATCACCGGCAAGGTGAGGAACCTGACCGACTTCGGCGCCTTCATCGAGGTGGAGGAAGGGATCGACGGCCTGGTCCACATCTCCGACATGTCCTGGACCAAGCGTCTCAAGCACCCCTCCGAGATGCTCAAGAAGGGCGACGATGTCGAAGCGGTGATCCTGAAGATCGATTCCGAGAACCAGCGGCTCTCCCTCGGGATCACAAGGTCGGCGACATCGTGGAAGGCAAGATCGTCCGCCTGACCAACTTCGGCGCCTTCGTCGAGCTGGCGGAGGGGATCGAGGGCCTGGTGCACGTGTCGGAGATCGCCGAGGAGCGGGTGGAGAAACCTTCCGACAAGCTGTCGCTCGACGAGAGCGTGACGACCAAGATCATCAAGATGGACATCGCCGAGCAGAAGATCGGCCTCTCGATCAAGGCGGCGATCCAGGATCAAGGGCGCGAGGATCTGCGCAGCTACATGCGGAGCCAGGGCAACCCCGCCATCAACCTGGGCGAGGTCGCCGGCCACTCGGGCCGACGCGTGCGCGACGAGAAGCGGCGGCGCGGTGGCCGCGACTCGTTCGAGGAAGGCGAGGAAGAATAGACCCGTTGCGAGGCCGCAACGGCCTGGCGTCGCCGGACGCCGGCGAAGGGTGCGAGGGCGCTTCCATGACGAAGGCCGAGCTGGTCGAAGAGGTGGCCCGTGTCTCGGAGCTGACGAAGAAGCACTCCGAGATCATCGTCAACACGGTGTTCGACTCGATCGTCGACGCCCTGCAGAAGGACCAGAAGATCGAGCTCAGGGGCTTCGGCAGCTTCCGCATCCGCCAGCGGCGCTCCCGCCAGGGACGCAACCCCAAGACCGGCGACAAGGTGGACGTGCCAGCCAAGAGGATCCCCTATTTCAAGCCGGGGAAGGAGCTCAAGGAGCTGATCAATGGCTCGTCCGGCTCCTCCGAGCCGACGGCTTCCTCCGTCTCCTCCACCGGCGCGGAGCCGTGATCCCGACGGGATCCCCCCGGACGTCCGGCACGCCCGACGCAAGATGGAGAAGCTCTTCAGTCCGTGGCGCCTCCGTTACATCGCCTCCGATCGCAGGCGGATCAGGGGATGCGTCTTCTGCCGCGCGGTCAAAGGGCGCGATGACCGGGCCAACCTGGTCCTGTACCGCGGGCGCAGCGCGTTCGTCATCCTGAACAAGTACCCCTACAACAACGGGCACCTGATGATCGTGCCCGACGCCCACCTGCCCACGCTCCACGACGCCCCGGCGGCGACTCTGGCGGAGATGATGGCCCTCGCCGTCCGATGCGAGAGCGCCTTGCAGGCGATCTACCGGCCAACGGGCATCAACCTGGGCATGAACCTGGGGCGCAGCGCGGGCGCCGGGATCGAGGGGCACTTCCACCTGCACCTGGTGCCACGCTGGGATGGCGACACGAACTTCATGACGGTGGTGCACGGGACGCGGGTCATTCCCGAGGCGCTCGCGTCCACCTACCGACGCCTGCGGCCGCTCCTGGCTGGCGCCGGCGGCGACGGCGGCCTCCCCGCAGGTGCCGCGGCGACTCCAGGGCGACGCCGGCGGGGGAGCGGGAGGAGGCGATGAGGCGCTTCTTCATCGAGACCTGGGGCTGCCAGATGAACGTCCATGACTCAGAGAAGATGGCCGGCCTCCTGGGGTCGCTCGGGTACGGCCCCGCTCCCGAGGCGCGCCAGGCCGATCTGATCCTCCTCAACACCTGCAGCGTGCGGGAGAAGGCGGCCAGCAAGGTCTTCTCGCGGCTGGGACAGATCCGCCGCCTCAAGGAGTCGAATCCCGGGCTGCTCATCGGCGTCTGCGGCTGCGTGGCGCAGCAAGAGGGGGAGGCGATCTTCGCGCGCGCTCCCTACGTGGACCTGGTCGTCGGCCCGCGGAACATCGCGCGCCTCGGCGCCCTTCTGGAACAGGCCCGGCTCGAGGGGCGATCGATCAGCCTGGCCCGCGACGACGACCCGGTCGATTTCCCCTCCAGCACGACGGCCCGGGCGGCCGGACCGCGCGCCTACGTCACGGTCATGGAAGGATGCAACAAGTCCTGCACCTTCTGCATCGTGCCCTTCACCCGGGGCCGCGAAGTCTACCGCCCTCCCGAAGAGGTCGTGGCGGAGGTCCGCGCCTTGGTGGCGCGGGGCTATTGCGAGTTCGAGCTCTTGGGCCAGAACGTCAACGCCTACCATCACGCGGAGGACGACCTGGCCACGCTCCTGCGCAAGGTGGACCGCGTCGCCGGCGTCCGGCGGCTTCGCTTCACGACGTCGCACCCGGGGCACCTCAAACGCGCCATCATGGACGCGATGAGGGACGTTCCTTCGGTCTGCAACCACCTGCACCTCCCGGTCCAATCCGGGTCCGACACCATCTTGAAGGCGATGAACCGCGGCTACACCCGGGACCGGTACCTGGAGAAGATCGCTTACCTGCGCCGCGTGGTTCCCGCCATCGCCCTGAGCACCGACGCCATCGTCGGCTTCCCCGGAGAGAGCGAGCGGGACTTCCACGACACGCTTTCGCTCCTGCGCGAGATCGAGTACGACCAGGTGTTCGCCTTCACGTACTCCCCCCGTCCCGGCACCACCGCGGCGCGGCTCGAGGGAGGCCTTCCGGAAGTGGAGAAACAGTCACGGCTCGCCGCGCTCCTGGACCTTCAGGACGGGATCCAGGCCCGACGCAACGCCGCCCTGGTGGGCCGGACCTTCGAGGTGCTGCTCGACGGCCCGAGCCGCCTCGACCAGGGGGTGATGAAGGGCAGGACCCGGTGCAACCGCATCGTGCACCTGGCCCCGCCGCATCCAGCGTCCGGTCTCGTCCCGGTGCGCATCACGCGCGCCCACCCCCACTCCCTCAGCGGCGAGGCGGTGGGGCCCGCCGCGCCGGCTTGACTTGCCCCGGGGCCCGGGCTATAAAAGGGACTCGCTCGCCTTAAAGGAGAGGGGCTTCCGCCAGATGGAACTCGAAATGAAGATCAAGGGCCTGATGATCGACCCGATCACCAACATGCCGATCATCATCCTTCGCGATCCGGGGAGCTCCGCCGTCCTGCCGATCTGGGTCGGCATCTTCGAGGCCAACGCCATCGCGCTGCAGATCGAAAAGATCGCCACGCCGAGGCCGATGACCCACGATCTGCTGAAGAGCATGATCAGCGGCATGCACGCGACCGTCGAGAAGGTGGTCATCACGGATCTCAAGGAGAACACCTTCTACGCCCTGATCTTTCTGAACCACGGCGGCGCCGTCCTGCCCATCGACTCGCGGCCGAGCGACGCCATCGCCCTGGCCCTGCGCACCGGATCTCCCATCTTCGTCAACACCGAGGTCATCGAGAAGGCCAAGAACACCGACCTCACCAAGGACGCGGGGGAGTCCGAGCGGATTCGCAAGTGGCTCGAGAACCTTGATCCAGACGAGCTCGGCAAGTACGAGATGTAGCTGCACCCGTAGCCGTAAATATAAGAAACAAAAAGACTTATACAGTCGATCCGATGAGGGCGGCTGGCCCGCACCGCCTTGACAGTCGTTCCACCCTCCTGTATAAGGCGGCGCAGGAGCGGCTGCTGGACGCTCGGCCGGGCCCGCGTCGAAGACGCCGCACTCTCGAACATACATCCTCAAGCACGGGGACAGGGAAGCCGTGATCCTCGCCATCGCCAACCAGAAGGGGGGAGTCGGAAAGACGACTACGGCGATCAACCTCGCGGCGGCTCTGGCGCAAAAGGGCTTCTCGACACTCCTTCTCGATCTCGACCCGCAGGGCAACGCGACGCTCTCTTTTCTCGATCCCGAGCAGCTCCATTCCTCCGTCTATGAATGCCTCGTCGAGGACGACAAGACCCTGCGCGACGCCGTCCACAAGACGAACCTCAAGAACCTCGATCTCGTACCGGCCCGGATCAGTCTCGCCAAGTTCGAGAGCAAGCTCCTCGGCGACATCGACAGCCATTTCCGTCTCAAGGATCGCCTCAAGTCGGTCGCACGCGATTACGAGTACATCGTCATGGATACTCCGCCGACTCTCGGTCTCTTGACCGTCAACGCCCTGGTCGCATCCAGCCACCTCCTGGTTCCGATCCAGTCGTCCTATTTTGCTCTCGAAGGAACGGATGACCTCCTCGAGACGGTCGAGAAGATCAAGGCCCGCCCCAATCCCACCCTCGAGTTTCTCGGCGTCGTCATCACCATCCACGACAAGCGCACCATCCTGGGACGCGATATCAAGAACCACATCAAGGAGGTTTTTGGTCCCAAGGTGTTCCGTACCGTGATCTCCCGGAGCGTGCGCCTCGAGGAGAGCCCGGCCTATAAAGAATCTATCTTCAGCTTCGCGCCACACTCGACCGGCGCACTCGAGTACTACAAGCTCTCAGAAGAGGTGATAGGACGTGTCTAAACAACGCGGGCTCCCGTCGCAGAGACGAATGCGGCACGACTACCACTTCGTCGACAATCTCTCGGCTGGTCCGGGATCCGCCGTCGGCCGGATGATCCCCCTCGACCTCCTGATACCGAATCCGCATCAGCCGCGTCGCTCCTTTGCAGACCTCGACGACCTCATTTCCTCGATCAAGGAAAAGGGTGTCCTCGAGCCCGTCCTCGTCCGGCCATCCGGGGAGAAATTCCAGATCATCGCCGGGGAGCGGCGCTACCGGGCCTCCGTCGAGGCGGGCCTGTCGCAGATTCCTTGCGTCGAGATTGACGTGGACGACAGGGGAGTGCTCGAGATCAGCCTCATCGAGAACCTTCAGAGGCGCGATCTGAGCCCCTTCGAGGAGGCGGACGGCTTGCACAAGCTGTGCGAGAAGTTCCTCTACACCCACGAAGAGGTTGCCAAGAAGCTGGGGAAGTCCCGCAGCTCGATCACGGAGACCCTCACCCTCAACAACATCCCCGTGGAGCTGCGCGAGCGGTGCCGGGAGGCCGGCATCGCCGCACGCTCGACCCTGCTGCAGATCGCCAGGCAACCGAACCCCTCGGCGATGGCGAAGATGGTCGAGGAGATCATTCGCTCCGGCCTGACGCGCGACGAGGTTCGCAGGCTCAAGACCGAGCAGAAGAAGGGGCCAGGACGGCCCAAAGGATTCATTTTCCACTTCAGACCCGCCGACAACAAGTTTGCGCTCAACCTCCGGTTCAAGCGCGCCGAGGTATCGAAGGAAGATATCATCGCCACCCTTCGCGACCTGATCGATCATCTCTCGAGCTCCTAGTAGCGTCCACGGAATCAACACCGAGCCGGCCTTGAATGTCGGCGCGCCGACAATTCCTGCTCCGCCGCCCCCTTCTCGCAGGTTTACATAAGATATCTTATCGGACGTTGAGACCGGGTGGGCCGCAGCGCCCGCCCCGGGCCTGGCGCGTCCCTGTGGGCGCCCTGTGGATCCTCGAAACCTTCCCTGTGAATCCCCGGCGCCTCCCGGGCGGCCGCTTGCCGGCCGGCCGTTGACGCCCGGCCTCTATGGCCCTACCATGCGTTCGGCATGAAGTCCTTCCGGCTCGACACGATCTGGCGCTACATCTTCCGCGAGGTCCTTTCACCCACCCTCCTGGGCCTCGTGGTCTACGTGCTCGTCTTCCTGATGAACGCCCTCTTCGAGCTGGCCGAGCTCGCGATCAAGAAGGAGCTTCCGATCCGGACGGTCGTCGAGCTGCTCTTCTACTTCATGCCGCGCGTCCTGGTGATGACCATCCCCATGGCCATCCTCCTGGGGGTCCTGGTCGGGATCGGTCGCATGTCAACGGATAGCGAGGTCATCGCCCTGCGGGCCAGCGGGGTCAGCTACTGGAAGGTCCTCGCTCCGGTGCTCACCTTGGGCATCGTCGGCTGGCTCCTGGCAAGCTTCCTCATCGTCCAGGTGGAGCCCCGGGCGCAATACAGGCGGCATCGCGTGTACGACAAGCTCATGTACTCCTCCGACCTGCGGCGGGAGATCAAGCCGCGTGTCTTCTTCGAGGAGATCCCCGGGATGATCCTCTATGCCGACGAGGTCCGCCAGGGCGGCGACTTCCTGGAGAAGGTCTTCCTGTACCAGAGCGGCGACGATGGCAAGGAGTTCGTAACCGTGGCCCGGCGGGCCCAGCTCGACTACGACCGCCGCGACGGCGTGGCTCATTTCTACCTGGAGAGCGGCACCACCCACGCCACCAGCCCGGCGGACGCCGACAGCTATCAGATCAGCAACTTCGAGCGGCAGATGATCGTCAAGGAGCCGGACGAGGCTTTCCGCATCAAGAGCAGCCTCCTGGCGCGACCGGCCCCCAAGAATTTCCACGAGCAGACCATCCCGGAGCTGCGCGAATCGATCCGGCGCGCCGAGGCCATCTCCGAGCCGTCGGTGCGCGCCCGCGTCGTAGGGACGATCCAGTCCCTCCTGCACGAACGGTACGCCCTGCCGGTCGCCGCCTTGGTCTTCTCGATCCTGGGTGTTCCCCTCGGGATCATGAACCGAAGAGGAGGCAAGGCCTCCGGGTTCAGCCTCAGCATCGCCATCGCCATTCTTTATTGGGTGCTGCTCTCGGTCGGCCAGAACCTCGTCAGCCAGGGCACGATTCATCCCTACGTCGGCCTCTGGTTCGGCAACGTCACCCTCGGGATTCTGGGGATTGTCCTTTTCCTGATGCGGGAACGATCCGAGGCGGTGCGGCTCTCGTTGCCGGTGCCAGCGTCCCTGCAGAGGGCCCTGGCGTCCTTACGTCGGCGCGAGGAGCGCCGGCTCGACGCGCAGTCCGTGGCGGCGGCTCCCCCGCCCGGGACGCCGGCCCAGAGGCGCTCGTCGCGCCGCGGGCGGCATGCGGCCCGGCTGACTCTGGCGGCCGTCTCCCCCGGCGGGTCCGGGGATCGTCCGGGTGGGTCATCGCCCGGCGGCGCAGGCGACGTCGACACGGAGGCCGACACCCAGGAGGAGCCGTCCCATCGCATCCGCTCCCTCGTCCTTGGTGGCCTGGCCGTCGTGGTGGGGATCGCCTCCCTCTCCTACAGCCCGTTCGTCCTCGTCGGGCTCGCGCTCCTGGCCATCATTCTTATTTTCAGCACAACGCTGGACCGCTACGTCCTGCGTCGATTCGTGGCCATCCTGGCGGGGTGCGTCGTGACGTTCTTCGCGCTCTTCGCCGTCTACGAGTTCATCCAGCTCATCGACGACCTGGTCGAGCGCGCGCAGCCGATGTCGAAGGCGCTCGCCTATCTCGAGTATCGCAGCCCCTGGATCATGACCCAGGTGCTCCCGATGTCCTGCCTGGTGGCGACCTTCCTGGCGTTCGGGGTCATGTCGCGCTTCAACGAGGTCGTCGCCGTGAAGGCGAGCGGCACCAGCATCTACCGCCTCTCGGCTCCCGTGATGATCCTCACGGTGGCCATCAGCACCCTGGGCTACGTCAACCAGGACTACCTCGTCCCGTACGCCAACCAGAAGGCGGCCCAGATCAAGGATGCCATCAGGGGGCGCACCCCGCGCAGCTACCAGTCGAGCGAGCGCCGCTGGGTCTTCGGCGCGGGAGGGCGGCTCTACAACTTCCAGAACTACAACCCCGCTCCCATACCGGTCTTGCCCGCAGCCGGCAGCGGCACGTTCCAGGGCCTCTCGGCCTACCGTCTCGATCCCGCCACGTTCGACGTTCGCGAGCGGGTGTATGCCCGCACCGCGAACTATGTCGGGGGGATCTGGGTGTTGCGCGACGGCTGGCAGCGGGAATTCGAGGACGGCCGCGAATCGTTCGAGACCTTCGCCGAGAAGCGATTCGACTTCCCCGAGGGGGCGGCCTATTTCGTCAGCGAGTGGAAGAGCCCGGAGCAGATGAACCTTTCGGAGCTGGGAACCTTCGTCCGCGACCTGCAGCGCCGCGGGTACGACGTCCAGGAGCTCAAGGTCGACCTCTACGACAAGACCGCCTTCCCTCTCGTGTCGCTGACGCTCGTCATCCTCGGAATCCCCTTCTGCTTCCGGATGGGCAAGCGTGGCTCGCTCTACGGGATCGGCGTCGCCATCGCGCTGGTGGGAGTCTTCCTTGTGACCTTCTCGACCACCAACGCCCTGGGCGGGATCGGCTTGCTGCCTCCCTTCCTGGCGGCCTGGGCTCCGAACATCCTGTTCGCCGGGTCGGGAATCTACCTCCTGCTGCGCACCGAGACCTGATTCCGCAGCCGGCGTCCCGGCTAGGCTCCTAGCGCCGTGCTCCCGCCCGGAAGAGCGCCCTCTCGGCTTCGAAGCGCACCTCCTGTGAGGCATCCTGGCTGGCGATCGCCCGCAGATCCGCCTCGACATCGGGAGGCGCAGGCCAGGCCGCCAAGGCCTGAACCGCCTGGACCCGGACGCCCGCGTCCGGGTCGTTGCGGGCGCGCTCGAGGACGGCGGCCAGGGCCTGCCCCGCTTCGTCCAGCGCCTCCTCGGCGGACACCGACTCCGGGACGGATGGACGAGAGGAGAAGATTTGCCCCACGAGCGCCAGTGAGCGGACGCGAAGGCCCGGTGACGGACTTTGAAGCAGATGGATCAAGCGCGGATAGAGCACCGGTGTCGCGGCCCGCAGGCGCGCGAGCTCCTCCAGTCCGGCCTCGGGCAGGAGCGGGTTTTCGCTGACGAGAAGGCCCCGGAGCCCCTCGACCTGGCTCGCCGGATCCTGCCCCGCGACCTGCACCAGGCGGCGGACGGCGTCGAAGATGGCGCCGGCGCCTTCGGCGGGGACCGTGATGCGACCCTGGGGACCCTGGAGGAGATCGAAGAGGTCGCGGTACTTTTCCTTCTTTTTCTCGCTCCGCGGGACCTGGTTGTAGGGAACCAGGAAGAGGATCTCCTCCTGGCCGTCCGGGAAGACGATCGGGTCGGTGTCGCGAGGTCGGCTGAAGTTGAAGTCGCGGAAGGCTATCCTGAGGCGCTCCGCCGGCGCGCTTCCCTTCAGGACCTCCAGCACGTCGACGAGCGCGAAGCGCAGCGCTCCCTCGTGGACCCGGACGTGCACCACCAAGCCGGCCCGGGCCACGCGCTGAAACAGGTTCAAGGGTGGGATCTCCTCGGCGGCGGACGGCAGGGTGGAATCGGCGGCGGGGAGCGCGGCGACCAGGAAAGCCGCGACCACGATACGCCCGGAGCGCCGCCGGCCCGCGGCCGGCGAGGCGGGCCCTGCCGCGGTCACGGGGGGCTCCCCGGCGCCGCCCCATCGCCGGCGCGAATCTGCTCGACCCGGCGGCGCACGTCGGGCTGATCCGGCTTGAGCGCGAGCGAGCGCTCGAGTGCTGCCAGGGCCCGGTCCTTCACCCCCATGGTCCACAGTGCCTCGCCGAGCATTTCCTGAATCTGCGGATCGCCCGGGATCTCCCGGGCCCCCTGCCCGAGCAGATCGGCCCCCTCCTGTCCCCTGCCCCGGTCGAGAAGGAAGCGCGCCAGGTTGACATAGGCCGGTGCGTAGCGCGGATCGATCGCCAGGGCGCGCCGCAGCTCGGCCTCCCCTTCCGCGGCGTCCCCACCCTTCAGGAGCGCGAGGCCGAGGTTATGGTGCACGTCGGCGTAGTTCGGGTCGAGCGACGCCGCCTTGCGGTAGGCGGCGATCTCATCCTCCCGGCGCCCGAGCCGTCCGTACACCGCTCCAAGGTTGTTGCGGGCCGAAGCGTACGTCGGATCCTGGGCCACCGCCTTCTCCAGCTCCTGCCGGGCCTGCTCGAACCGCCCTTTCATGTAGAGCAGGCCGCCGAAATTGGTGCGGACGGCGACGTTCTGGGAATCGCGCTTCAGGGCGTTCTTGAACTGCTCCTCCGCCGCTCCGAGGTCCCCCTTTCCCTCGTAGACGAGAGCCAGGTTGCTGTACGATCCGGCGAACTCCGGATCGGCCGCGATCGCCTGTTTGAAGACGGCGATCGCCTCGTCGAGACGCCCCTGCTTCTTCCGGATGACGCCGATGTTGTTGTAGGCCTCCGCGTACTCCCGGTCGACCTCGACCACTCTCTGGAATTCGCGCAGCGCCTCTTCCTGGCGCCCCAGCCTGTCGTACAGGATGCCGAGACTGTTGCGCGCGTCGGTGAAGTTCGGCTCGTACTCCAGCGCCTTCTTGAAGTGCTCCTCCGCCTCCGGCATGCGCCCCTGATCCATGGCGATGTTGCCGAGCAGGTTCTCGGCCTCCTTGGATCGCGGGTGGAGCTTCTGGTGCAGAGCGAGGGTGGCGACCGCCTCGTCATACTCCTTCTTCTTGTAGTGCGCCCGGGCGATGTTCAGGCGCGCGATCCCCAGGTCCTCCGACGCCTTGATCGCTTGCTCGAACTCACCTATCGCCTCGTCGTATTTTCCCTTCCCCATCAGCAGCATGCCGCGGTTGTTATGAGAATTCGCTGTATCCTGGCGGAGATAGCCGAGAGACTGAAGCTTTTCCTTAAGATCCTGGCCGCCCTTCGCATCGACTGGGGCGTCCGACCCCGAGGCGCCGGCGGGACCGGCCCCGGCGACCAGCCCTCCCCCTTCATAGGTGGGTATGTAGGCGACCGGGTGGGACTTCAGGAATTCGGGATCCAAGGCCTCCAGGATCGGTCGTCCATCCATGTCGTCGGCGACCGGCAGCCCGAACAGGGCCAGGATCGTGGGAGTGATGGCGAGCACGGAGGCCTCCTCCAGCTCGACGTGCCTGCGGAAG
>QHXZ01000026.1:18826-61385 GCA_003223165.1 Acidobacteriota bacterium
TCCTGGGATCGGTCAGGGGCCGGTTGTCGGCGGTGCGGAAACCGTGGTCGGAGCAGACGATCACCGCCGTGCCGGGACCCGCCGCGGCGACCAGCCGTCCGACCATGTCGTCGGCGTGCCGGTAGTAATCGTCCACGGAGCGTCCGAACCTCTGGGCCTCCTCGCGATCGACGCCCGCGAGCGGGGGCGGGGCATAGCGCATGAAGAGGTGCGCGACGGTGTCCGTCCCTTCCAGGTAGAACGCCTGGAAATCCGGCTTGAACCGCTCGCCGAGGGTCAGGCTGACACGGGCGTAGGTGTCGCCGGCGGCGAGCAGCGTCTTGAAGTCGTCGATCAGCTTGTTCTGCTCGGCCGGCAGCGCGAGCGGGTCGGCCGGCATCCGGATGTAGCGCGACACCTCGTCGATGCCGATCGTCTCGGGCGCGATGATCAGGGACACGACCTGCGCGTCCAGATCCGGCGGATAGACCTTCCCCTCCCGCGGCTGCTCGCTCGCCGCCTGGGCCGCGAAGAGCTGGTAGGCGACACGGTCGGAGACGACGAACCCCTTGACGCGTTCCGCGGGGTAGGTGGCCCACCACCCGACCACCCCGACGGAGACCTGGCGCTCGCTGAGGATGTTCCAGATCGCCTTCACCTTCCGCAGGCTCGAGGTGACCGGGACGCGCTCCCCTTCGCGCCCGGTGCTGGCCAGGAAGTCGATGATGCCATGGCGGCTCGGCTGCACGCCGGTCGCGATGCTGGTCCAGATGACCGGAGAGAGCATCGGGGTGATGGTGCGCAGGCGGGCGCGCACTCCCTCGTGCGCCAGGCGGCCGAGGTTCGGCAGGCGGCCGGCCTGGATGAGGGGGTCGAGGATGTTCCAATCGGCTCCATCGAGCCCGATCAGCAGCACTCTCATCCCCCGGATCGGCCCGCCGGCGGCCGTGGCGGCGGCAGCGGCGTCGCTCCGGATGTGCAGGTCGCTCACATCGCAGGACAGGAGCACGAGCCCGGAGCTGCGGAAGCGCTCCCCCAGCGACGCGCCCAGCGCCTGGCTGAGCTCCTCGCTCCGCGCCCCCGACACCTCGCTGTAGCTCGAGGCCCCCAGGACGGCCCTCAAGTCCTCGAGCACCCAGCGGCGGATCGCCTTCCGTTCGAAGCGGGGCCCCAGGGTGCGATGCACGTCAAGGACCCGGTCGGGATCGACCCGGTAATGGAGCGTGCCGCGGGCCTGGACCTGGATCCCCTCCCGCGAAGCGAGCGCGCCGCCGTCGTGCCCCGCCTCGAAGGCGTAGGTGGCGGAGGTGACCGGATAGGAGGTGAGGCGGAGGAGGCCCGGCGGCGCCAGGTGCCACCCGGGGCCGACCAGGCGCGGGGCCAGCAGGCCCGTGGGAGCGTCGAGGACGGCCACTCCCCCGCCGGGATCGATGCGGCGCAGGCCGAGGAGGAGCCAGAGCGCGACGACGAGCACGCCGAGGGCGATCGGGACCCTGCGCCGCCGGATCGTGTCGAGGGTCATGGATCGGGGCGCCGCCCAGAAGGGGCGATCAGGTCCCCTCCGCCCAGCTGGAGAGATAGGCCTTCTGCTCCTCCGTGAGCGCGTCGATGGACACGCCCATCGTCCCGAGCTTCAGGCGGGCTATCTCGCGATCGATCGCCGGCGGAACGGGATGGACCTGGCGCTTCAGGCCCCGGCCCTCCTTCGCCAGGTACTCGCTGGCCAGGGCCTGGTTCGCGAACGACATGTCCATGACCGCGGCCGGATGGCCCTCGGCGGCCGCGAGATTGACCAGGCGGCCTTCGCCGAGAAGGTTGACGCGGCGGCCGCCGGGAAGGGTGTACTGGTCCACGTAGTCTCTCAGGCGCTCCTTGCGGCCCCCGGCCAGCGACTCGAGGGCCGGGATGTCGATCTCCACATTGAAGTGCCCGGCGTTGGCCACCACGGCGCCGTCCTTCATGGCTTCGAAGTGCTCGCGACGCAGGACGTGCTTGTTCCCGGTGAGGGTGACGAAGATGTCGCCGACGGCGGCGGCCTCCTGCATCGGCGCGACCTGGTAGCCGTCGAGGATCGCCTCGAGAGCCTTCACGGGATCGATTTCGGTGACCAGCACGTGCGCGCCCAGGCCGCGGGCACGCATCGCCACGCCGCGACCGCACCAGCCGTAGCCGGTGATGACCACCTTGAGACCGGCGATCAGCAGGTTCGTGGCGCGGATGATGCCGTCCAGCGTGCTCTGCCCGGTGCCGTAGCGGTTGTCGAAGAAGTGCTTGGTCATCGCGTCGTTCACGGCCACGATGGGATAGGACAGGACCCCCTCGCTGGCCATGCTCGTGAGGCGGATGACGCCGGTGGTCGTTTCCTCCGTGCCGCCGATGATGCCGGGAAGAAGATCCCGCTTCTTCGAGTGCAGCACCGAGACCAGGTCGGCCCCGTCGTCCATGGTCAGGTGCGGCCCGCCTTCGAGCGCCGCCAGGATGTGGCGGTAGTAAGTGTCGTTGTCCTCGCCCTTGATCGCGAACACGGCGATGCCGTGGTGCTCGACCAGGGAGGCCGCGACATCGTCCTGGGTGGAGAGCGGATTGCTGCCGCACAGCCGCACCTCCGCGCCTCCGGCGGCAAGGGTGCGGGCGAGGTTGGCGGTCTCGGACGTCACGTGAAGGCAGGCCGCCAGGCGCAGGCCCTTGAGGGGCTTCTCGCGCGCGAAGCGCTCGCGGATGGAGCGCACGACCGGCATCTGGGCGTCGGACCAATCGATGCGGGTGCGCCCTTTCGCGGCCAGGGCGATGTCCTTGACGTCACGTGCGACTTGGGCCACGGTCCTCCCCTCCCGCGGACCGGCGCGTGCTAGAGCCGGGCCGCCTTGCGCAGCGCTTCCGCCTTGTCGGTCCTCTCCCAGGTGAACTCGGGCTCGCTCCGTCCGAAATGGCCGAAGGCCGCCGTGCGGCGGTAGATCGGGCGCCTCAGGCTCAGCCCATCGATGATCGCGCGCGGGGTGAGACCGAAATGCCCGCGAATCAGCTCGACAATCGCGTCCTCCGGGATCGCTCCGGTGCCGCGTGTGTCCACCATCACCGACACGGGCTCGGCGACGCCGATGGCGTAGGCGAGCTGGACCTCCAGCCGCTCGGCGATGCCGGCGGCGACCAGGTTCTTGGCGATGTAGCGCGCCATGTAGGCCGCCGAGCGGTCGACCTTGGTCGGGTCCTTCCCGGAGAAGGCCCCCCCGCCGTGGTGCGCGTACCCCCCGTAGGTGTCCACGATGATCTTGCGCCCGGTGACGCCCGTGTCGCCCTGCGGTCCGCCGATGACGAACCGGCCCGTCGGGTTGATGTGCACCTTGGTCTTCCGGTCCCGCAGGTCCTGCGGGATCACCGCGCCGATCACCTGCTCCTCGACGTCTCGTCGCAGGGTCTCGGTCGCCACGCTGTCGGCGTGCTGCGTCGAGACCACCACCGCGTCGATGCGCGCCGGCCGACCGTCGACGTACTCGACCGTGACCTGCGACTTGCCGTCCGGGCGCAGATACGGCAGGGCGCCGGAGCGGCGCAGCTCGGACAGGCGTCGCACCAGCCGGTGGGCCAGCTCGATCGGCATCGGCATCATCTCGGGGGTTTCTCGGCAGGCGAAGCCGAACATCATCCCCTGGTCCCCCGCCCCGCCGGCGTCGACTCCCATCGCGATGTCGGGAGACTGCTTGTCAATCGAGGTGATCACGGAGCAGGTGTTGCAGTCGAAGCCGAAATCCGCCCGGTCGTAGCCCACGTCGCGCACCGTGTCGCGCACGATGCGCGGGATATCGGCGTAGGTGCGCGTGGTCAGCTCCCCGGCGACGAACACGATGCCGGTGGTCACGAGCGTCTCGATCGCCACGCGTGATTGCGGATCGTCGCCCAGGACGGCGTCGAGGATGGCGTCGGACACCTGATCGGCGATCTTGTCCGGGTGACCCTCGGTGACCGACTCGGACGTGAACAGGTAGCGTCCCTTTGCCATCGGCGAGGCTCCTCCGGGATCCTTTGTGCGAGCGCAGGTGCAAGGCGATCGCGCAGGTCGAAACAGGTAGGTTAAAAGACCTTTCGGGTCGAAGTCAACGGAATCTTACCGCCCCCTTGCCGAGGATCCCCTCCAGGGCGATCGTCAGGTCCCTGCTGGGGGACACCTTGAGGGCGCTCCCGGCGCGCACCGTGGCCCGGAAGGCACGGGGCTGGAGAACCTCCAGGTAGACCGGGCAAGGGCCGGGACGCTCCTTCAGCAGGTCCCGGACCCGCTCGACCGTCTCGCGCTCGAGTCCGGGGGTCGAGAGGGCGATGACCACCTCGTGGGCCCGTTTCTCCTCCGCCTGGTCCAGAGGCAGGATCACGTCGGCGATCAGGCGTCGCTGATCCTCGGCGATCTCCACCGTGCCCGTCACCAGAAGCGCCGCATCGTCCACGATCAGGCTCCTGTGCCGGGCGTACGCCTCGGGGAACACGACCACCTCCACCGCGCCCTCGAGGTCCTCCAGGCCGAACACGGCCATCGGGTCGCCCTTGCGGGTCCGCCGCTTCTTCAGCGCCGAGACGATGCCGGCCATGGTCGCCTGCCGGGGCTGCTGTACCTCGCGCAGCGAGGACGTCGTATGCGTGACCAGGTCGCGGATCCGATCGGCGTAGTCGCGCAGCGGGTGACCCGCCATGTAGAGCCCGAGGGTCTCCTTCTCATGCGCCAGCAGGTCCTGCTCCCGCCACTCGGGCAGCGGCGCGGGCGGCGCCGGGCCGGGGGCCGTGGCGCCGGGTCCGCCGAAGAGCCCGCCCTGGCCGCTGGCGCGGTCCCGCAGGGCCTGCTGGGCGCCCTCGATGGCGCCGTCCACGGCGGCGCACAGGGTGGCGCGGTTCGGTCCCAGGCGGTCCAGCGCCCCCGCCTTGACGAGCGACTCGAGCACCCGCTTGTTCACCAGGCGCAAGTCGACCTCGCGGCAAAGGCTGGCGAGCGCGCCGAAGGGCCCGACCCTTCCCCGCGCCTCGAGGATCACCTGCACGGCGCTTTCGCCCACGTTCTTGACCGCGCTCAACCCGAAGCGAATCCCGTCCGGCCCGACGCTGAAATCCATCCCCGAGGTGTTCACGTCCGGCGGCAGGACCGGGATCGCCATCTCGCGGCACTCGGCGATGTACTTCACGATGTTGTCGGTGTTCTCCCTTTCCGCGCTCAGCAAGGAAGCCATGAAGTGCCGCGGGTGGTGCGTCTTCAGCCAGGCCGTGCGGTAGGCGACCAGCGCGTAGGCGGTGCTGTGCGCCTTGTTGAACCCGTAGCCGGCAAAATACTCCATCAGCTCGAAGATGCGGCGGGAGTCCTTCTCCGAGATGCCGTGCGGCCGGCATCCCTTGACGAACTTGTCCCGCTGCGCCGCCATGACGTCCTTCTGCTTCTTCCCCATGGCGCGGCGCAGCAGGTCGGCTTCGCCGAGCGTGAACCCCGCCAGGCGCGAGGCGACCTGCATCACCTGCTCCTGGTAGACGATGACGCCGTAGGTCACGCCCAGGATCGCTTCCAGCTGCGGCACGATGTACTCGATCGCCTTGCGGCCGTGCCGGCGCTCGATGTAGTCGTCGATCATCCCCGAGCCGATCGGCCCCGGCCGGAACAGGGCGTTGAGCGCCACGAGGTCGTCGAAGCGGTCGGGCTTGAGCTTGCGCAGGATGTCCTGCATCCCCGACGACTCGAACTGGAAGATGCCGGCGGTGCGCGCCGCCGCGAAGAGCGCGTAGGTCGCCGCGTCGTCGAGCGGCAGGGCCTCGACGTCCAGGGCGCCTCCCAGGTCGTCGCGGATGCGGCGGGCGCAGTCGTGGATCAGGGTCAGCGTCTTCAGCCCCAGGAAGTCCATCTTGAGCAGGCCGATGGCGCCGATCTCGTCCATGGCGTACTGGGTGACGATCTCGTTGTCCTTGGTGCGGCCCAGGGGCGAGAACTCGACGATCGGCCGGGGCGAGATCACCACCCCCGCGGCGTGCACCGAGGCGTGGCGCGTCAGCCCCTCCAGGCGGCGCGACACGTCCAGCAGGCGCCTCACCGTCTCGTCCTTCTCGTGGAGCTGCCGGAGGGCGGGCACGGTGGCGATGGCGCGCTCGATGGTCATGTCCGGCTCGGCCGGGATCATCTTGGCGATCCGGTCGCAGTCGCCGTAGGGGATGTCCAGGCCGCGCCCCGCGTCGCGCACCACCGCCTTGGCGCCCATCGTCGCGAACGTGATGATCTGGGCGACGTTGTCCCGGCCGTACTTCTCGCGCACGTAGTCGATCACCTGGCCGCGCCCGCGAATGCAGAAGTCGATGTCGATGTCGGGCATCGTGATCCGCTCCGGGTTGAGAAAGCGCTCGAAGAGCAGGTCGTACTCCAGGGGATCGACGTCGGTGATGCGCAGGCAGTAGGCCACCAGCGACCCCGCCGCCGAGCCGCGGCCGGGTCCGACCGGGATGCCGTGATCGCGGGCGTACTTGATGAAGTCCCAGACGATCAGGAAGTAGCCGGCGAAGCCCATCCGCACGATCATCTCGATCTCGCTCTCGAGCCGGCGCCTGTACTCCTCCCAGGGTACGCGCAGCCGGCCCTCCCGCTGCAGCGCCCGCCACGCGGGGGAGCGCTCCTCGAATCCGCGCCCGCTCACCTCGCGGAAGTATTCCTCGGTCGTGCGCTCCTCCGGCACCTGGAAGGTCGGCAGGAGGTTGCCGCCCTTCTCCAGGAGGAAATTGCAGCGCTCGGCCACCAGGAGCGTGTTCTCCGCGGCCTCCGGGAGATCCTTGAACGTCTCCCACATCTCCTCGGCGGACTTGAAGTAGTGCTCCTGCGTGAAGCGCATCCGGTCGGCGTCCTTGACCGTCCTGCCCGTCTGGATGCAGATCAGCACGTCGTGGGCGAAGTGGTCGTCACGCCTGAGGAAGTGGCAGTCGTTGGTGGCGAGGAGAGGGATCTTCAGCCGCCGGCCCATGTCGACGAGGACCGGGTTGAGCGCCTTCTCCTCGGCGATTCCCTGGTCCTGGATCTCGAAGAAGAAGTTCTCGGGGCCGAAGATCTCGCGGAACTCGGCCGCCACGCGCTCGGCTTGTTTCTCCTGGCCCGCCAGGATGAGCTGCGGGATCTCGCCTCCGAGGCAGGTGGAGGTCGCGATCAGCCCCGCCGCACGCTCGGCCAGGATCGCCTTGTCGATGCGCGGGCGATAGTAGTACCCCTCCAGGAACCCGGCGGTCGACAGGCGCATCAGGTTGCCGTACCCCTCGTGGCTGCGGACCAGCAGGAGCAGGTGGTGGTAGGGCTTCTTCCCCGGACCGGAGGGGGTGCGGTCGGTGCGCGCCCCCGGGGCGACGTACGTCTCGCACCCGAGGATCGGCTTCACGCCGCGCGCGGCCGCGGCCTCGAAGAAGGGGATCGCGCCGAACAGGTTGCCATGGTCGGTGATCGCCACGGCCGGCATCTCGAAACGGGCGGCCTGCTCCACCAGCTCCTCGAGCTTGGAGGCGCCGTCCAGGAGAGAGTACTGGGTGTGGTTGTGGAGATGGACGAAGCTCTTTCCCTTGGCCCGCGGCATGCTCACTCCCACTCGATGGTCGAAGGCGGCTTGCTGCTGACGTCGTACACCACCCGGTTCACGCCGCGCACCGTGTTGACGATGCGCGCGCTCACGCGGGCCAGGAAATCGTGGGGCAGCCTGGCCCAGTCGGCCGTCATGAAGTCGTCCGTGGTGACCGCCCGCAGCGCCAGGACGTTCTCGTACGTCCGCCCGTCCCCCATCACCCCGACCGTCTTCACCGGCAGAAGCACCGCGAAGGCCTGCGCCGTCTCGTCGTACAGGCTCCCGCCCGAGGCGCCCGGGGTGTCCTTCAGCTCGCGGATGAAGAGGTCGTCGGCCTGGCGCAGGATGGCCAGGCGTTCCTCGGTCACCTCCCCCAGGAGCCGCACGGCCAGGCCCGGCCCGGGGAACGGGTGGCGCGTCACCAGGGCCTCATCGAGGCCCAGCTCGCGGCCCAGGCGACGCACCTCGTCCTTGAACAGCTCGCGCAGCGGCTCGATGAGCTTGAGCTTCATGGTCTCGGGGAGGCCGCCCACGTTGTGGTGCGTCTTGATCACCGCCGACGGCCCGCGGAAGGAGGTCGATTCGATGAGGTCGGGGTACAGAGTCCCCTGCGCCAGGAACTCCACCGGGCCGATCGCCCTGGCCTCCCGCTCGAAGACCTCGACGAAGGCACGGCCGACGGCCCGGCGCTTCTCCTCGGGGTCGGTCACTCCCGCGAGCGCCGCGAGAAAACGGGCCCGCGCGTCCACGCGGCGCACCCCCAGGCGGTAGACCCGCGCGAAGGCCGCGATCACCTCGTCGGCCTCGCGCTCGCGCAGCAGGCCGTTGTCGATGAACAGGCAGGTCAGCTGGGAGGGAGGGATCGCCCGGGCGATCAGGAGGGCCATGACCGACGAGTCGACCCCTCCGCTCAGGCCGGCGATCACGTGCCCGGATCCCGCCCGCTCGCGGATCGCCGCCGTGGCTTCCCCGATGAAGGAGTCCATGCGCCAGGTCCCGGCGCAGCCGCAGATCGGGCGCAGGAAGTTGTCCAGGATCGCCAGGCCGTGGGCCGTATGCGCCACCTCCGGATGGAACAGGACGCCGTAGCGGCGCCGCGCGTCGTCGGCCATGGACGCGCAGCGCGAGTGGGTGCTGCGAGCCACGACCGTGAAGCCGGGAGGCGGTTCCAGGATCTCGTCGCCGTGGCTCATCCAGACCCTCTGGCGGGCCGGCGTGCCCCGGAAGAGCGACGGGGACCCCAGCACCTCGAGATCGGAGGGCCCGAACTCGCGCTCGGGGGCCCGCACCACGCGTCCCTGGAGCATGTGCGCCATCAGCTGCATGCCGTAGCAGATCCCCAGGACCGGGACGCCGAGGGCGAAAATGCCGGGATCGACGCGTGGCGCCCCCGGACTGTCGACCGAGTCCCAGCCCCCCGAAAGGATGAGGCCCCGAGGCTCCGCCGCCTCGATGCGCTGCAGGGGCGTGTCGCATGGCAGGAGCTCGCTGTAGACGTTCAGCTCCCGCACGCGCCGGGCGATCAGCTGGCTCAGCTGCGAGCCGCAATCCAGGACGAGGATCGTCTCGCGCGCGCCCGCGCGCCGCCCCGTCACGCCGTCCTCGCGACGCGCCTGCCGTAGCGGTGGATGAGCCGCTCGAAGGCATGGGCCGGGTCCTTGGCCCCGAAGCCCTTCAGCTCGCGGTCCGCCAGGAGGCAGAGCCGGAGCGCCCCCCGCAGGGCCTCGACGCTCGCCCGTCCGACCTCCCTCTCGAACCTGTCGACGCGGCCCGGATCGGTGCCGTAGAGCGAGCCCATCTCGCGAGGCGGGATGCGCCGCACCGCCGCGGCGCGCGCTTTGAGGGCGTTGCGGATGTACCAGGCGAGCGCGCCGAGCATCTGCACCGGCTCCTCCCCCGCGCGCAAAAGCGCCCGCACCGCCGCCACCGCCTCGCCCCGTTCGCCGCGCACCAGGTGCACCGCCAGGCGGAAGGCGTCCTCGACCCGCGGCACCCCGGCCAGGATGGCCAGGTCGGCGGGGTCCACCGGCCGCGGGGCGCCGATGGCGCTCATCAGCTTGAGGACCTCCGCCTCGATCCGCCCAAGCCCCGCCCCTCCGAGCCCCGAGGCGATCGCCTCCGCCAGGTCGGGGCTGAGGCCGTACCCTTCCTGGCGCAGGCGCTCGCGGACCCAGAGGGCCGTCTGCGCTTCGTCGAGCGGCGCGCAGTCGACCCGCGCCGCCCCTCCCAGCAGGGCCCGGTAGAGGAGCCGCCGCCTGTCGAAGCGCGTATCGCTGAGCACCAGACAGGCCTTGGGGTTGGGGCGTGCGAGGTACCGCTCGAGCGGCCCCGCCTCCTCGGCGCGCAAGGCGTCCGCCCCGCGCACCACGATGAGGCGGCGCGCGCCGGCCATCGGGTAGGTGGAGGCGAGGTCCAGGACCCGCGCCAGGGTGGTTTCGGCGCCCAGGGTCGATTCGCGATCGACGGAGGCGCTCCCGTCCGTCAGCACCGCGCGCTCCAGGAGCCTGATGGCCTCGTCGTGGAAGTACTGCTCCTCCCCCTCGAGCAGATAGACCGGCTCGATGGCGCCGCGCAGGAGGGCCTGCCGGAACTGCGCGAACCTGAGCGGCGGCGCCATCGCGAATCAGAACCCCTCGAGGATGGACGTGACCACGCTGCGCGCGAAGTCGGTGGCCACGTCGTCGATCGCCACGATCTCCTGGTCGGTGAAGGCCTGCGCGGTCGCCGGCACGTCGTACTGCCGCTTGAACATGAAATGGTCGTCCTCCCAGAGGACGCGGTCGGTCGTCGTCTCGCTGAGCGCCACGTGCGCGGTGATCAGGATCTCGTAGCGCGTGGCCCGCCCGAGCTGGCTGATCACCACGGGCGTGACCGTGTAGCTCAGGATGGTCCCCTTGAGGACCGCGTTCGCCCCCTCCTCGCCAGGCAGGATCCGCACCCGGCCTCGCGTCGTGAACTCGTCGATCACGTGCTCGGTCACGCGCTGCTCCAGCTCGGGCCGGCTGGTGCGGTTGACGAAGGTCGGGATGCCGACGGAGTGGATGCCGGGAGGCAGCGTCGAGGAGCGGCCCGCCAGGTGGTAGCCGCAGGCGAGGGAACCGAGCGCGAAGGCCAGCGCCGGCGCCAGCCGCGCGGGGCCGCGCCGCGACGGTCTCGCGAGCGGGGCCGGCTGCCGGTTGCGGGTTCGCGGGGCCATCGCGGCCATTATATCAGCAGGGCGCGCGCGTCCGGCGTTCCCTCACTCCAGCACGATGTTCAAGAGCTTGCCGGGAAGGTAGATCGTCTTGCGCACGGGTCGGCCGGCCAGCAGGGCGCCCAGGCGCGCGTCCCCCCGCGCCCGCTCCAGGACTTCCGCCTCGGGGAGGGAGGCCGGCACGACCAGGCGGCCGCGCAGGCGGCCGTTCACCTGCACCACGACCTCCGCCTGCTCCTCCTTGAGCCAGCCGGCGTCGGCTCCGGGCCAGGGTTGCTCGGCGACGCTCCCCTGCCCTCCCAGGGCGGACCAGAGGGCCTCGGAGATGTGCGGCGCGAAGGGATGCAGCAGCAGGGCCATGGTGACGCAGGCCTCCTTGAGATAGGGGCCGTCCTTCGGGGTCGCGGAGCGTTCGAACTCCTGGGTCGCGTTGAGCAGCTCCATGATCGCCGCCACCGGAGTGTTGAGGTGCAGGCGCTTCTGGACGTCCACGCTGACGCGCTCGATCGTCTGGTGCACCTTGCGACGCAGGGCGGCGAGGCGTGGCTCCTCGGCGCCATCCCGAGGGGCGGGCAGCGCCATGGCGGCCAGGGTCGACGCGCGCGGCATAACCAGCCGCCAGATCTTTTCCAGGAACCGGAAGCACCCCTCCACCCCCTTCTCGTTCCATTCCAGGTCCTTCTCGGGCGGCGCCGCGAAGAGCGTGAACAGGCGGGTGGTGTCGGCGCCGTAGCGCCGCACCATGTCGTCCGGGTCGACGATGTTCCCCTTCGACTTCGACATCGCGGTGCCGCCCTTGAGGACCATCCCCTGGCAGAGCAGGTTGCGGATCGGCTCGCCGCGCTCGAGCAACCCGATGTCGCGCAGCACCTTGGCGAAGAAGCGGCAGTAGATCAGATGCATGGTGGCGTGCGTGATGCCGCCGACGTACAGATCGATCGGCAGCCAGCCCCCCACGATCGCGGGATCGAAGGCGGCCTTGTCGTTGCGCGGGTCGCAGTAGCGGTAGAAATACCAGGACGAGTCGAAGAAGGTGTCCATGGTGTCGGTCTCGCGCCGGGCCGGGCGGCGGCAGCGCGGGCACGGGGCGTTCACGAACGAGGCCACCTGCGCCAGCGGCGATCCGCCTTCCCCCGTCAGAGGCGCGTCCTCGGGCAGCACGACCGGCAGATCCGCCTCCGGGACCGGCACCACGCCGCAGCCATCGCAGTAGAGCACGGGGATCGGTGTCCCCCAGTAGCGCTGCCTCGAAATTCCCCAATCCAGGATCCGGTAGCGCACCGTTCCGGTGGCGAAGCCTCCCTCTTCCCCCCGGCGCAGCAGGATGAGGCGCGCCTCGGCGGAGGTGCGGCCGGACGCCTCCCCCGAATCGACCAGGACGCCGTCCTCGACCATGGCGGGCTGCGGCGCGGCGGCCGCCTGCCCGGATCCCGGCGGGACCACGACGGTGCGGATCGGCAGGGCGTACTTGCGGGCGAACTCGTGGTCGCGCTCGTCGTGCGCCGGCACCGCCATGATCGCCCCGGTGCCGTACTCCATCAGCACGAAGTTGGCGACCCAGATCGGCACCCGCTCGCGGCTGAAGGGGTTCTGCGCCCTGAGGCCCGTGTCCACCCCCTCCTTCTCTTCGGGCTCCGCCCCCGCCCGGGACACGTCCCGGCGCGCCGCGCGCTCCTCGAACGCGCGCACGCGCGCCTTCTCCGGGCTTCCGTCCGGGAGGCTCGCGAGGATCGGGTGGCCGGGGGCGACGACGCAGAAGGTCGCGCCGAAGATCGTGTCGAGCCGCGTGGTGAAGACCTCGAGCGCTCCCGCACGGGCCTGCCCCGGCCCGTCGAGGATGGGAAAGCGCACCAGGGCTCCCTGGCTCTTGCCGATCCAGTTGCGCTGCATCGCCCGCACGCGTTCCGGCCAGCCGGGGAGGCGGTCGAGCTCGGCGTCCAGCTCCTCGGCGTAGCGCGTGATGCGCAGGAACCACTGCTCGAGCTCTTTGCGCCCCACGAGCGAATCGCAGCGCCAGCAGCGCCCCGCTTCCACCTGCTCGTTCGCCAGGACGGTCCGGCACGAGCTGCACCAGTTGACCCAGCGTCGGCTGCGGTAGGCCAGGTCGCGCTCCAGCATCTTCAGGAAGAACCATTGGTTCCAGCGGTAGTACTCGGGACGGTGCGCGGCGATCTCACGCTCCCAATCGTAGGAGAGGCCCAGGCGCCGCAGCTGGGCCGCCATGGCGGCGATGTTCTCGTTGGTCCAGCGGGCGGGATGAATGCCGTGCTTGATGGCGGCGTTCTCCGCCGGCAGTCCGAAGGAGTCCCAGCCCATGGGGTGCAGGACCTGGAAGCCTCGCATGCGATTGAAGCGGGCCACGGCGTCTCCGATCGCGTAGTTGCGCACGTGGCCCATGTGCAGCCGGCCGGAGGGGTACGGCAGCATCTCCAGGCAGTAGAACTTGCGCCCCTGGGGCCGGACCGGGGCGGCGGAGGCGCGCGCCCGCTCCCAGCGCTCCTGGCAGGCGCGCTCGAGGGCGTCGAACTCCTCCCTGTACTCCACCGGCATGGCGATGCTCCCGGACATGCGGACCTGCGCCGGCAGCGGGTGCGGCGCGCCCCGCGGAGGGGGCGTCATTGTAGCAGGGATCGCGCCGCCGTCCTCCGCGGCACCGGCTGGATTTCAGGATCGTAACCGGGGAAGCGATGCCGGGCCGCGAACTTGCGGGATCGCATGCGAAACCTATATTCGCTTCGCCTGCACAGAGGGCGGAGCGGAGAGCGAGCGGTGCGGCACCCGGCAACGGCCATCGAGGCGCGCGCGAGGTTCGGCGCGGCGGCGCGGAGGAGCGGGCTCCTCGCCCTGCTGGCCGCGCCCCCCGGCTCCACCTGCCGCGATGAGGCCCTGCGCGCGGCGCTGCTGGCGCTGCCGCCAGGCGCCATTCCGTCGCTGCTCGAGCGCATCGCCTTCCACCGCATCGACGGCCTGGCCTGCCGCGCTCTCGATCGGCTGCCCCAGGAAGGCCTCGACCCCTGGCTGCGCTCCTCCCTGAGGCGGCGCCATCAGCGCTTCGCCGCCGCCACCCTGGCCCAAGGCATGGCCCTCGCGGAGCTGCTGGACGATCTGCACCGCCGTGGCGTGCCTGTCGTGGTCATGCGCGGCCTGCGCAGCGTGGAATCGATCTACGGCGACGTCGGATCGCGGCCCTTCGAGGACCACGACCTCCTGGTCCTCCCCCGCGACCTGGGCGCCACGCGCGACAGCCTTCTTGGGCGGGGCTTCGTCGAGCAGGCGCCCGGCCTGCTGCGCCGCGGCGGCATGATCGTCGACCTGCACGTCGACCCCCTGGGGGCGCGGCGCCGACCCACGCGCGAGGCGGTCTACCCGATCGCCACGGCGCCGCTCTTCGAGCGCGCCGAGAGCGTGCGCGTGGCGGGGGCGCCGGCCCTGGCGCTCGGCCTCGAGGACGACCTGCTCTTGCTGGCCATCCACCTGGTCAAGCATTCCTTCGACCGTCTGATCCGCACCGCCGACCTGGCGCACCTGCTGGCCTCGCGGCGCGACCTCCTCGTCTGGGAGGCGCTCCTGGAGCGCGCGGCCTCGTCCAACACCCGGCGGCTCCTGGGTTGGGCCCTGGAGGCGGCGGTGGCCCTCGGCGCGCCGGTGCCCGCGGCGCTCCTGCCGCTCGTCGCGCCCGACAGCCTGGAAGCGGTCCTGATGCACCGGGTCCTCGATCAGCGGCCGGTCCCCTACACGGGAGAGATCCTGATGGTCCTGGCCGCGCCGACCCTCGGCGCCCGCCTGCGTTTCCTGTGGGACGCGCTGTTTCCCGCCGGCGAATCGGCGGCCGGGCCATGGGAACGGGCCGCCGCGCTCCCTCGCCGGAGCGCCGAACTGGCCCTGCAGGCGGCTCGTCAGGCCGCCGAGAGGAGGAAGGCACGATGACTCCGCCACGCCCCGCGTCGCCCCCGATGCGGCCGTCCCCCGACGTCGTCTCGCGACGCATCGCCGGCGAGTATCTCCTGGTGCCGGTGTGCAACGGCGCGGCCCAGATGGACTTCATCTTCACCGCCAACGAGGTCGGCAGCGTCGTCTACCGCCTGCTGGACGGGCGGCGCGATGCCGCCGAGATCGCCCGGCTCGTCAGCCAGGAGTTCGAGGTGCCGGAGGAGCGCGTCCGGGAAGACGTGGAGGGGTTCCTCGCGACCCTGCAGGAGGCCGGCCTGGTGCGCCCCGCGGAGCCGGAGCCAAGGTGAGCGCCTGCCAGGATGTGTCATACGGCGAGTTCGGCTCCCTCCTGATGCGCGCCGCCGGCGGGGCGCGGGTTCCGTTGTCGGGATCGATCGAGCTCACCTTCCGCTGCAACCTGCGCTGCGTGCACTGCTACATCCCCGATTACTCGGGGCGAGGCGAGATGTCCACCGCCGAGATCACCCGCATCCTCGACGAGATCGCGGACGAGGGGTGCCTGTGGCTGCTCCTCACCGGCGGCGAGGTCTTCCTGCGCGCCGATTTCCCCGAGATCTACCGGCACGCCAAGCGGCGCGGCTTCCTGATCACGATCTTCAGCAACGGGACGCTCGTCGACGAGCGGCTCGCCGACCTGCTCGCGGAGTATCCGCCGTTCGGCATCGAGTTCACGCTCTACGGCCTGTCGGACGAGACCTACCTGCGCACCACCGGGTTCCCGGGCCGCTTCAGCCGCGTGCGCCGGGGCATCGACCTCCTGCTGTCGCGGCGCCTGCCGCTCTCGCTGAAGGCGGTCGCGATGGAGCCGCTGGCGGGCGAGATCGAGGCGATGCAGGAGTTCTGCGCCGCGCTCGGCGTCCGCTTCCGCTACGACGCCATGGTGCATGGCCGCCTGGATGGATCGCTTGCGCCCACGACGGCGCGCTCCACCCCCGAGTCGGTCGTGGCCTATGACGCGCGCGACCCCGAGCGTCTCGGCGAATGGCTCAAGTTCTACCGCCAATACGTGGCGCCGACCCGGCCCACCCCCTACTTGATGTCCTGCGGCGCGGGGGTCAACAGCTTCCACATCGATCCG
This sequence comes from Acidobacteriota bacterium, assembly GCA_003223165.1. Lineage (GTDB taxonomy): Bacteria > Acidobacteriota > Polarisedimenticolia > Gp22-AA2 > Gp22-AA2 > QHXZ01. The sequence continues at coordinate 34,578 of QHXZ01000026.1, forward strand.
AAGGGGACCCTCCTGACCTGCGAGGCGCTGCCGCTCAACGGCTACGATCTGCGGCGCGGCACCTTCCGCGAGGGGTGGTACGGCGTCGCCGCAGCGCTGCGCGAGCGGCTGGCGGGCCCCGAGAACGTCTGCGCTCCGTGCGAGCTGAAGGCGCTGTGCGACCGCTGCCCGGCGACCGCCACCCTCGAGACCGGCAGCCCGGACGGCTGGATCCCCTACTACTGCGAGGTCACGCATCGCCGCGCCGCCCTGCTCGAGGAGGCCCTGGATCGCCCCGAGACCGCGGCGCGCTACCGCGCGCACGCAGAGCGCGTGGCCCAAGGCTGGACGCCTCCGGGCGCCATCCTGCCGCGGGCCAGCGCGCTGCAGGCATCCCCCGCCGTCGCCTGCGGCAGCGGCGGTGGCGCCTGCGCCGGAGGCGGCTGCGGGGCCGGCTCGGGCCGCACCACGAATCCGAAACCGATCGCCATTGAGGGTCCCGGCGCGCGTCCGGAGACCGGGAAGGAGGTTGTCCCATGAAGCGCGACAATCGAGGGGCGGGCGGTGCATCCCGCCGGCCATACGAGCCGCCGCTCCTGCGGCGCGTGCGGCTGGTGCCCGACGAGGCGGTCCTGGCGTCGTGCAAGAACAACGCGACGGCAGGCCCGGCCGGCCCGATCCAGAAGTGCGCCACGAACCCGGCGATCTGCTCGCACAGCGCCTCCTGACATGGCCGCCTCGCTGATCCTCGAGGTCGCCCGCATCGGGCTGCGCATCGCGGCGCCCGACCCCGCCATCCGGCTGGTGGCCGAGCCGGCGCACAAGCCGTTCCTGGCGCACGACGCCGTGGGGGACTGCGCCTCCGTCCTGATCGGGCCGGCCTCCGGGCGCACGGCGCGCCGCGCCCCGGGCAAGACGCTGTTCGAGACCGGATCGGTCTGGCGTCTGGAGGAGCTGGGCGAGAACCATCTCCTGACCTTCCGCTCGCCGATCTTCGGCAAGGAGCCGTACCTGTCGGTCGAGTTCGACCGCGACTACAGCCGCGGCCAGGGAGAGACCCTCGATGGGGGGCCGATTCTCGCCGCGGGCGAGCTGCATCCTTTCGTCTACCCGTTCGACGAGGTGGTCTTCCTGGCGCGCCTGTCGCGCGGCCGCGGCGTCCTGGTGCACGCCTGCGGCGTGTCCTTCGAGGGGCGCGGCCTGCTCTTCCTCGGGACGTCCGGCGCCGGCAAGAGCACCATGGCGCGCCTGTGGAAGGAGCGGCAGGGGGTGACGATCCTCTCGGACGATCGGATCGTCATCCGCGCCGACGGGGGCGGCTACCGGATCTTCGGCACCCCGTGGCACGGCGAAGCCGGATGGGAAGCGCCCGCCTCGGCGCCCCTGGCGGGGGCCTTCATCCTCGACCAGGCGCCGCGCAACGCGGTCGTCGACCTGTCCCCCTCCGCGGCGGTGGCCCAGATGATGGTGCGTGCCTTCCCTTCGATGTGGGACCAGGAAGGGCTCGAGTTCGCGGTCCGTTTCCTCGCCGACCTGGCGGATCGCGTCCCCGTGCGTCTGCTGAAGTTCCTCCCGGAACCCACCGCGATCGATCGCGCCCTGGCGGCGCTTCCCCATCGCGGCGGGAGCGTCGGCCCGGATGAATCCGCATACGACGGCACGGAGGAACCGCGATGACTCAAATCCTGGTCGTGGACGACGAGCTGCCGATCCGCGAGGTGCTGATCGAGTTCCTGTCCGATCATGGCTACACGGCCCAGGGGGCCGAGGACGGCCCGCAGGCGATCGCCCTGGTCCGCTCCCTCAAACCCCAAGTGATTCTGCTGGACATCGCCATGCCCGGCATGAACGGCATCGAGACGCTCAAGCGCCTGCGCGAGCAGGCGCCGGGCTCCGCCGTCATCATGATCAGCGGCCACGCCGACCACGAGATGGCCCTCCAGGCGCTCGACCTCGGAGCCTACGACTTCATCCAGAAGCCGCTCGATCTCAAGTACCTCGAGCGCACCCTGCTCGCCAAGATCGTGACCCTGGAGCCGGCCGCGGGGCGCGATGCCCAGGAGGAGAGCCGCAATGCGTCCCACGGCAGCACAGGCCGGCGCGCCCGGTAGCCAGGCCGCCGCGCCGGCCCTGCCGGCCCTCCTGGCCGACCGCCAGGGCGTGGTCTTCGTCGCCACCGCCCGCGGCGTGGAGAGCCTGCGGGTGCCGCGGCGCTACTGGGGCACGCAGGTCGGCGTCGTGCCAATCCCCGCGAGCGACGAGGAGATCCGGGCGGCCGAGCTGGGGCCGCCCCCGGACGCCGGCACCTGGCCCCAGGTCGTGTCCCGCCCCGACCTGCTGGCGCCGGCCCTGTCGCGCCTGGTCTCCGGCGAGCACGTCGAGCTGAGCCTGCAGCCCGGACGCGACGGGCTCAAGGCCTCGCTCCTGACGGCCCACGGTGACGAGCAGCCTTTCCCGATCGCCCCCAAGGACGCGCTGGGCTTCCTGGCGGCGGTCTTCCAGCACGCGCCGCGCGGCGTGGTGACCACCGGCCTCCAGAAGCCGCCGCGCGTGCTGCTGAGCGTGCGCCCCGCCGTGCGTCGCCACGAGTACCGCCTGCGGCTGGCCGGGGTGGTGGCCGTCGGGCCGCCCTCGACCCTCTCCGACATCGGGCTCTCCCCCGCCGTGCTGGAGATGGCCCTGGAAAGCCTCGATCGCCTTGCCGGCATCATGCTGGTGTCCGGCGCACCGACATCGGGGCGCAGCACCACGCTCGAGCTGATGGCGGCGGCCCTCGTGGCGCGCGGGCGCAGGGGCGGGCGGATCGGCGCCCGGCGCCCTGCCTCGAAGGTGGACCTGACGTGGCTGGCCGACGCGGTCCCCGACTGGCCGTTCCCCGAGAGCCTGCGCGCGGCGGGATCCGACTTCGTGCTGATCGAGACCCTGGAGGGACCTGGCGATCTCGTCCTTGCGGCGCGCCTTGCCGCCAGCGGCTGCCTGGTCCTGGCCGGGGCGCCGGCGGCGGAGCCCGAGGCGCTGGCCCGCACCGTGGAGCGCGATCTCGAGGCCGGATCGGCGCCGGCCGTCCCGGTCGTGGTCCTCAGCCAGGCCCTGGTGCGCACCGTCTGCCGCGGCTGCCTGACCTGGCGCACCATCCCCGCCGAAGAGGCGCGCCGCCACCGCTTCCACCGGCGGGACGTCGAGGAGATGGAGCGGCGCGGCGGCCTGGCCGTGCCGGTCGGAGGGGGTTGCGGCGACTGCGCCGGCACCGGGGCGCTCGGCCTCACCGGCGTCTTCGAGCAGGTCGGCCCCGACGCCGGCGCCGGCACCCTGCCGCGCCTGCGCGAGGACGGATGGCGCAAGGCATTGCAGGGGATCGCCTGCCTCGACGACGTCGCGACCCTGCCTGGAGCGCAGCGGAGCCTGCGCACTCTGCGCGAGATCATGGTGCACGCCGGCCTTGGCCCGGCGGGGATCGAGCTCCCCTCCCTGGACGAGCGGCGCCGCGCGCCGGCCACAGGGCCGGCGGCGCCGCCCGCCACCCGCGCCTCCCCGCCCGCCGCGCGACGCGAGACCCCGGCCGCCACGCCCGCCGCCCCGGAAGCCGACCTGCTGGCGCGCCTGCTGCGCGAGGCGGGCGCAGGGACGAAGGTCGACCCACAGGCCCTGCCGCGGCTGGCCGCGACCCTGGCGGAGCGCGGCGCCGGCCAGGCGTCGCTGCAAGGATCCCTGGCCATCGCCAGGGGGTTCCGCCTCGCCGCGCATGCCGTCAATTCCGCCCTGATCGCGGCACGCATCGCATCCTGCCTCGGCTCGGACGTCGATGCTGCGGGGATCGCCCTGCTGGCGCTGGTTCACGACGCGGGGCTCCTCGACGCCGGCGTCGACCCCGACGCCGACCTCCCCGCGGTCCTTTCGGAGGAGGTCCTCGACCCGAAGGAGGCGCGCCTGGCCCCTTCCGCCGCCCTGCGCCGCCTGGGTCTCGTCGACACGGGGCTCGACGGTCTCGTCGGACAGGTGCACGCGCTCCTGCGCTTCGATCCACCCGCGGCCGCCGAACGGGCGCGCGCCGACCTGCGGGCGCAGGTCGTGGCGCTGGCCAGCCTGGTGGACCTGCACTTCCAGGCCCAGGCGGTCATGGAGCAGCACGGCCGCCGCTTCAACCCTTCGCTGTTCCGCGCCCTGCTGCGTGCCATTCCGATCTTCCCGATCGGGGCTCTGGTCGAGCTGAGCAGCGGCGATCTGGCGCGCATCGTCTCGCTCAACGAGGACAACCACTTCCGGCCGCGGGTCGAGATCGCGGCCGCGACCGGCGCCGAGGGGCTGGCGGAGCGGCGCGTTGTGGATCTGGCCCGCGCCCCCTTCCTGCACATCCGCCAGCGCGTCAGCGGGCTGGTCCCCGGGGCGGTCCCCGCCGCCGCGCCGGCACGGGGAGGCGCGCGGTGAGCGCCGCGCGGGTCGCGGCCGACGAGACGATCGAGCGTGAGGCCGCCCCGGTGCTCGAGGCGCTGCTCGAGGAGGGGCACCTCGCCTCCGTCCCGGTGCGCGGCGCGAGCATGCGGCCGGCGCTCCTGGACGGGGACCTGGCGCTGGTCTCCCCCTTCCTGGGGCTGCCCGTCCCCGGACAGATCGTCCTGGCGCGGCAGGCGGGGAAGCTGGTGGCGCACCGCCTGGTCGGCGTCGAGATGCGCGCGGGCCGGCGCCTCTATCGCCTCCAGGGCGACGCCGAGCCGGCGCCCGATCCCGGCCTGCTGCGCGAAGATCTCCTCGGGCGCGTCGGCGCGGTCATCCGCCAGGGCCGCCGCCTGCCGCTCGAGGACGGCCCTGTCACCCTCGTCCGGCTGCGCCTGCTTCGCGCGCTCCGGAGGCGCGGCGCGCTCCTGCTCGCGGCGGCCCTGCTGCTGGCGGCGGCGCTCGGCTTCGCGCGCTTCGCGGCGGCCGACCAGGAGGCGACCGTGGCGCCCTCCCTCGATTACCGCTTCGCGGCGGGCGACGTGCTCAGCCTGCGCATCTGGAACGGCGAGCGGATCGACGAGCAGAAGCTGACGGTGCAGAGCGACGGCGAGGCCTTCCTGCCGATCATGGGGATCGGCGCTCGTCGAGGTCAAGCAGGCGCTGGAGCAGAAGCTCAAGGGTATCTACAAGGAGACCCACGTGGAGCTCCTGGTGACCAAGTTCGGCGGCCACCTGGTGCACCTCATGGGGGAGGTGCGCACCACCGCGCGCACCGACAGCGGCCCCGGCGAGTGGGCCCTGCGCGGCCCCACGCGCCTGGTGGGCTTCCTGTCGGACCACGGCGGGCCGGGAACGGACGCCGACCTGATGCGCATCCTGCTGGTCCGGCCGGGCCAGAGGCGTGAGGTGAACCTGTTCCGGGCCGTCTTCCAGGGCGCGGAGGAGGACGATCCCTGGCTGGAGTCGGGCGATCTCGTCTTCGTCCCGTCGCAATCGATGGGCAACCGCAAGGTCTTCGTGCTCGGCGAGGTCAATACGCCCGGAGTCATCAACATCCTCGACAAGATGGGGCTCGTGGAGGCGATCGCGCGCGCCGGCGGCTTCACGCAAAGGGGTTACATGAAGGGCGTCGTGGTGCTCAAGCGCGGCGTGGACGGCCAGGCCGAGATGCGGGTGGCCAACTTCAAGCAGATGGTCAAGGAGGGGGACCTGAGCGCCGACGTCCCGCTGCAGCCGGGCGACATCGTCTTCGTGCCGCGCCGCGCCATCGCCACCCTGCAGGAGCTCTTCTCCATCATCAACCCGGCCCTCGGGATCATCGAGTCGATCTACATCATCGACAATTTCAGAAAGCAGTGAGATGAGCGCCCAATACGACCTGAACCTCCAGGATTACTTGAGGATCCTGCGACGCCGCTGGAAGGTGGTGGCGGGCTGCTGCCTGGCCCTCGGCACCCTGACCCTGCTCCTGACGCCGCGTGCGCGGCCGCTCTACGAGGCGAGCGCCCGGGTCAAATGGACGCGTACCGACAGCATCACCGGCCTGTTCCTCGAGGCCTTCAGCTGGAGCCCCGGCGACGACCTGGCGACGCAGGCGCAGATCATCACCAGCAAGCCGGTCGCCCTGAAGGCCGCGCAGAAGCTGGGGCGCATCCCGGCCACGGCCACGGTCGATTCGGTCCTCGAGGACAAGGCGCTGTCGGCCGCGCTGGACGCGTTCCTGGCCGGCTACGGCGCCAAGCCGATCGAGAACACCAGCCTGATCGAGATCCGCAGCGCCTGCCCTTCAGCCGACGAGGCGGTGCAGGTCGCCAACGCCGTCATGGAGGAATACATCCTACGCCATACCTTCGAGCGCAACCGGCAGGCGATCGAGGCGCGCGAGTTCGTGCAGTCGCAGGTCGGCGCGGTGGCCGACCGCCTGCGCTCGTCCGAGGAGCGCCTGACGCGCTTCAAGGAGGCGAACGTCGGCGCCAGCATGCCGGACGCCAAGGAGGTCCAGTACTTCCAGGACGAGGCGGGCCGGACCGAGGCGCGCGTCGTGGCGCTCCAGGGCCTGGCGGCGCTGCTCGAGCAGCCCGGCGACCCCGGCTCCTCCCCCGAGCTGCTGCTGGTCGACCTCCCCGAGGAAGGCCTCGCCGGCGCCCGCGCCGAGCTCGCCAAGCTGGAGGACCACAAGCGCCAGCTGCTCGCCTTCCAGAAGGACGATGCCCCCGAGGTGCGCTCGGCGCAGGAGCAGATCGACCGCCTCACCGAGCGGCTGCGGCGCGAGACGCGCACGGCGCTGGGCCTGTCGCTCGAGCGCAAGAAGGAGCTCGACGCCAAGCTGGCCCGCTTCCCGCGCGCCGAGCAGACGCTCCTGCAGCTGCAGCGCGAGGTGCAGGTGAACGCCGAGGCGTACGAGATGCTGATGCGCAAGCACCAGGAGGCCCTCATCAAGGAGGCCGACAAGGTGCAGGAGCTGTCCGTCGTGGAGAGCGCCACCCGGGCCACTCCCCGCCACGCGCCGGGCCGCCTGCTGCGCTCCCTGATCGGCCTCATGGTCGGGCTGCTGCTCGGGCTGGTCGCGGCCTTCGTGGTCGAGAGCCTCGACACCTCGATCGGCAGCATCGAGGATGTCGAGGAGTACCTGGGCCTCTCGGTGATCGGCGTCGTGCCCCACATCGACTTCGAGGCTACCCGGCGCGACATCATGAAGGTCAACCCGGCGCTGGCCAACGACCCCACCCTCGAGGGCTTCGCCTCCCTGGTGACGCAGTTCGCGCCGCAGTCTCCGGTGGCCGAGGCCTTCCGCGCCCTGCGCACCAACCTCGAGTTCTCGCGCATCGGCAAGGCGGGCCGGACTTTCCTGTTCACCTCGGCGTCGCCCAGCGAAGGGAAGTCGACGACCGTGGCCAACCTCGGCGTGGCCATGGCGCAGATGGGCAAGAAGACCCTGATCTGGGACTGCGACCTGCGCTCCCCGGCCGTCAATCGTCTTTTCGGCGTGCCGCGCGAGCCCGGCTTCACGCACGTGGCGCTCGGCATGGCGCGCCTGGACGACGTCCTGCACCGTTTCTCGGACGTCTTCCTGGGGCGCATCGACATGCGCTCGATGCTGTCGTCGGCGGGGCTCGAGAACCTGCACATCCTGACGGCGGGCGCCCTGCCCCCCAACCCGTCCGAGCTGCTGGGGTCTCCGCTGCTCAACGACTTCATCGTCGAGGTCGCCTCGCGCTTCGACGTCATCCTGATCGACGCGCCGCCGGTCCTGCCGGTCACCGACGCCGTCATCCTCTCGACGCGCGTGGACGGCGTGGTGCTGGTCTACCAGACCGGCCGCATCGGCCGCGCCGTCCTCAAGCGCGCCAAGTCGCACCTGGACAACGTGCGCGCCGCCATCCGCGGCATCGTGCTGAACGACATCAAGGCCGAGGTCAGCACGACCCCCGAGATGCAGTACATCTACGAGCGCTACGCGCCGAAGGTCCGCGAACAGAGGGACCCGGGGGACGAGGCGCCGGCCTCGGGGCCGACGATCGCTGCCGCCGGCAAGCGCTAGGGGGCCGGGGCCATGCCCGATTCCACCCCCTCCCTCCCGCTCCGGAAGGCGACCCTGGCCGCCGCCCTCGGAGCGCTCCTCCTCCCTCTCTCCCTCTGGATCGCCGAGGCGCCCCCCCAGGCGCCGCTGCTCGCCACCCTGGCCGCCATCCTGTTCCTGGCCACGCTCCTGCACGCCGAGGCCGGGCTGGTCATCCTGATCGTCTCGATGCTCTTCTCGCCGGAGATCGGTCTGGGCGGAGGGGGCGGGACGAGCCTCGAAGCGAGCCGCTCCTTGACGCTGCGCACCGAGGACCTGGTGCTCCTCCTGGTCGGGTTGGCCTGGATGGCGCGCATGGCGATTCACAAGGACCTCGGAGCGGTGCGCCGCACCCGGTTGAACGCGCTCATCTTCGCCTATTGCGCCTGCTGTCTCTTCTCCACGCTCCTGGGCATCGAGGCCGGACGCGTCGCGCCGCTCGTGGGTCTCTGCTTCGTGGCGAAATACGTGGAGTACTTCATCATCTTCTTCATCACGGTCAACTACGTCGGCAGCCAGACGCAGCTGCGCCGCCTCCTGGTGGCGGTGCTGATCACCGGCGCCCTGATCACCGCCTACGCCTACTGGCAGATCCCGCAGGGGATCCGTCCCTCGGCCCCGTTCGAGGGAAGCGAGGGGGAGCCGAACACGCTGGGCGGCTACCTGGTCCTGATCTTCAGCCTCAGCAGCGGCCTGGCGCTGACCATCCCCGAGCGGATCTGGAAGCGCTCCTGCGCCGTCCTGGCGGCGGCCACCGTCCCGCCGTTGCTCGCCACCCTGTCCCGCAGCTCGTGGATCGCCCTCGTCGTGTCGCTGGGCGCGCTCCTGACGCTGAGCGCGGCGCGGCGCCGGCTGGCCGCCGCCGCCATCGTGGCCGCCGCCCTGCTCTTCTTCCTCCAGCCGCAGAAAGTGGAGGACCGCCTGCTGTACACCTTTCAGGGCGAGGAGCACGGCACCCTCTCCGTCGGCCACGTGCGGCTCGACTCTTCCGCTTCGGCGCGCATCTCCTCGTGGGGCGGCGCCCTGGTCGGGTTCGTGCGGCACCCGATCGCCGGCTGGGGGGTCACCGGTTACGGGTTCCTCGACGCCCAGTACTTCCGCGTCCTGGTCGAGCTGGGCCTCCTCGGCTTCAGCGACTTCGCCCTGCTGCTGGGCACCGCCGGGACCGCCTTCTACCGGGCCTTCCGCCTCCTCAAGGACCCGCTGCATCGTGGCCTGGGCCTGGGGATGACGGCGGCGCTGGCGGGCCTTCTGGCGCATGCCATCGGCACCAACACCTTCATGCTCATCCGCATCATGGAGCCGTTCTGGCTGCTCGCCGGGCTGTGCGTCGCCGCGCCTTCGCTGGAGGAGCCGGCATGAGCCGCTCCCCGGGCGCGGCACCGGAGCGTCAGGCGCCCGCCGCCGGCGAGCGGCGCAGCGCCGTGCGCGGCGTCGCCTGGACCGGCGTGGAGTCGGCCGCGGGGGCCCTGGTCGGATTCCTCCTGACGCCGCTCGTGGTGCGCGTGGCGGGGATCGAGGGGCTGGGGCTGTGGGGCGCCTGCTGGTCGCTGGCCCACGCCGCCGGGGTCCTCGACCTCGGCATCGGCCCCTCCTACGCCCGCTTCACTTCGCGGGCCATCGCCACGGGGGATGCCGAGGGCCTGAACGGCACCGTGGCCGCCGGGACCGGATTTCATCTCGGGCTGGCGTGCCTGGTGGCGGGCGCCGCCCTACTGGCCGGCCCGCGCGGGCTGCACTTCCTGGTGCCGCCAGGCCCGCTGTCGTCCCAGGCCCCGCGTTTGCTCGCCTGCACGCTCGCCACCGTCCTCCTGCGCATGATCCTCTCGGCCTACCGGGGCGTCATCGCGGGCGCGCAGCGGATCGATCTTCTGGGGCGCATCGGCGCCGGCGCGTCGCTGCTCGAAGGGGGCCTCTCCGCCGCCTGCCTTTTCGCCGGGTGGGGATTGCCGGGCATGGCCATGAGCTCGCTCTTCTGCGCCGCGCTCGCCTCGGCGGCCGAAGGGGTCACGGCGCACCGCCTCTGTCCCCGGCTGCGGGTGAGGCCGTTCCTGGCGCGCCGCCAGGACTGGAAGGAGATGCTGTCTTTCGGCCTCCGCCTGCAGGCGACCCGCGCCGCGGAGATCCTCGCGGCGCGCGCCCCCAACGTCGCCCTGGCGCTCGGCCCGGGGCTGGCCGTCGCCGGCGCGTACGACCTCGGCGCGCGCGTGGCCGGCGCGCTGCAGATCGTCGGCACCCTGCCGCTCCCGGTGGTGCAGCCGCTCGCCGGCCGGCTCGAGGCGCTGGGCGACCGCGACCGCCTGCGCCTGCTGGCGGATCGCGCCACTCGCTACGTGGCGCTCATGGTGCTGCCGTGCGCGGCGCTCGTCCTGGTCGACGCTCCGGCGCTCCTGGTGGCCTGGGCGGGCCGGGCGGCGCCGGCCGGAGCGTCCGCGAGCGCCCGCCTGCTCGCCCTCGCGCTGGCCGTGTCCCTGCTGGTCTCCCCCACCCGCCTCCTGCTGCGCGGCGTAGGCCGCCCCGGGATCGAGACCACCGCCTCGTGCCTCGGCTCGCTCCTGCATCTGTCGCTGGCCATCGCGCTGGCGCCGTTCCTCGGCGCGGCGGGGGTCGCCGGCGCGGCGCTCGCAGCGGCCATTCTGGCGGCCGGGATCGTGGCGGCCGGGGCGCTGCGTTGGGAGCGGGACCTCTTCGGCGGCCTTCTGCGGCGTTCCCTGGCCGGCCCTCTCATCGCGGGGGCGGCGGGGCTGATCGCGGGCCTGGCTCCCCGCCTCTTCGCCACGGCGCCCGCGGCCGTCCTGAGCGGCCGCGCCGAGGCGCTGGTCCGCCTGCTGCCCGAGGCGTCGGCGCTCCTGGCCTTCACCACGCTCGTCGCCTTCCTGGCGGGCGGCGTCCGCTGGGACGACCTCGCGGCGCTGCGCCCCAGCGGAGGGGCGCCGTGAGGATCCTGCTCTCCGGAGCCTTCAACCCGGCCTTCGAGGCGCTTCCCGAATACCTCGCGGCGGCCCTGCTCCGCCTGGGTCACGAGGTGCACCGGTTCGATCACCGGGGCTTCCTGCTTCCGGGACGCCTCCGCGCCCGCTCCTCCCGGCTGGCGCGCTGGGACCGCGGGCGGCTCAACGAGCGCTTCCTGCGGCAGGTGCGGTGTTTTGGGATCGAGCTCGCGCTGGTCAACCAGGGAATGGCGCTGGGGCCCGACACCATCGAGCGCGCCCGCCGGGAGGGAGCGCGCTGCGTCAACTGGTTCTCCGACTTCCCGGCCGAGTTCGAGGCCGGGCTCCGGGCCGCGCCCGCCTACGACGCCTTCTACCTCGGGTCGTCCTACGCGGCCGCCAGGCACCGCGAGGCGGGCCACGGCCACGCCGGCTGGCTGCCGTTCGCCTGCGACCCCGAGTCGCACCATCCCGGCGCCCCCCGGCGGAGCGAGGCGGGCGCGCCCGCGGTGGTCTTCGTCGGCTCGCACTATCCCGAACGGCAGGTCCTCCTGCGCTTCCTGCGCGGACTGCCGGTCGGCGTCTGGGGGCCGGGCTGGGAACGGGCGCGCGACGACGCCTTTGTGGCCCCCATGGTCCGCGGCGCGGCGCTGCGGCCCGCCCAGTGGCGCCTTCTCTACGCCGGGAGCCGCGTGGCGCTGAACATCCATTACGGCGCGTTCGGCCCGCCCGAGGTCTCCGGTGACCTGGCCAACACGCGGGCGTTCGAGATCCTCGCCTGCGGCGCCTACCAGGTCGCGAACCGCCAGGGCGACCTCCTGCGCCTGTTCCGCGACGGCGAGCACCTCGCGACCTTCTCGGGCGGCGAGGAGCTGCGGGCGCGGGTCGAGGAGGCGCTGCGCGACGAGGACCGTCGCCGGGCGATCGCGGAGCGGGGCCGCGCCGCCGTGCTGGCATCGCACACCTACCTGCATCGCGCGCGGGCCCTGCTCGACCCCGCCTTCCGCGGCATGGCCCTTCCCTCCCGGGCCGGCGCCGTCTCCACGCAGCCCCGCGCCGCCGGCGGGAGCGGCCGATGAGCCAGGTGCGCGTGGTGCACCTGGTGGAAGACCTGGGCCTGGGCGGGCTCGAGCGCGTGGTCCAGGCCCTGGCCAGGAACGCGGAGCGGGCGCGCTACGGCCTGGAGATCGTCTGCGCCGTGCGCGGCGGCCCGATGGCGGCGGAGATCGAGTCAGAAGGGACCCCGGTGCGCGTGCTGGGCCTGCGGAGCTACTACGCCGGGGACGTGCTGCGCGCCGCGCGCGCCCTCAAGGCGGCGCGGGCCGACGTGGTCCACTCCCACGGACACTTCGCCGGCGTGCTGGCGCGCGCCGCCGCCTGGTGGTCGGGAATCCCCGCCGTGGTGCATCACCTGCACACCGCCGACGGCAGGCTCGCCGCGCGCCACCGCCGCCTGGAACGCCTCCTGGCCCGGGTCACGGACCGCGTCCTCTGCTGCTCGCGGGCCGTGGAACGCCACGCCCACGAGGACCTGGGGCTCTCCCGCGAGCTGACGCTCACCGTCCTGAACGGCATCGAGCCGCCTCCCCAGGTGACGCGCCCGGAGGCGCTGCGGCTCCTGGGCGCCGACCTTGCGCCTCCCCTGGTCGCTTGCGTCGGGGGGCTGGCGCCGCACAAGGGGCAGGAGCACCTGCTGCGCGCCGGCGCGCTCCTCGGAGATTCCTTCGCGGGAACGCTGGTCCTGGTCGGAGACGGTCCCGAGCGGCCCCGACTCGAGGCCCTGGCGGCCGCGTGCGGGATGGCGTCGCGCGTGGTCTTCCTCGGGGCGCGCCCGGACGTGCGCCGGCTCCTGCCCGCCTTCGACCTGGTGGTCGTCCCGTCGGTCGAGCGCGAGGGGCTCGGGCTCGCGGCCCTGGAGGCGATGGACGCGGGGCGCCCCGTGGTGGCGACGCGCGTCGGAGGGCTGCCCGAGGCGATCGAGGACGGCCGCACCGGACTGCTCGTGCCGCCTCGCGATGCGGCCGCCCTGGGCGGCGCGATCCGCAGCGTGCTCGACCGCCCCGACGCCGGCCGATCCTTCGGGGAAGCCGGGCGCCTCCGGATCGCGGCCCTGTTCCGCGCCCGCGAGATGGCCCGGCGCGTCGAATCGGTCTACGAGGAGGCCCTCGGTGAGCGCCGTGCCGCGTGACCCGCGCGTCGCCCTCGTGAGCGAACGCTCCGACTTCTTCGGCGGCGGACAGCGCAGCCTGCTCGATCTGGCGGTGGCGCTGCGGGGCGGCGCCTTCGAGCCGCTCGCCGTGCTGCCCGGACCGGGCCCTCTGGCCACCGCACTGCAGCAGGGGGGCGTCGCCTGGGTGTCCCTGCCGCTCCCCCCGCTGCGCGGCGCCCGGTTCATCCAGGCGGCCCGCGCGCTGCGCGGCCTGGTGCGCCTGGTGCGCGGGCGCTCGATCGCCCTGCTGCACAGCGACTCTCCCCGCGCGGCCCTCTACGCGGGACTGGCTTCCCGTATCGCCCGCTGCCGCCACGTCTGGCACGTTCGGGCCTCGCGCCCTTCGTCCGCCCTGGCCGACCGCGCGCTTCTGCTGCTGAGCGACGCGGCCCTCGCCGTGTCGCGGGCCGCCGCCCGCCGCAGCGCCGCGCTGCGCGCTTCCCGCAAGGTGCGCGTGGTGCACACGGGGCTTCCCCCGATCCCCTTCCTCGAGCGGGCGGCGGCGCGGCTGTCGCTCGACCTGCCCCCCGACCGATTCGTCGCCGGCGTGGTGGGGCGCGTGGAGCGGGACAAGGGATGCGACGACGCCCTGGCGGCGCTCCCGGCCCTGCGCCGGGCGGCGCCCGGCGCGCTGCTCGCCTTCCTGGGCCCGGAGGACCCCGCCGCCCCGCCGTCGCTCAACGGACGGCTGCGCGCCGCCTCCATGGGGCTATCCGGGGCGGTCCTCTTCCTGGGAGACAGACCCGAGGCGGCGCGTCTGCTGCGGGCCTTCGACGTGATCCTGCACCCTTCGCATCACGAGGCCCTGCCGCGCGTGCTGATCGAGGCGCTGCTGGCGGGCGTCCCGGTGGTGGCGGCGGCGGTGGGGGGCGTCCCCGAGGTGATCGAGTCGGGCGTGAGCGGCCTGCTGGTCCCGCCGCACGACCCGGCCGCCCTGGGCGCCGCGGCGGCGCGGGTCGCGCGCGACGCCGACCTCCGGCTGCGCCTGGCCGGGGCCGGCTTCAAGCAGGCGGTGACGCTGTTCGCCCTGGAGGCCATGGTGCGCCGGGTGACGGCGGTGTACGGCGAGCTGCTGCGCGGCCCGGGAGAGGCGGTCCGGGCGCCCCGGGAGACGGCGCGATGAGGGGGTCCCCCGGCCGGCGCGGCTCGCCTCTTCCGCCCACCCGCCCCTGCCCGGCCTGCGGCGTGCGCCTGTTCACCGGCGGCGCGGCCGCCGGCCGGGCCGGTCCGCTCCGGCCGCGTCCGGTCCGCTGCACCGCCTGCGATCTGGTCTTCATCGACCCGCTCCCCGGCGCCGCACTCTCCCCTTCGGCCTACGGTCCGGAGTACTACGAGCCCTGGCAGGCGCGCGAGGAGGTCCCTCGCACGGCGCTCTGGAGGCGCCGCCTGCGGCAGATCGCGCTGAGGGCCCCGATCGGCTCCCTGCTCGACGTCGGGTGCGGCGATGGGCTGTTCCTGTCGATCGCGCGTCAGGCCGGGTGGGCGGCGGAGGGGATCGAGTTCTCCCCCGAGGGGGCGCGGCGCGCTTCCTTGCGGCTGGGGCGCCCGGTGGCCGTCGGCGACCTGTCCCGCGAGCGCGTGCTGCGCGGGCCCTTCGACGTCATCACGCTCTGGCACGTGCTCGAGCACCTCGCCGGGCCCGGCGCCATGCTCGAAGCGGTCCGCCGGCGACTGGCGCCCGGCGGGCTCCTGGTCGCGGCGGTGCCGAACCTGGACAACCTGCCGATGCGCGCCGCCTACCGCGTGGTGCGGCGCCGCCCGCTGCCGCTCTACGAGGACGGGGCGCGTGAACCGCACCTCAGCCATTTCAGCCCGGTGACCCTGACCCGGGCGCTGGAGCGCCACGGTTTCCTGGCCGTGCGGGTCGAGGCCGACCGCTGCGCCCTGGCGCCGGCCAAGAGGGCTCTCGACGCCGTCGCCGCGCTGCTGTCGCGCCTCTGCGGCCGCATCCTGACCGATGCCATCGTCGCCTTCGCGAGGGCCCCGCGATGAGCGCGCTCCACGGCGCCCGCGTGCGCTTCGAGATCCGCCTGCCGCGCGACCGGATGATCCCCGACCGGCTGCGGCGTCTGGTGCGGCGCGCGCTCCTCTCCGCCCGCGCCCCGGCCCTCTTCACCCTCGGCCTCTTGCGATGGCGCCGGAGCGCGCCGCCGTCGCCTTCGCGCGTGGGGCGCATCCTGGTGGTCCGCACCGACAGGCTGGGCGACATGGCGCTCACCGCAGCCTCCCTCCTGGATCTGCGCCGTCACTTCAAGAACGCCGAGATCACCGTCCTGGCGCCGCCCGCGCCGCTGGCGCTTCTCGAGGCCCATCCCGGCGTGGATCGCCGCGTGCCGCTGGGAGCCGCAGGCCTGCCGCGCGACCTCGTCGGCCGCTTCGACCTGGCGATCGACTTCACGCCCGACGCCGCGCTGCGCGGCGCCCTGCTGGTGAACCGCTCGCGGGCCCGCTACCGCATCGGCTTCGGCGCCGCCGGCCGCCAAGCCTGCTTCAACCTCAAGGGGCCATGGGCCGACCCGGCCCGCCACGTGGTGGACCTGAACCGCGACCTGATCGCCGCCCTGGGCGCGACCCCGGTCGCGGCCTGTCCTTCGCTCTACGTCACCGCTCAGGAGAAGGGCGAGGCCCAGAGCCGCCTCGCCGGCCTGGGGGCGGCGTCGCCGCGGGTCGCCCTCCACCCGGGCGGTCACTACCCCTCCCAGCGCTGGGGCCCCGAACGGTTCGCGGATCTGATCTCCGAGCTGACCGGACGGACCGGCGCCGCCTGCATCGTGATGGCGGGGCCGGGCGAGGACGACCTGGTGCGCCGCATCTGCGCCGCCACCCCCGACGCCCTCGCGCTCGGGGCGCTGCCGGTGCGCGGCCTGATGGCCTGCCTGGCCTCGTGCGACCTCTTCATCGGCAACAACTCGGGCCCGCTGCACGTGGCGACGGCGCTCGGCCTGCCCACCGTGTCGTTGATGGGTCCGACCGACCCGGCGCGTTTCTCGCCGCGCGGCCCCGCCGATCGTGTCCTGCGGCGCGACCTCCCCTGCTCTCCCTGCGATCGAGGGCGGTGCTGGCACCACACCTGCCTGCGCGCCATCGAGCCCGAGGAGGTCCTGCGTGAAGCGGAGGCCGCCCTCGCCTCGCGTCTCGTCCTGCCGGAGGCCCGATGACCGCCACGGCCGCGCTGCGCCACCCGGGCGGCCACCGGCCGCCGGAGCCGTCGGGCGTGCCCCGCGCGCGCCCGCTCTCCGTGGTGCACCTGATCACCCGCCTGGAGCGCGGCGGCTCATCCGACTGCACGCTCCTGCAGGCGCTGGGCGCCGCGCGCCGCGGCCACCGCGTCACCGTCGCCAGCGGGCCGAGCCGGGAGCCCAGCCTGCTTCTCGAGGCGGCCCGAAGGCAACCGCGCCTGCGGCTGGTGGAGATCCCCACGCTGGCGCGCCGGCCGTGCCCGATCGACGACGCCAGGGCCCTGGTGGCGATCGTCCGCCTCCTGCGGGCCGAGCCGTGCGACGTCCTCCACACGCACACCTCGAAGGCCGGCGCGCTGGGGCGGCTGGCGGCGGCGCTTCTCGGCCGGCGCCGCACCGTGGTGCACCAGCCGCATGGCCATCTCTTCTACGGCTACTACGGCCGGCTGGGGAGCGCCCTGGTGGTGCTCGCCGAGCGGCTGCTCGCGCCTCTGGCGCGCCTGCAAATCGCGCTCTCCTGGCGGGGCGCCGAGGAGCACCTCGGCCGCGGCATCGGAAGGCCGGGCGGCTTCCGGGTGGTGCGCTCGGGGATCGACCTGCGTCCCTGCCGCCGGGCGCGGCAGGGGCGCGACGCCTGCCGCGCGCGGCTCGGCTACCGGGCGGATGACTTCGTGGTCGGCAGCCTGGGCCGTCTCGAGGCGATCAAGGGAGCCGGGGACCTGCTGCGGGGCTTCCTCCTGGCGGCCGCGCGGCGGCCGCGCCTGCGTCTCTTCCTGGGGGGCGACGGCCCGCTGCGCGCCTCCCTGGGGGAGCTGGCGCGGGCCTCGGGCCTTCGCGACAGGGTGACGATCGGCGGCGCCTGGGTGGCGCCGGGATCGGTGCTGCCCGCCTTCGATCTCTTCGTCCTCGCCTCGCGCAACGAGGGGATGGGCCGGGCGCTGGTCGAGGCGATGGCGACCGGCCTGCCGGTCGTGGCCTCCGCCGTGGGCGGGGTGCCGGAGGTCCTCGAGGAAGGAGGCTGCGGGCTGCTGATCCCTCCGGGCGACCCGGAGGCGATCGCGCTGGCGATCGGACGCCTGGCGGACGATGAGGCGCTGGCCGCCGCTCTCGCGCGGCGCGCCCGGGGCCGCGCGCTCGCCTTCGGCGCCGGGCGCATGGTGCGGACGCTGCTCGAGGTCTACCGCGAGGTCTTCTCGCCTGCCTCCTGCTGGCCGCCCCTCCGGCCCTCGCCCAGGATGAAACGGGGCTGACCGACCTGGTCGCGGTGATCCATCTGCACTCGACCTTCTCCGACGGGGCCGCCTCGCCCGCCGTGATGGCCCGCGCCGCGCGCGCCGCCGGAGTCGACGCCATCGTGCTGACGGACCACCTCCTGCAACGGGTTCGCTACGCGCCGTGGCCGCTGGGCAACGTGATGGGGGTGGCGGTGTCGCGCCCGTCGGTGCTCTCTCACGGCGTCGCCCGGTACCTCACGGCCCTGGCGCGCGCCGAGGGCGAGGCGCCCGGAACGCTGGTGCTGCCCGGCGTGGAGACCAGCCCCTATTCGCGCTTCGGCGGCTCGCCGCTCGCAGGGAGCCTGGAGCTCCAGGGGTGGCACCGGCACCTGCTCGTCCTGGGGATCGACGACTCGGCCGGACTCGCGCTCCTGCCGGCCGCCGGCAATCGCGCCGCCTGGATCTACGGACCCTGGTCGCTGCTCTACCTGCTGCCCGCCGCGGCGCTGGCCTGGTCGGCGCGCCGCCTGGCGCGCCCAGGATACGAGGAGGCGCGCCTGGGCGCCTTCCGGCTGCGCCAGCGAAGGCGTCACCTGGGAGCGATCCTGATCGGGATCGCCGCCCTGGCGGCCCTTGTCGCCGGCTTCCCGTTCCGGATCGAACGTTACAGCCCGGTCGGCCCCGATCCGGGCGCGGCCCCGTTCCAGGCCATGATCGATGCGGTGCGCGCCCGCGGGGGGATCACCGTCTGGGCCCATCCCGAGGCGCGCGCGGAGGACACCCTGCAGGGCGTCCACCTGTTCACCGCCCCTTACCCGGCCCTGGTGCGCGAGACGGACGCCGACGGCTTCGCGGCCCTCCCCGAAGGGGTGAAAGAGCTCCTGCCGCCCGGCGGAATCTGGGACCAGGCGCTGTCGGACTTCGTGGCCGGCCGCCGCGCCCATCCGCCCCGGGCCATCGCGGAGCTGGACGAGCACCACGCGCCACCGGCCGTCGACTTCGGGATCCTGCAGACCGTCTTCCAGGTGCGGCAAAGCACCCATGCCGGGATCCTCGAGGCCCTGCGGGCCGGACGCCTCTATGCCCGCTGGACGCCTTCGGGCGCGCCGCCTCTGCGGCTTCTCTCCTTCAGCCTCGCCGCCCGGGGGCGGAGCGCGGGCGCCGGCGGCGCGCTGCCTTTGCCATCAGGGCCGCTGTCGGTGCGCTTCGCGGTCGGCGGGGGCGGCGGCGCCGTCACCGCGCGGCTGGTGCGCGGGGGCGCGGTGATCTGGACCCGGCGGGTGGTGCCCCCCTTCAGCGCCGAAGTGGAGGATGACCCGGGAGGCGCGACGTTCTACCGTCTCGATCTCGAGGGGGCCTACCCGTACCGGCTGATCGCCAACCCGATCTTCGTGGCAGCGCGCCAGGAGGCGGCATGAGGCTCGCGGCGCATCAGCCCCAGTACCTGCCCTGGCTCGGCTACTTCGACAAGATGGACCGGGTGGACCGCTTCGTGCTGCTCGACACGGTGCAGTTCAAGAAGAACGAGTGGCAGAACCGCAACCGCATCCGCACCTCCCAGGGATGGCAGTGGCTGACCGTCCCGGTGCACCACCGCTTCCCGATGGCCCTCGACGAGGTGACCATCGACGAGCGCTCCTCCTGGCGGCGCAAGCATCGCGAAGGCTTACGCCAGCAGTACGCCCGCGCCCCTTTCCGCGACACCGTCCTGCCTGCGCTCGAGGCCCTGCTCGAGGAGTCGTTCCCGAACCTGGCGGCCCTCAACATACGCACCGTGACGGTCCTGGCGGGCCTGCTGGGCGTGCGCACGCCGATCCTCCTCGCCTCCACCCTCGCGGACCTTCCCGCCGATCCCGGGGCGAATGAGCGCCTGATCGCGCTGTGCGGCCGCCTCGGCTGCTCGACGTACCTGGCGGGCGACGGCGGCGAGGCGTACATGGACCTGGAGGCCTATCGCCGCGCGGGCATCCGGGTGGAGTTCCAGGGCTTCCGCCATCCCACCTATCGCCAGGTGCACGACGGTTTCGAGCCGAACCTCTCCGCGGTCGACATCCTGATGAACCTGGGGCGCGGGGCGATCCGCCGCCTGCGGGAGAGCCGGGAGGTGGCGGTATGAACATCCTGGCGATCGGCGCCCATCCGGACGACGTGGAGTTCGGCTGCGGCGGGACGCTCATCAAGTACGCCGCCAAGGGAGCCCGCATCGACCTCCTGGTGATGACCGACGGCGCGCGCGGCGGGCGCGCCCGCACGCGGCGGCGGGAGCAGATCGAGGCGGCGCGCGTCCTGGGCGCGCGCCGGGTGCACTGGGGCGGGTACCGCGACACCCTCCTGCCTTCGGTGCGGCGGCTCATCGATCGGATGGAGAGGGTGATGCACACGCTCGATCCCGACTTCATCTTCGTCAATTTCCCCGAGGACACGCATCAGGACCACCGCGAGGTGGCGCGGGCCGCCATCTCCGCCACGCGCTACACGCGCAACGTCCTGTTCTACGAGGGGCCGACGACGGTGAACTTCACCCCGACGGTGTTCATCGACATCGGCGGCGAGATCGAGCGCAAGATCGAGTCGCTGCGCCGGCACCGGAGCCAGGTGTCGCGCACCCGCATCGAGTCCACTCCGATCTGCGAGATCGCCCAGGCCTCGGCCCACTTCCGCGGCGTCCAGGGGCGCGTGCGCTGGGCGGAGGGGTTCGCCCCCCTGCGCCTGTTCATCAACATCACCGACGGCGGCATAGGACCCGGGAGGGCCGGCACGACACGCAAGGGGGAGCGCCGGTGACCGCCTCCTCCGCCCGCGCGCTCACCTCCGGCCGCGGCCTGGTGCCGCACTCCCGTCCCTGCCTCGGCGGCGAGGAGGAAGAGGCCGCCCTGCGGGTCCTGCGCGCCGCCCGCCTCGCTCCCGGCGCCGAGGCCGCCCGCTGCGAGGCGCTGGTCGCGAGGCTTTCCGACGCGGCCGACGCGGTGGCCCTGTCCTCGGGCACGCTGGCCCTCGCCCTCGCCCTGCGCGTCCTGGGCCTGACGCCCCGCGACCGCGTCGCCCTGCCCAGCTACGCCTGCGCCGCCCTGCTGCACGCCGTGCGCGCCGCGGGGGCCGAGCCCCTGGTGTGCGACATCGACCCCGCCACCCTCGCCCTCGATGCCGACGACGTGGCGCGGCGCGCGGGCTCCCATCCCCCGAGGGCCGCGATCCTGGTTCATCCCTTCGGTCTGCCGGCTCGCGTCGAGCCGTTCCGCGCGCGCGGCTGGCTCGTCGTGGAGGACTGCGCGCAGGCGCTGGGCGCGATCTCGGTCGATCGGCCCGTGGGGGCGCGCGGGGACGCCGGTGTCTTCTCGTTCGGCCCCACCAAGATGGTCACCTGCGGCGGGCCGGGCGGGGCCCTCGCCTCGTCCCAGGCGTCGCTCGTGCGGGCCGCCCGCGACCTGGCCGGGCACGACGAAAAGGAACGGGACGCGGCGCGGGTGAACGGGCTCATGGGCGACCTGCACGCCGCCATCGCCTGCGCGCAGCTGGGCCGCCTGCGCGAGTTCGTGGCGCGCCGCGCCGCCATCGCCGCGTCGTACGACCAGGCCTTCGCGCCGCTCGGCCTGCGGCGCCCGGCGGCCCCCGACGGCGCGCGCCCCGTGCCCTACCGCTACCTGGTGCGCGTGCCGGAGGCGGAGGCGTTCATCGCGCGGCTCAACCGGCGGGGCGTCGCGGCCCGCCACCCCGTCTTCCTCCCGCTGCACCGGCTGGCCTCATCGCCCGGGTCCTTCCCCGCCACGGAAGGCGCCCGGAAGGAGCTGGTCTCCCTGCCGCTCTACCCCGCCCTCACCGAGGCCGAGGTGGCGCGGGTGATCCGCGAGGTGACGCAATGCCGGCCCTAGCGCTCGTCGCGGTGGCCATCTGGCTCATGGGGCACCGGCCGGCCCCGGGGATCCCCGAGTCGGGAGCGGTCGCCTTCCTGGTCGCCTTCGGCCTGACCCCCTTCGTCCGCCTTCTGGCCGAGCGCACCGGCGCGCTCGACCGCCCGGACGAGCGCAAGCAGCACGGCGCGGCCACCCCGAAGCTGGGCGGGGTGGCGGTGATCGCCGGCTTCGTCCTGGCGCTCGGCCAGCGGCCCCTGGTCGATCACGAGCTGCTGGCGATCGCCGTGGCGGCGCTCCTGCTCATGCTCGCGGGCGCGGTGGACGACACCCGCGGCCTGTCGGCGCCCGTGCGCCTGGGCCTCCAGGTCCTCTGCGCCGTCGCGGTGATCGCCGCGGGGGTGCGCCTCGACCTGCTCCCCGGACCGGCGGGCGCGACGGTCAACGTGGCGCTCTCGGTGCTCTGGATCGTCGGCATCACCAACGCCTACAACTTCATCGACGGCATCGACGGCCTGGCGGTCTCCCTGGGCGGCCTCATCGCCCTGCTCCTCGCCTTGGTGGGGCGCGGCAGCGGCCAGACGGGGCTGGTGCAGGTCTGCGCCGCCCTGGTCGGGGCGCTGCTCGGCTTCCTGCCCCATAACCTGAGGGTCGGCCGCCCCGCTTCGATCTTCCTCGGCGACTCCGGCAGCGCCAGCATCGGGTTCCTTCTGGCGGCCCTGGCGATCAAGGAGGACTGGGCCGAGGGGGACCCGCTCGTCGCCCTGGCCGCGCCGGTCCTGATCTTCAGCGTCCTGATCTACGACATGGTGCGGACCACCGTGTCGCGCGTCGCCTCGGGCAAGGTGCGCGGCTTCCGCCAGTGGATCGACTACGTGGGCCGCGACCACATCCACCATCGTTTCACCGACCTGCTCGGAAGCCCGCGCCGCGCGCTGGTGCTGATCCTCGCCCTGGCTCTCGGAGTCGGCCTGTCGGCCCTGGGTCTGCGCCACGGCAAGAGCGGCGAGGCGGTGCTCTTCCTGGTGCACGGCGCCCTCGTCCTTCTGGTCGTGGCCGTCCTCGAGACGGCGGCGATCCGGGCGCGCCCCGGCCCTCCGGGCCGCCCACCCGAGGCATGAGCGCCGTCGTCCTTCTGGCGGTCAACGACTTCCCACCGCTGCTCGGAGGGGAGGCCACCCTGTACCACGCACTGGCCCGCCACCTGCGGCCCGAGGAGGCGCTGGTGCTGGCCCCCCGCGCGCCGGGCGACGCCGCCGTGGACGGGCGGCTGGCGGTGCCGGTGGTCCGGCGCTGGCTGCCGGAGCATGGCGGCGTGCCGCGCCGCCTGGCGCGCAGCCTCCTCGCCGGCGCCCATATCGCCGCCTTGCTCGCCAGGCGCCGCGTGCGCTACATCGTCTGCGGGCAGCTCCTGTCGCTCGGCGCGCCGATCCGGCTCCTCGCCGGGCTGGCGGGGATCCCCTACGCCGTCATCGTCCATGGCGCGGACGTGGCCGATTACCACGATCGGCCGCTCTGGGGACGGATGGCCCGCTGGGTCGTGTCGGGGGCCGAGGTGGTGCTGGCCAACAGCGGTTTCACCCTCGGCCTGCTCGAGCGCCTGCTGCCCGGCGCCGCCCGGCGCGCCGTCGTCCTGCCGCTCGGGGTCGACCCGGCGCGGCCCGTCGAGGAGGCGCGGCTCGCGGGGCTGCGCGAGCGTTACCGGATCGAAGAGGGCCCGGTCCTGCTCACGGTGGCGCGCCTGGTGCCGATGAAGGGGCAGGACACCGTGATCCGCGGCCTGCCCCGCCTGCTGGAGCGCTTTCCAGCCCTCACTTACCTGGTGGTGGGACGGGGGGAGCACCGGGAAAGCCTCGAGCGCCTGGCCCGCGAGACCGGCGTGGCGTCGCGGGTGGTGTTCGCGGGCGGCGTCCCGGCCGAGGAGCTTCCCGCCCACTACGCGCTGGCCACGCTCTTTGTGCAGCTCAGCCGCGCCACCGGGGGGTACGACGGGCTGGAGGGGTTCGGCCTGTCGTTCCTCGAAGCGGCGAGCCATGGGCTGCCCTGCATCGCCGGGAAGTCGGGGGGCGTTCCCGAGGCGGTCGAAGACGGGCAGAGCGGCCTGCTCATCCCCCCCGAGGACCCGGAGGCCTTCGTGCGGGCCGCCGCGGGCCTGCTCGCCGATCCGGACGAGCGCTCGCGGATGAGCCGGGCGGCGCGGCGCTGGGCCGCCGCCCATCCCTGGGAGCGCTCGGCGGCCTGCCTGCGATCGCTTCTCGGAGCGGCGTGACGCATGTGCGGCCTCGCCGGCGCCCTCTCCCTGGATGGCCGCTCCGTGCACCGGGAGGATGTCCGCGCCATGACGGACGCCCTGGCGCACCGCGGCCCGGACGAGGGCGCGGTCGTGATGGTCGGAGCGGAGGGGCCGGCCACGCGTGGCCTGCCGCTCCTGGGCCTGGGGCACCGCCGCCTCAGGGTGATCGACCTGACCCCCGCCGCCGCCCAGCCGATGCGCGACGCCCTTGGCCGCGGCTGGCTGGTCTACAACGGGGAGCTCTACAACGCCGCCGACCTGCGCCGCGATCTCGAGGGACGCGGGGCGCGCTTCCGCTCGCGCTCGGACACCGAGGTGGTCCTGCAGGCGCTCCTCGCCTGGGGACCGGAAGCGCTGGCGCGCTTCAACGGCATGTTCGCCCTGGCGTTCTGGTCGGAGGCGGATGGGAGCCTCCTCCTGGCCCGTGACAGGTTCGGAGAGAAGCCTCTCTACTACGCGCTGGCCGGGGGCCTGCTGGTCTTCGCCTCGGAGCTGGGGGCGCTGGCGCGCCATGGCGGAGTGCCGCTGGAGATCGACCCCGAGGCGGTCGAGCTGTACTTGACCTTCGGGTTCATCCCGGCGCCCTGGACCATCTACCGCGCGGCGCGCAAGCTGCCGCACGCCTCATTCCTCCTGGCCCGCCGCGGCCGGGATCCCGAGATCGGCCGCTACTATCGGCTCGAGGAGCGGCTGGAGCGACCCGCCCCGGCGCGCCCCGCCGAGGAGGTGCGTCAGGCCCTCGAAGCGGCCGTGCGCCGCCGCCTGGAGTCCGATGTGCCTCTCGGCGCCTTCCTCTCGGGCGGGGTCGATTCGGCGGCGGTCGTCGCCTTCATGCGCCGCGGCGGCGAGGAGCCGCCGCGCACCTACTCGATGGGCATCCAAGGGATCGGCTACTTCGACGAGTCGGAGCGCGCCCGCCGCACGGCGCGGCACCTCGGCACCCGCCACCACGAGACCCTCGTGGACGCCGCCTGCCTGCAGGCGGAGATCCCCTCCGTGCTGGACGGCCTCGACGAGCCGTTCGCGGACTCCTCCGCCCTGGCCTCGTCGCTCATCGCGCGCCAGGCGCGCCGCGACCTGACGGTGGCGCTCTCCGGAGATGGAGGCGACGAGGTGTTCGGAGGCTACCGCGTCTACCGGGCGCTGGCGGCCCACGGCGCCCTCGCCCGGCTGCCCGCGCGCCTGCGCGCGGCGCTCGCGGCCCTGCTCGCGCCCCTTCCGGCGAGGCATGGCGGAGGGCCGGCGGGGATGGTGCGGCGGCTGCGCCGGCTGGTCGACGGCCTGGGCGACGACCTGGCCGGGGCGCACGCCGCCTGGATGTCGATCGCCCCCTCCGTCGTGCGCCGCGCGCTCCGCCCCGGAACCCCCGATCGCGGCCTGGGGCGCGCCCTGGTCGCCGATCGTTACCGCCGCTTCGCCGCCGGCGGCCGGCGGGGCCCGATCGAGCGCATCCTGCCGGTCGAGATCGACCTGCCGCTCCCGGACGACATGCTCGCCAAGGTGGATCGCACCAGCATGCGGCACGCGCTCGAAGTGCGCGCGCCGTTTCTCGACCCCGACCTGGTCGAGATGGCCCTGTCGCTGCCTGCGGCGGCGCACTTCTCCGCCTCCTCCGGCAAGCGCCTGCTGCGGCGCGCCCTGCGCGGCGTGCTGCCTTCCGCGGTGCTGCGCGGCCCGAAGCGCGGCTTCGAGGTTCCGGTCGGACACTGGATCGCGGGACCGCTGCGCGGGCTGTACGAGGAGGTCGTCTCCGCCGCCGCGCTCGCCGACCTTCCCGGGATCGATCCCCGGGAGGCGGCGCGTCTCTTCGCCGAGCACCGCGAGCGCCGCGCCGACCACGGATCTCTCCTGTGGTCCCTGTTCGCCTTCTGCTGGTGGAGCCGCGGGCCGCGCCACGCGCAGGCGCAGGTCAGCCGCGCGCTGGCTCGAGGAGGGAGGTGACGGTCTTGAGCAGGGCGGAGGGCTGGATCGGCTTCGGGATGTAGGCGTTGGCCCCCAGCGCCAGCCCGCGTTTGCGGTCCTCGTCGGCGCCTTCCGTGGTGACGATCACGATCGGCATCGCCTTGGTGCGCGCGTTGCCGCGGATGAGCGAGACCAGCTTGAGGCCGTCCATCATCGGCATGTTGATGTCGGTGATGACCAGGTCGACGCGATCGGTCGTCAGCTTCTTCAGGGCGTCGACGCCGTCCACCGCCTCGAGGATGCGGCAACCCTGAAGGCGCCGCAGGGTGAAGGCGATCAGCTGGCGCATCGTCGGCGAGTCTTCAACGACCAGGAGTGTGGGGGCGCTCATGACCTCTCCGTGCCGGGCTCAGGGCGAGGGTGCCGTGAGCATGTCGAGAAAGCCCTGCAGGTTGCTGAGTTTCTGCTCCGATCGCTGGTACAGCTTGGAGCTGAACAGGGCGGTCGCCGCGTGGCCCGCCAGGAGCGTGAACATCTCGAAATCCAGCGGCGTGAAGCGCTCCTTCTGCTGCAGCAGCCGGTAGATGGCGATCACGCCGATGACGCCCGGCCCGATCTTGAGCGGGATGCAGGCGATCGGGCGGGCGGGATCGACGCGCGGGTCCTCCGGGAGCGGATCGGCGTAATACGATTCTCCCTCCCGGGCGGCGCGCGCCAGCGGCCCCGATCCGGCCCGCACGCTGGACGGGAGCGCGTCCCCCATCCCCTGGCTGGCCTCGGTCTTCAGATGGCCGGCTTTCTCGTCCACCCAGTAGAGGGCGAACGCTTCGGCCCCCACCAGGTTGATCAGGATCTCGCGCACCGTGTCCACCACCTCCGCGAAGTTGAGCGTCGCATGCAGCTGGTAGGAAGCCACGTAGAGGTTCGCCAGCTGGTTGTTCTGCGACTCGATCTCGTCGTAGCGCGAGGCGAAGCTGCGGTTGATCTCCTCCACCTGGCGAAAGCGGCGCAGCAGGTCGTCGCGCTCCTTTTCGAGCTCACGCACGCGCGCCTCGAGCGCCTGCGAGCCGTCCCCGGATCCCCCCGGCGTGCCGTGCTGCTCCAGCTCGCGGCCCAGCCCGGCGACCCGGAAGCGCAGCCTTTCGTTTTCGCGCAGCAGCTCCTCGGTGAAGGCGCGGGCCTGGCTGAACATGGCGCGCAGCGCCTCGCCGCGCGCGGCGAGGTCGTCGACATCCCCCGGGGGGAGCGCCTCGTCCTGCTG
>QHXZ01000026.1:61402-71150 GCA_003223165.1 Acidobacteriota bacterium
TCGCCCGGCCGGCCGGGCTCACGCCGCGCCGGCCCGCCCCTGGCACATCTCGGCCAGGGTCCGCGCGATCTCCGGCAGCGGCAGGACCAGGTCTGCCAGGCCGGCCTGGATCGCCTCCCGGGGCATCCCGTAGACGACGGCGGTCTGCTCCGACTCGGCGATGGTCCGGCCTCCCCGGTCGCGGATCGCCTTGAGGCCGGCCACCCCGTCGCCCCCCATCCCGCTCATGAGCACGCCCACCGCGCGCCGGCCGAACAGCCGCGCCACGGACTCCATCAGCAGGTCGGAGGAGGGGGAGTAGCGCTCCGCGTCATCGCGCGGCCGCACCTGAAACTGGAAGCCGCCCTGCGCGCGCGCCAGCTGGGTCTGCCGGCCCCCGGGGGCGATGTAGATCCGCCCCGGCCGCAGCGGCTCGCCATCGCGCGGTTCGGAGACCGGCAGCACGCAGAGGCGGCCCAGGCGCCCGGCGAACAGGGAGGTGAAGCGCGCCGGCATGTGCTGCGCCACGACGATCGAGGTGGCCGTGGCGCGAGGCAGCGCCGGGAGCACCGTCTCCAGCGCCGGAGGCCCTCCGGCCGAGCAGCCGACGGCGATCAGATCGGTCCCCCGGCGCCTCATGCCGGCGACCCCGCCGGATCCGAGCCGATCGTGGAGCGCTCCTCCAGGATCCCCTCCTTCAGTGCGGCCGCCAGGATCTCGATGCGATTCGGGATGTCGGGGAAGCGGTGCGCGATGAGATCCTTGCCCTTCGCCAGCTCCTCGCGGAAGTTCTCGAAGACGCGGCGCCCGGCGACGGCGCTCGCGAACCGATCGGGATAGTAGATCTTGAGGTCCGAGAGCATGATGCGCGCCAGGCGGCGGATCTCCTCCTCCGGCTCGGGGCCACGCCGGGCCCCGTCGGCCCGCGCCTGGCGGCCGCCCGGCGCCGCCGGGGCCGGCCGCGCCCCGGCCGGCCCGGCGCCCGCGGGGCGCCCGAGCAGCCGGGCCAGGCGGCGGCGCAGGTCCGCCTCCGGGATGACGTCCTCGAAGTAGTCGTCGGCGCCGTACAGGTTGCCGGGACCGCGCACGAAGCGATCCGACTTGAACACCGACCCGACGAGGGCCACCCGGGTGCGCTTGAGGTCGGGGCTCCCCTTGAGCCCTTCGCACACCGCGACTCCCAGCAGCCGCCGCAGATAGACGTTGAGGACCATCAGGGCCGGGCGGCGCTCCACGGCGAAGCGGAAGGCCGCTTCGCCGTCGTCGGTGGTCTCGACACGGCAACCGAGGGCCTCGAGGGTCCGGCGCACCAGGTCGCGGAACTCGCGCGCCTCGTCCGCGACCAGCGCGAGCGCGCCGGCCGCGGCGCCCGGCTGGACGGCCGCCCCGGCCTGCTGGCCCGCGACGAACACGTGGCCGCAGCCGGAGCAGCGCAGGCGCCGGGGGCCGGCGGCCAGGCGCGCGTCGTCCAGCGCGTAGCGCTTGGCGCAGGATGGGCAGACGACGATCATGCCCCTCCCCCGGAGGGAGGACGCGGCCCCTCGTCGGCGCGGGTCGCGCCCCGGGCGGCGCCGCCCTGCAGCACCTTCTCGAGATCGAGGAGAAGCGTATACTCCGCTCCCCGCCGCAGGACGCCGCGGTAGACCTCGGGGCGCGAGACTCCCAAAGCGCCCGGCAGCGGCTCACGCGCTTCGCCCGCCGCGGCCGCGACGCCGGTCACCGCATCCACCACCAGCCCCACCAGCTCGCCATCCTCGCGCACCACGATCACCTGGGCGGGTGACGCGGTCTCGCGCGCCGGCAGGGCGAGCCTGCGGCGCGCGTCGATGACGGTGACCATGCGCCCGCGAAGCGGCAGGATCCCTTCCACGCCCGGATCCGCCCCCGGGACCGGGGTCGGGGGGCGGTAGCGGATCACCTCGACGATCGAAGCGAGATCGACCGCGAACGCCCTTCCCGCGATCGCGAAAGTCAGCAGCCGATCGGGCTCAGACGCCGGCGCGGCCATCGTCCTCCCCTGCGGCCAGGGCCTCCGGGTCGAGGACCAGGACCGCCGTCGCGTCGCCCAGGTCGGTGGCGCCCGCCAGCCCGGGAAGGTCGCGCAGCCGGCGGCCGATCGGCTTCACCACCACCTCCTGGTGCCCGACGAACCCATCGATCAGGATCCCCACCGCCCGGCCCGGGGCTCCCGCCACCACGGCGTAGCGCGGCGGATCCTGGTCCTCCGGCGGGGCGCCTCCCGGCATCACGGCGTCCAGCCGCAGCAGGCGCAGAGGCCCCTGCGGCAGATCGTAGACCTCCTCCCGCCCGACCGTCCGAAGCCGCGACGCGTCCAGGCGGAGGTTCTCGCGGATCGACGCGACGGGGATGGCGAAGCGGCGCCCGCGCGAGCGGACGATGAGGGCCTGCACCAGGGCCAGCGTGATCGGCACGGTGACGGTGAAGGTCGTACCCTGCCGCTCGACCGAGCGCGCCTCGATCGTCCCCTTGAGCGCGCGGATCGAGCGGCGCACGACGTCGAGGCCGACGCCGCGGCCGGAGACCTGGCTCACCCGGCCGGCGGTGCTGAACCCGGCGGCGAAGATCATCTCGTAGGCCTCCTGGCGCGACAGGACGCGGTCCTCCGCCAGGAGCCCGCTCGAGCGCGCGCGGCCCTGCACCGCTTCGACCACGATGCCGCGCCCGTCGTCGCTCACGTCGATCACCACCCGGTTCCCCCTGCGGAAGGCGCTGAGAACCAGGCGGCCGCGCCGGGACTTGCCGGCGGCGAGCCGCTCCTCGGGCGGTTCGACGCCGTGATCGAGGGCGTTCGCCACCAGGTGCACCAGGGGACTGACCAGCCGATCCATCATCGCCTTGTCGAGCTCGTTCTCCCCTCCCAGCGTGTGCAGGTCGACCTCCTTGCCGCTCGCGCGCGCCGTGCGCGCCACCAGGCGGCCGAGGCGGCCGAACACCTGCTCGAGCGGCATCAGCCTGGCGTCCACCGCGCTGCGCTGCAGCGTGCGCAAGCGGGCCGCCAGCTCCCGCACCCCTTGCTCCGCCTCGCGCACCGAGCGCTCCTCGGGGTGCGCCTCGCGCGCGCGCGCCGTGGCTCGGGCGAGGGACGCCGCGGCGATCGACAGGTCGGCCACCTGCGCCAACAAGTCGTCGAGCCGGGCCACCGGCACGCGCAGCGAGGTCGAAAACCCCTTCAGGTCCTCGGCCTCCAGGGTGACCGGCCCTTCCGCGGCGCCCGCCGCGCCTCGAGGCGCCGGGATTTCCAGAGGCTCCACGGCCGCCGGCAGCCCGCGCAACCGCTCCGCCAGGCTCGCCGCCCCGGCGGCGCCGGAGACGACCAGGATCGCGAAATTCAGGGTCCCTTCCGAACCTGGCTCGGCGGAGGGCACCGTGCTGATCACCTCGGCCTCCCCGTGGAGGCGTCCCAGGGCCTCCTTGAGGGCCGGCTCGAACCCCTCGCCCGGGAGCCGCAGCCGTATCACAAACACGGCGCGCCCCTGCTCGAGGGCCTCCCGCAGGCGGTGCTCCTCGAACTCGCTCAGCGCGGCGCGGATCGCGGGGTCGAGGGCGTCGAGAGATGGCGCGTCCGGCCCGCACGACCCCGGGCCGCCGGAGGCGCGCAGGCGCCCGCGCACCGCCGACGCCTCGAGCGACGTCGCGCCCGTCTCGGCGACTTCCCGCACCATCCGGAAGAGCGTTTCGAGCGCGTCCTCCAGGAGCTCGAGGACCGGCGGCGCCAGGGCGGTCCGGCCCATCCGCAGCCGATCCAGGAGCTCCTCGAGGTCGTGGGCCAGATCGGTGATCGCCTGCAGGCCGGCCATGCCAGCCAGCCCTTTGAGGGAGTGGACCCTGCGGAAGATCGTGTTGATGTCCGCGGGGGACACCCGCTCCGTGGCCAGGCTGCGATCGAGCCCGCGCAGGTCGCCTGCCAGCGCGTCCAGGATCTCCTCCGCCTCGGGCAGGAAGTCGCGCTTCAGCCTTTCCCGTTCGTGGCGGTCGAGCTCGCTCTCAGCCATCCGGACCCTACGCTCCCCGCGGTGGCACCCCGCCCTCGCCCCCCAGCGACGCGATGCGACGGTGCAGCGAGGTGTTCTCCAGGGCGATTCCCGCCTGGCTGAGGAAGATCTCCAGCCCCTTGAGATCGCCCACAGGGCGGCCGCTGATCGCGTTGTCACCGTACAGAATGCCGTACACCTGCCGGCCGCTCACCAGCGGGAGGAGCGCCGCCTCGCTGGGCGCGGGCGCGCCGAGGCGCTCCAGCAGGGCCGCATTGGCCCGGTTGCGGGCGATCGGGCCGACGTAAGGGCCGCGTTCCTGGGCGGCGCGCTGCAGCACCGAACCGCGGGCCAGGGGCAGCGCCACGCCGCGGATGCGGCCGTCGAGCCCCCCGCCGGCCGGCCCTCCCTCTTCCCCGCCGAAGGCGCCGGCGCCCCACGCCTCGTTGCCGCGCAGGGCGAACAGCACCCCGCGCTCGAAGTACTCCGCCGCCAGCCTCAGCACGAGGAGCGGGACGGCCGTCTCGTCGTCGTCGTGCATCTCCCCGATCAACCCGCGCAGGAGCGAGAGCTGGTCGACGACCCTCACCGGCCCGGGGGCCGGCGGCGTGCCTCCGGCGGCGAGGCGATCGGGCTGGTAGAGGGCGCTGCGCACCTCGGCGCAGAACCGCGCCAGCCCCGCTCCGATCTCCTCGAGGCCGGCCCCTCCGAGATCCGGGAAGGGCAGGTAGCCGCGGGCGCCGGCGGCGCCCGCCGCCGCGGCCGCGGCGGCGTCGCGCACATCGCCGACCATGATCGCCGTGACGCCCGGCGCCAGCGTCCGGATCTGCCGCAGCAGATCGAGGCCTCCCTTCCAGCCACGCCCCGAGGCGTCGGGCAGGATCAGGTCGCAGACCATGGCGAACGGGATGCCGCGCCCCGTCAGCGAGCGCGCCAGCTGCAGGCCGCTCGCCGGCGTAGCGCACGCTTCCACCTGGAAGTGATCGATCACCAGCAGGACCTGGCGGGGCACCCGCGGCAGCGACGCCCGGCGCTCCTCGGCTCGCCGCTCGATCCGGGGGGCCGGGGCGTCCTTGAGGATCGCCTCGGGGCGCAGCCCCTCGGCGAGGCCGAGCTCCGCGCCGGCGGGAGGCTCCGCATCCACCTGGAAGCGGAACTCCCCCTCCTGCAGCACGACCAGCGAGCGCAGGATGGAGCGCAGCTCGTCGCGCACGACGCGTTCGATGGTCTCCTGGGTCACGGCGCCGAGCGCCACCAGGACGCTCGACAGCGGCTCTCCCGTACGGGCGCAGCGCCCGCGCGCCTCCGCGAGGTCCGTCGCCTTCACGTGGCCCCGCTGCACGAGGAGGTCCTCGAGTTCCGTCCCGCCGCGGCCGAGCGTGGCGCCGCACACCAGGCCGTCCCGGAAGCGCACGCGCCGCTCCCCGTCCGTCCCCTTGAGGACCAGGGTCCCCGATTGGCGGCTGACGTGGACCACCTGCAGGATGTCGGGAAACGACAGGTCTTCGAGGCTGCCGATGACGGTCAAGGACACACCCTCCGCCCGGAGCGGATCTCACGTCTCGCCCGGCGCGCACCGCGCGCGCGGGCAGGCTGGCGCCAGGTCAAATCTAGTCTCTTTAAGGGATTGGGCCACTCCGCGGGACAATTACAGGGGTGTAATCGGATCCGCCGCCTCGGGGCGGTCCTCCTCGAGCCTCTTGCGCAGGGCGTCCAGGATGCCGTTGACGAACTGCCCCGAATCTTCCCCGCCGAACCGCTTGGCCACCTCGATCGCCTCGTCGATGACGACGATGCGCGGGGTCTCCGGCTCGTGCAGGAATTCGTACACCGCCAGGCGCAGCACGTTGCGGTCGACGACGGCCAGCCTCTCGAGACGCCAGTTGTCGAGGTTCCGGGTCAGGAGGGCGTCGATGCCGCCGAGTCCGGCCGAGGTGCCCCGCGCCAGGCGCTCCGCGAAGGCGCGCACCTCCTCGGGGACCTCGCGGTCGGCCCAGAACTGCGGTGCGATTTCGGCGATCGGGGCGCCCGAGGTCTCTGCAGGGCGTACTCGCGCCCCTTGTGCCGCGATCCCATGTTCCGGCTACTCCAGGCTGCGGAAGAGGGAGACCATCTCGATGGCGGCCAGGGCGGCATCCCACCCCTTGTTGCCTCCCTTGGTGCCGGCGCGCTCGATCGCCTGGTGCAGGTTCTCGGTGGTGAGGACGCCGAAGGTCACCGGCAGCCCCGCTTCCAGGGCCACCGCCGCCACGCCGCGCGCCACCTCGGAGCAGATCTGCTCGTAGTGCGAGGTCTCACCGCGGATCACGCAGCCGACGGCGAGCACCGCGTCGTAGCGCTTCGAAAGGGCCAGGCGGCGCGCCGCCACCGGGATCTCGAACGCCCCCGGGACCCTGGCGATGGTGATGTCCTTCTCCGCCACGCCGTGCCGCAGCAGGCAGTCCAGGGCGCCTTGCAGCAGCCGCTCGCTGATGAAGTCGTTGAAGCGGCTCACGACGATGCCGATCCGCAGCCCTTTGCCGTCGAGCCCTCCCGCAACCACCCGCGCGCTCATCGGACAATCCTCCCGGCGGCCATCGTAGCGGCGCCCCCGGGGGCTGTCAAGGAACGCCGAGGCAGGGACGCAGAAGCGCCGCCCAGGCCGGAGCCAGGGCCCACTTCAGGAGGGCGTCGACGAGCAGGAGCGTGGCGGCCGCCGCGTACCAGGAGCGCCCGGGGGTCCAGGCCAGCGGCCGGCGCGCGATCCGCCCCAGGATCGGGCGGGACAGCGCGATGCCGAGCAGGACGTAGCCGATCACGCGGATCACGGCGTAGGGGGGCCAGCCGAGGAGGAAGGCCCTCCAGGGAGCGCCGCCGGCGGCGACGAGACAGCCCACGTAGTAGGACATGTAGCCGATCAGCACCGAGCCCGACGCCAGGCCGAGGAGGCCGCCGGAGGCGGCGGCGAAGGCGGCGAAGGCGGCCAGGTGCACGAAGTGCTGGGGCAGGAAGCGCGCCGGGTCGCCTTCCGGGCCCGTGCCCTGGCGGATGAAGGCGAACATCTCCTCCCGGTAGGCGGGGCCATGCAGGACGATCCGGCCCACCGCGTCAGGGTCCCGGGCGGCCAGCGCGATGATCGAGGCCGACAGCGACGCCGCCCAGAGGAGCGTGGCCAGGACGGCGCGGCGCGGCCGTCCCGCGGTGAGCAGCAGGGCCATGCAGGGGTAGACGGCGAGGGTGGCCAGCGAGGGCAGGAGCAGCCTCCCGCCCGCGCGCGCGGCCACGAGCGCCGCGCACGGAGCCAGGAGCGCCGGCAGCACGAGCGCCAGCCTGGGCCGCATCATCGACGCGGCTCAGCCGGCGGGCGGACCATCGAGGCTCAGGACGTCGCGCAGCTCGCGGAAGCGGGCCTCGATCGACTCGGGCGTCGCCGCCATCAGGCGCCGCACGCTGAACTCCTCCACGCAGTAAGAGGCCAGGACGCTGCCGTAGATCATCGCCTCGCGCAGGACGCGCCCCGATCTCTCGCCGGAACGGGCCAGATGGCCCATGAAGCCGCCCGCGAAGCTGTCGCCGGCGCCGGTGGGATCGACCGGGCGTTCGACGGGGTAGGCCGGCACCGCGAAGTAGCGCCCTCCCGCAAACAGGGCCGCCCCGTACTCGCCTCGCTTGATGACCAGGATCTTGAGCCCCAGGGCCAGCAGGCGGCGGGCCGCCGCGACGCTGTTCAGCTCCCCGGCCAGCAGGCGCGCCTCCGCGTCGTTGATCACCAGGCCGTCCACGCTCGCCAGCAACCGCTTCAGGCTGTCGGTCTTCCCCTCGATCCAGAAGTTCATCGTGTCGCAGGCCGCGAAGCGGGGCTTGACGTCCGCGAGGACGCGCCGCTGCAGGTCGGGATCGATGTTGCCCAGGAACAGGTTCGCGACCCCGACGTCCTCGCGGCGCATCCTGGGCTGGAACGACTGGAAGACGTTGAGGTGGGTGGCGCGCGTGGTCCGCTCGTTGAGGTCCTCGGAGTACTCGCCGGACCAGCGGAAGGTCTTGCCCTTGCGGACCTCGATGCCGGAGACGTCGACGCCGTGCTCGCTCAGAAGGCGCAGCGGCTCGTCGCCGAAGTCCTCGCCGACCACCGCCACCATGCGCACGCGCGTGAAATACGAAGCCGCCACCGCGAAGTAGACGGCGGAGCCGCCCAGGACCTCGCGGGCCTCGCCGTAGGGCGTCTTGACCGTGTCGAAGGCGACCGAACCGACGACCAGGAGGGACATTCGTCAGTCCAGGCGGCGGCCGACGAGCAGCCGCAGCCGCTCGCGCGCCGCGCGCGGGATGCGGGCCCGGTCGGTGATGATGGCGTCCGCCAGGGCCCGGGCGCACCGGCACGCGCGCTCCTGCGGCAGGGCGCCCACGACGCGCTCGAGGATCGCCTGGGCCGTGCGGGCGTTGTCGTTGAGGCGCGCCACGACCTCCTGCACCGTCACCGCCTCGGTCTCCTCGCGCCAGCAGTCGTAGTCCGTGACCATGGCCATGGTGGCGTAGCAGATTTCGGCCTCGCGCGCCAGCTTGACCTCCTGCGCGTTCGTCATGCCGATCACGTCCACCTTCAAGGAGCGATACAGGTGGGATTCCGCCCGGGTGGAGAACTGCGGTCCTTCGATGCACAGGTAGGTGCCGCTACGGTGCAGCCGGGCGCCGGCCGCGGCGCCGGCCTGCGCCAGGGCGCCGTGGAGGTCCGGGCAGACCGGGTCGGCCAGGGACACATGGGCCACGATCCCCTCCCCGAAGAAGGTGGAGGGACGCTGCCGGGTCCAGTCGATGAATTGATCCGGGAGCACGACATCGAGCGGCCGCAGCTCGTCCCGCATGCTCCCCACGGCGCTGACCGAAACCAGGCGGCTGACCCCGAGGGCCTTGAACCCGTAAATGTTGGCCCGGAAGTTGATCTCGGTGGGGAGGAGGCGGTGGCCCCGGCCGTGCCGCGCCAGGAACGCCACCTCGCGCCCCCGGAGCCGTCCGACGAGGTAGGCGTCGGAGGCGTCTCCGAACGGCGTCGAGACGGTCTCCTCGCGCGCTCCTTCGAGGGCGGCCATGCCGTAGAGACCGCTGCCGCCGATCACGCCCAGTGCGCTCATCCGCCTTCTCCCCGGATAGGATCGAGGGAGCGCCGCGCCGCGCCCCGTGGAAGGGAGCGCATGCTAGCACCCGCTCCAGGGGGTGTCAAGGAAAGTGAGCCCCCCGCGCGGGTTCCATGGGGGTCACCCCGCCCGCCGGCCAGGCGCGCAGGACCGCCAGCGCCGCGTCGTCGAGGCACTCCTCCCCGGCGGCGACGAGCCGATCGAGGTCGCCGCGCCGCAGCCAGACGGTGCCGGTCCGGCGCACCCGGGGACGGAGCACGACCAGGCGCTCGCCGCAGGCGGTCTTCAGATGTTCCCAGTAGGCCGGCCGGGCCTGCCTCAGGCAGAGCCGGAGCGACAGATCCACGGCGAGCACCCGCGCCGCCCGCACCGGCGGGGCGAACGCCCGCTCCACCGGCACCGCGGTCATCCAGCCCGCATCCACCAGGAGCCGGCGCCGTCCGCCCATGCTGGCGCCGAGAGGCGGGAAGAGGGCCGGGATGGCTCCCGCCGCGCGCACCGCCGCGCCCAGCGGCAACGGCGCGGGCAACCCGGGAC
The DNA here is from genome assembly GCA_003223165.1 of Acidobacteriota bacterium. GTDB lineage: Bacteria > Acidobacteriota > Polarisedimenticolia > Gp22-AA2 > Gp22-AA2 > QHXZ01. Next base: position 71,022 of record QHXZ01000026.1, read on the forward strand.
CGCCGTAGTGGAGCAGCTCCTCGCGCGCCAAGAGGTCGAAGGTCAGCAGGCCGAGCCGGCGCACGCCGTGATGCAGGGTCTCGAACGAGGCCCGATCGAGCCGGCGCAGAATCTCCGGGATCGGCCCGG
>QHXZ01000026.1:71159-98172 GCA_003223165.1 Acidobacteriota bacterium
AATGGCAGGCGCCAGCGCGACAGGGCGAAGTGCACCAGAGCCGACGGGCCGAGGCGCCGGGCCTCGTCGATCATGGTTTCGGGCTCCATTCCCAGCCCGGCGTAGACCGCGGCCACGATGGCGCCCACGCTGCTCCCCAGGATGATGTCGACCTGGATGCGCTCCGACCTGAGACGACGCAGGAAGCCGGCGAGGGCCGGCCCGCGCATGCCTCCGGCGCCGAGGACCAGGGCGGTCGGACCGGCGGCGGTCGGCGCCCCGGGAGGCATGGACGGAATCAGGACCCCGTCCGCCGTCGCAGCCGGACCAGACGGCTGCGCGCCTTGGCGGATCCCTTGCGGCCGGAAACTTCCAGGATCTCGGCCCCCGACGACAGGGTGAGGACCAGGGGGGGCGCCTCGAGGCGCGCCGTGGAGCCGAGCAGCAGGTGACAACGCCGCTCCACCAGCCGCGCGCCGCGGCGCGCCGCCCCCGCCGCGACCCCGTTCTGGACCAGGAAGTGCAAGGTGACGCGGCGGGTGATCCCGGCCAGCTGCGGGTCGTGCGGGAGGGTCAGGACGAGGGTCTCTCGGCGGCTCTGCATCGCTCCGTCTCCTCGCTGGCCGGATCGCCGAAAATCCTTTGCCGTCAGGGAACTGGCGTCATCTTAGGGGGTCCCCCGGCGCCTGTCAACCGCCTCCTTGCGCGCCCGCGGGCGCGCACCTACATTGTGCACGGTCAAGGACTTACGGGGTAAGTGTGTCGATGGAAGGCAAGTCCGGGAAGCTCGACTCGAAGGAGAGGCGGTTCAGGGTCTACGCCTGCACCCTCGGTCTCGGCGCCGCGGCCGCGGTCGCCTGGCAGATTTATGAGGCCCGGGATCTCTTGCGCGAGGAGATCCTGCCGGTCACCGTCTTCGCCACCTTCATCGGCTTCGCCTGGTACTTCAGCTTCTCGATCTTTCCACGCGCCAGCCTGTCGATCTCCCTCGACATGGCCTACCTCATGACGGCGCTGTGCGTGCTGCCGGCCCCGCTGCCGCTGGCCGTGGCCTTCGGCGGCGCGGGGCTGGGCTGCCACTTGCGCGCGCGCGACGCCAAGGTGCGCCAGAACCCGTTCTTCATCGTCCTCTGCCTCAACACCGGCGGCCTGGTGATGACCGCGTTGGCGGGGCAGTGGCTCTCGCTCCTGATGGCGTCCCACTGGCAGTTCCGCGTCCTGACCTGGTGGACCGCCCTGGTGGTCGCGGCGCTGTTCGTGACCTACAACCTCACCAACCTCGCGGTCATGAGCGTCGCGGTCGTGCTGCGCGGCGAGCCGCTCCTCGGCTACCTGGTGCACTACCTGCGCTACATCCCGTCTCTCGAAGTGTTCACCATCCCCCTCTGCCTCGGCCTGGCGCTCCTGTACGCCGGATCGGGCATCTGGGGCTTCGTGCCCCTGGCCACGACCATCCTCCTGGCCAGCGGCCTCCTGAAGAAACTCAACCAGGCGCGCACCGAGCTGAGCGACGCCAACGACCAGCTGCAGCACCGCTCGCGCGAGCTGCGCATCCTGAACACCATCGGGCAGGAGATCACCAAGAGCCTGCAGCCCGAGAGGGTCTTCATGCAGGTGTGCCAGAACATGCAGCGGATCCTGGACGCGCCGTTCGTGTTCCTGTCGCTCGATCACCGTGGGCCCCACGACAACTACATCGAATACGTCGCCCGCAACGGCGAAGTCCTCCCCCGACCCGAGCGCCACCTGGGTCAGGGGTTCACCAGCTGGATGCTGGAGGAGCGCCGGCCGCTCGTGGTCTCCGACATCGGCGTGGATCGCGATTCGCTCCCCTGCTCCCCCGTCATCCTCGACCCCTCGGTGCATTCGATCCTGGCGGCGCCGCTGACGGTGAACAAGGAGACCATCGGCCTGCTGTGCGTCGAGAGCCCGCGGGTCGGGGTCTACGGGGTCGACCAGGCCTCGGTGTTCACCACCATCGCGCAGCAGGCCGCGGTCGCCATCGAGAACGCCCGCAACTACCAGATGGCGACCGTCGACCAGCTGACGCAGCTGCATCTGCGCGACTTCTTCTTCCGCAAGCTGTCCGAGGAGCAGGTGCGCGCCCGCCGCTACGGCAGCACCTTCGCCGTGCTGATGCTCGACCTCGACTCGTTCAAGGAGATCAACGACCGCATGGGGCACCTGGCCGGCGACCGGTTCCTGCAGCGGGTCGGGGAGGTGATCAAGGAGACCATGCGCGCCGCCGACGTCCCGTGCCGGTACGGAGGGGAGGAGTTCTGCGTGCTGCTTCCGGAGACCGACCTGGAGGGGGCCACGACCATCGCCGAGCGCATCCGCAAGCGGGTGGCGCGGCTCGAGGTGCGCGTGGGCGAGGACGTGGTGCACACCACCATCAGCGTCGGGATCGCCTGCTACCCCGCCGACTTCCCCGGATCGCTGCAGGGACTTCTGGAGAAGGCGGACCAGGCGCTCTACAGCGCCAAGCAGGCGGGCCGCGACCGGGTGGTCGCCTCGTCCGCCCGCCCCAGCCCCGCGCGCCGCTCCCGCTGAGCCGGGGCGTTCAGCGCGAGGCTTCTTCCCCTGCCACACCCAGGAACGCAAGCAGCGTGCGCCCCACGCGCGACTCGAACTGGTCGGCGAGAGACGGCACGGCGCCGATGGGCGTGTCGAGCAGCACTTTCTCCACGCGCAGCAGCGGGAAGAAGACCGTCGAGGGTGCCGCGGAGTCCCCCTCCTCGGCCGCCTGGCGCACCCAGGCGTCGAAGGAGTCGAGGTCGACGCCCTGGATCACGATCCCCACGCCGTCGAGCGAGCGCACCACGCCCCAGAATCTCTCGCGCGGGTTTTGCAGATAGGCGATGACGACCGCCGGAGGCCGCAGGAAGGGGACGATCACGCCAGGTCCGCCCCGGCGAGCATGACGCGCACGCCGGCCGGATCGGGCGCCAGGCGGCCCTCGGTGGCCGCGATCACCGCCTCGGCCGTGGTCCCGGGGGCGACTTCCCGCAGCACGAGCCCGGCCCCGCTGACGTCGATCACCGCCCGGTCCGTGATGATCCGGTCGACCACCCCCGCCCCGGTCAGCGGCAGCCGGCAGCGACGCAGGATCTTCGGCTCCCCCTCCTTGGTCGTGTGGGTCATCATGACGATCACCCGCCGCGCTCCCGCCACCAGGTCCATGGCCCCGCCCATTCCCTTCACCATCTTGCCGGGGATCATCCAGTTGGCCAGGTTCCCCTGCTCGTCGACCTCCATGCCGCCGAGGACCGTCAGGTCGATGTGACCGCCGCGGATCATGGCGAAGGAGTCGGCGCTGCTGAAATAGGAGCAGCCCGGCGTCTCGCTGACCGTCTGCTTGCCCGCGTTGATCAGGTCGGGGTCCTCCTCGCCGGGAAGCGGAAAGGGACCGACCCCGAGCATGCCGTTCTCCGACTGGAAGACGACCCGCACCCCGGCCGGCACGTGGTTCGCCACCTGCGTCGGCATGCCGATGCCGAGGTTGACGTAGAAGCCGTCCCGCAGCTCAGCCGCGGTCCGCAGGACGATGAGTTCTCTGCTCGATTCGCTTTTCATAGTCCTTCCCCTGCAGGATGCGGGTCACGAAGACGCCGGGCGTGTGCACCAGGTCGGGATCGAGAGCGCCCGGCTCGACCAGCTCCTCCACTTCGGCGATGGTGACCCGCCCCGCGGTCGCCATCACCGGGTTGAAGTTGCGCGCCGTCCTGCGGTAGACCAGGTTCCCCAGCCGATCGCCGCGCTGGGCCTTCACGAAGGCGAAATCGGCGCCGAGCGCCGGCTCGAGGACGTAGCGTCGCGAGCCGAAGGCGCGCACCTCCTTGGCCTCCGCGATGACCGTTCCCACGCCGGTCGGAGTGAAGAACGCCGCGATGCCGGCCCCCGCGGCGCGGATGCGCTCCGCGAACGTGCCCTGGGGGTTCAGCTCCACTTCCAGCTCGCCCGACAGGACCTGCCGCTCGAACAGATCGTTCTCCCCCACGTAGGTGGCGATCATCTTGCGCACCTGGCGCGTGCGCAGCAGCAGCCCGATGCCGAAGTCCGAGGTCCCGGCGTTGTTGCTGATCACCGTCAGGCCCTTCGTCCCCCTGCGGACCAGGGCCTTGATCAGGTTCTCCGGGATGCCGCACAGACCGAAGCCTCCCATCATGATGGTGGCGCCATCCGCGATGTCGCCGATCGCTTCGTCCGCGTCCCGCACGACCTTGTTCATTCCGCCTCCTTGCGGCGGCTGGCGCGCAGCTCGATCAGGACCCCGCCGGTCCCCTTCGGATGGAGGAAGGCGATGCGGGACCCCTCCGCCCCCGGGCGGCCGGGGGCGCCGGCGGCCTGCAGCCCCGCCTCCTTCAGGCGCTCGAGGGTGCCCTGCAGGTCGTCGACCTCGAAGCAGACATGGTGAATCCCCTCGCCGCGCTTCGCCAGGAACCGCGCCACGGGCGAGTCGTCGGTGAGCGGCTCGACCAGCTCGATGCGCGTCCGCCCGGCCGGCAGGAGGGCCAGCCGCACGCCCTCCCCGGCGACCTCCTCGATCTGCTGGAGATCGAGCCCGAGCAGGTCGCGATAGAGGCCAAGGCGATCGTCGATGCGGCGCACCGCCACCCCCAGGTGGTCGAGGACCGTTCCGGATCCCGTCCTTGGCGTCGCGCCCTCCTCGATGCGTGCCAGCACGTCGCGCGCTGCGGTGTAGGGATCGATCCGGCGGGAGGCGAGCCGCTCCTCGACCGCCGCCAGGGCGCCTCGGCCGAGATCGTCCGAGACCAGGCGCGCCATCACGGTTTCGCGCAGGATCTCGCGGAGGCGGACCGCGAGCCCCGCGCGCCGCCGCGCCTCGCGGCGCCCCCCTTCCGCGAGGAAGCGGAGATGGCCCTCCACCGCTTCCGCCAGCGCGTCGATCCCCGCGCCGTCGCTGGCGATCGTCCTGACGATCGGCGGCCGCCAGGGACGCGGCTCGCCCAAGGACAGCATGGCCTCGAGGTCGGCGGCCAGCCGGTCGGCACCGGGATGGTCGGCCTTGTTGATCACGAAGACGTCGGCGATCTCCAGGATCCCCGCCTTGATCGCCTGGATGTCGTCCCCCTGGCCCGGGCTCAGGACGACCAGCACCGTGTCGGCGACGCGCACGATGTCGATCTCGTCCTGGCCGACTCCGACGGTCTCCACCAGGATCGGATCGCGCCCGGAAGCGTCCATCAGGTCGATCGCGTCGCGCGTGGCGCGGCTGAGGCCGCCGAAACGGCCGCGCGTGGCCATCGAGCGGATGAAGACCGAGGCATCGAGCGTGTGCTCCTGCATGCGAACGCGGTCCCCGAGGACGGCGCCGCCGCTGAAGGCGCTGCTCGGATCGACCGCGACGACGCCGACGGAGCGCCCCCGCTTGCGGTTTTGGGCGATGAGGCGGTTGGCCAGGGTGCTCTTGCCCACGCCGGGCGGGCCGGTGATCCCCAGGATCGAGGCCCGGCCGGTGCGCGGGAAGATCGCGGAGACGATGTCCTGGCCCTCGCGCGTCCCCTCCTCCACGAGGGAGATGGCGCGCGCCAGGGCGAGCGGATCGCCGGAGGCGAGGGCGGCCGCCAGGCCGTCTTTCACGGCGCCTGCTCGCGCGCCAGGCCGAGGATGTGGCGGGCGATCACCAGCCGCTGGATCTCGGAGGTCCCCTCGCCGATGGTGGTGATCTTCGCGTCGCGGTAGGCGCGCTCGACCGGATACTCCTTGACGTAGCCGTAGCCGCCGTGGACCTGCACCGCGCGGTTGGCGACGCGCACCGCCGTCTCCGAGGCATACAGCTTCGCCATCGAGGAGGCCAGAGTCACCTCCTGCTTCGCGTCCTTGAGGAAGGCCGCCTTGCGCACCAGGAGACGCGCCGCCTCGATCTCCACCGCGGAATCGGCGAGCATCCACTGGATCGCCTGAAAGTTGGCGATCGGCTCGCCGAACTGCTGGCGCGTCCGGGCATAGGCCAGGGCATGATCCAGGGCGCCCTGGGCGATCCCGACCGCGAGCGCGGCGATGCCGATCCGGCCGCCGTCGAGGACGCGCAGCGCGTCGATGAACCCCTCCCCCTCGCGGCCGAGGAGCTGCGAGCCTCCGACCCGGCAGTTCTCCATCACCAGCTCGGCGGTGTCCGAGGCGCGGCAGCCCATCTTGTTCTCCTTCTTGCCCGGGCGGAACCCCTTGGCCCCCTTTTCCAGGATGAAGGCGGAGATGCCGTGCTTGCCCTTCTCCTTGTCGCTGACCGCGAAGACGACGGCGACATCGCACACGGAGCCGTGCGTGGCGAACGTCTTGCTGCCGTTCAGCACCCAGCCGTCTCCGTCGCGCCGCGCGGTCGAGCGCGTGCCGGAGGCGTCGCTCCCCGCGGTCGGCTCGGTCAGGCTCCAGGCGCCGATCTTCTCCCCCTTCGCCAGCGGCACGAGGTAGCGCCGCTTCTGCTCCTCGCTGCCGGCGATGTAGATGTGGTTCGAGCAGAGAGAGTTGTGCGCCGCCACCGAAAGCCCGATGGCGCCGTCGACCCGCGCCAGCTCCTCGATGATCAGCACGTACTCGTTGTACGTGAGGCCGGCGCCGCCGTACTCGGGGGGGAACAGGACTCCGAGCATCCCCATGTCGCCCAGCCTGCGCATGATGTCGCGCGGGAAGCGCTGCGTCTCGTCGAGCTCGAGCGAGTGGGGGGCGATCTCCTTCTCGGCGAACTCGCGCACGGTGCGGCGCGTCAGCTCCTGCTCTTCGCTCAGCTGGAAGTCCACGGCGCTCTCCCGGTGGGGTTGGCGGCGTCCGGAGTGTGATTCTAGTGCGCCGGGTAGGGTGGATCAAGAGAGCCGCCCGGGCGAGCGTCCTCGCCCCATGGACACCATTCGTTCCCTCCCCCCCGGCGGCTCGCTCGATTCGTGCAGCCCTTCAACCTAACGACATTTCAACAACATAAAATATTAAAAAATAACGACTTATACAAATATTATCGCGATGATGAAGAATACTTGACAATGATTGACTCAATATACTAAATTCATCGCTGGAATGCATGAGAAACGGGATGGCCCAAACGGGCGGCCCGCATCCTATGAGGAGGTAGACAAGCGATGACGACCATGGGAACTCTGACGAGGTGGGAACCGATCCGCGACCTTCTCGCGCTTGAGGGCCAGATGGCCCGGCTCTTCGGGGACGGCTTCAACCGTCTCCCGGCGGGCGAGAACTTCGGGGCCTGGGCGCCCCTCGTGGACATCTACGAGGAAGGTGACAAGATCGTCTTGCGAGCCGAGATCCCCGGCGCGAGCAAGGACGACATCGACGTGAAGGTGGAGAACGGCACGCTCACGATCCGCGGCGAGAAGAAGCAGGAGAAGCAGGTCGACTCGGAGACCGCCCACCGCATCGAGCGTTTCTACGGCAGCTTCTCGCGCAGCTTCGTGCTGCCCACCAGCATCGATGCCGGCAAGATCACGGCGACCTACAAGGACGGGGTCCTCGAGGTCGTGGTGCCGAAGGCCGATGCGGCGAAGCCGAAGAAGGTGCAGATCCTCGGCGGTTGAGAAGCGAAGGTCACGGGCGCGCGAGCCGCGCCACGAGGGGCACCGGGCCTCAGGGTCCGGTGCCCTTTTCTCGTCCCGCCCTCCGCACCCCGGCCACGATCCGCCCCAGGCTGTCGCAGGCCGAGACGACCTGGCGCCGATCGACGTCGTAGTGCGTCACGGCCCGCACCCGGGCGTCGTCGAGCGCCAGGGCGAGCACCCCCTCCTCCTTCCACCGGCCGGCCAGGTCGTGGGCCGTGAAGCCGTCGACTTCCACGGTGAAGATCACGATGTTGGTCTGGACGCCGCGCGGGTCGATGCGCAGTCCCTCGATCCCGGCGACCCGCTCCGCCAGGAGCCTGGCGTTGGCGTGGTCCTCCGCCAGCCGCTCCACGTTGTCGCGCAGAGCCACCAGTCCCGCGGCGGCCAGGACGCCCGCCTGCCGCATCCCTCCCCCGAGCCGCTTCCGCACTCGCAACGCGTCCTGGATGAAGTCGCCCGGGCCGGCCACGACGGAGCCGACCGGCGCTCCGAGCCCCTTCGAGAGACAGGTCATCACCGAGCCGAACGGGCGCGCGAGAGAGGCGGCTTCGACCGCAAGCGCCACGCTGGCGTTGAAGATCCGGGCCCCGTCCAGATGGATCGGGATTCCCCGCTCGCGAGCCAGGCGGCCGATCGCCTCGGCCTGGTCCTGCGGGAAGATGGTGCCGCCGGCCATGTTGTGGGTGTTTTCGAGCGTGATCAGCCCGGTCTGCGTCAGGTAGTACACCTGAGGCCGGATCGCGGCCCGCACCGTCCCCTCGTCAAGGGCGCCTTCCGGGCCACGGAGCGGCCGCGGCAGCACCCCCGAGAAGGCGGCCATCGTGCCCATCTCGTAATTGAAGATGTGGCTCCGCTCCTCGAGGATGACCTCCTGTCCCGGCCGGGTCCAGACGTTCACCGCCACCTGGTTCCCCATCGTGCCGCTGGGCACGAAGAGGGCGGCCTCCTTGCCCAGCATCCGGGCGGCGAGCTCCTCCAGGCGCCGCACCGTCGGGTCCTCGCGAAAGACGTCGTCCCCGACCTCCGCTTCCGCCATCGCCCGCCGCATCGCCGGCGTGGGCCGCGTGACCGTGTCGGAGCGCAGATCGATCGGGGTGCGGGTCGCTTCGCCGGGACCCTTCTGCGTCGCCATCGGCGACTATCCTAGGAGCCTGTCCGGGAAATGGCAACGGCCATTGCGATTTCCCGGACAGGCTCCTGGCACCAGCCACCCGGGCGCGATCGGACGGAGGTCGCGGGCGGGCTATAATCGGCGGGCATGGATCCCTCCGAGGCGGCCCCGTCACCCCGCGCGTCGCGCCGGCCCCTCCGGACCGCGGCCTGCGTCGCGGCCCTGCTGATCGCGGGCCTGGCCGTCGCGCTGTACTTGGCGCGCCCGGATCGCCGCCCGAGCGTCCTGCTGATCACCATCGACACCCTGCGCGCCGACCATCTGGGGTGCTATGGCTACGCGCGCCCGACCTCCCCCCACATCGACCGCCTGGCCTCGGAGGGGGCCCTCTTCGAGCGGGTGATCACCTCCCTCCCGCGCACGACGCAGTCGATCGCCTCGATCTTGACCGGGCGCTTCCCCAAGGGACATGGTGCCCGCGGCCTGTTCTCGACTCTCTCGCGGGCCAATGTGACCCTGGCCGAGATCCTGCAGCGGGAGGGGTACGCCACCGGCGCGTTTTTGTCGAACCTGTTCCTGGCGCCCGGCAAGGGGTTCGAGCAGGGGTTCGAGGTCTACAGCAACGCGCCGCGGCGCTATGACGGCGACTCGGCGCCCGAGGTGACCGAGGGCGCGCTCGCCTGGCTGCGGGCCCTCCCCAAGGAGAAGCCGTTCTTCCTCTGGGTGCACTACCTCGACCCGCACTGGACCTACGCCCCCTCGCCGCCCTTCGATGCCGCCTTCGATCCCTCGTTCCGGGGACCGTTCTCCCTGTATCAGGACCTCGACGCCGGCCGCTTCACGAAGGGACAGGTGATCTTCGCCAACCCCCTCGACGCCCGCCAGACGGAACACGTAGTGGCGCTCTACGACGGAGAGATCGCCCAGGTCGACGCCGCCCTCGCTCCTCTCCTGGCGCAGGTGTCGCGCGCCGAGGCGCGACCGGTCCTGGTGGTCCTGACCTCCGATCATGGCGAGAGCCTCGGGGAGCACGGCTATCACTTCGCCCATGGCGAATACCTGTATGAGGGGACCTTGCACATACCGCTGATCATGAGCCTCCCCGGGACCATCGCGCCGGGACTGCGCAGCTCGATCCTGGCGCAAAATGTCGATGTCGCGCCGTCCATCCTGAGCCTTCTCGGGATCGGCGGCCTGCAGGCGGTGGACGGCAGGCCTCTCCTGGTGCCGCGCGCCGCGCGGGCCGGCGATCCGCCGGGATGGCGGGTGGCCCCGGCGACGGGGAGGCAGGTCGTCTTCGCGGAGAGCGACTTCCAGCTGATTCACCCCGAGAACCGGCGCTACTACATCCCGGGCCCGGCGGGGCGCTGGTCCTCGGCCTCCGATGGACGGTACAAGGTGATCCACATCCCGAGACCGCAGGGGGCCCTGCTCGAGATCTACGACCTCCAGGACGATGCCGGCGAAAGGCGCAACCTGGAAGGCGCGGGGGCTGATCCCGAAGTCCGCTCGCGCCTGCTGCGCGCGCTGAGCCGCTACCAGGACTACGATGCGGGAACGCCGGCGCCCGGCCCCTCCGATCTGGGGCCCGAGGAACGCCAGAGGCTGAAGTCGCTGGGTTACGTCAACTGAGCAGCCGCTCGAACACCTCGTTCGAAACCAGCCGCCCACGCCGCGTCAGGCGCAGGCGCGGGCCCGAAAGGACCAGCAGGCCGGCCTCCAGGAGGCCGGCCACGGCCGGGTCGGACGGCCCCGGCAGCCCCTCACCGTAGCGGCCGCGCAGCGTCCCGAGGTCGACCCCTTCCGCCAGGCGCAGCCCCGCGAACAGCGCCTCCGCCGCCCGGCCGGCGGCCGGTTGCGAGTCCTCCTGGCGCGCCGCGCGCCCGGCGCTCTCGAGGTAGGCCCGCAGATCGGCCGCGTTCGACCAGCGCCGGCCCGCGGCGTAGGAATGCGCCGACGGCCCGAACCCGAGGTATTCCTCATCGGTCCAGTATTTCATGTTGTGACGGCTGCGGTGGCCGGTCCGGGCGAAGTTGGAGATCTCGTAATGCTCGAAGCCGAGCGACTCCAGCAGGTCCGCCGCCTCCTCATAGAGGCCGGCCGCCGCGTCATCCCCCATCGGGGCCACCCTGCCGAGCGCGACTTCCCTGCCGAGGCGGGTGCGCGGATGAATCTCCAGCAGGTAGAGCGACACGTGCTCGATGCCGCGCCTTCCTTCCCCCGGCGTTCCCGCCAGCCGCTCGATCCCCGCGAGCGCTTCGCGGCTCTCCTGGCCGGGGAGCCCGAGGATCAGGTCGACGCCGATGCTGCGGATCCCGGACGTCAGGGCGGCCTCGACGGCGCGCAGCGCCTGGGCCGCGCCGTGGGGTCGTCGCAGCAGGCCGAGAACCCGGTCGTCGAGCGCCTGCACGCCGAGGGTCAGCCGGTTCACCCCCAGGTCGCGCAGGGCCCCCAGCCGATCGGGGCGGACGTCCTCGGGGTTGGCCTCCAGGGCGATCTCGCCGTCGCGCGCCAGACGGAAGGTGCCGGACAGGGCCGCGAGGATCCGGCCGACCAGCGGCGGCGCCAGCAGGGACGGCGTGCCCCCCCCGAAGTGAACGCTGTCGGCCGCCCGGCCGCCCCACGCCTCGCCGGCGGCGTCGATCTCCCGGCAGAGGGCGGCGACGTAGCCCTCGAGATCGCGTCCCGCCGCCGGCACGAGGTAGAAGTCGCAGTAGCTGCAGCGCACGCTGCAGTAAGGGACGTGAACGTACAGCCCGAGCGGCGCGGCGGCGCTCATACCCCCTCCACCGCCGACGCCGGGACCCAACCGCTGAGGGCGTTCGGCAGGCTCACCTGGTACCACCCCTCGAGGCGGTTGCGCACTTCGACGCGCGTGCCCTCATGAACGGTGAACAGCACGGTGTTGTCGGCCGCGGGCCCGCTGCGCACGTCGACCCGGTCCTGCATGACGATCGCCTCCGTGGCGTTCGTGTCGCGGATCCTGTAGGCGAGGGCGCCCCCCGCGGCGGCGGCGCACAGCCCCACGGCCAGGGCGGCGTAGATCAGGATGCGCTGCCGCATGGCCTGGCGGGACAGGAGGCAGGCTCCCACCAGGCCCCCGACCGCCAGGTAGAGCGCCAGGAACAGGGCGCTCAGGGTATCCGTCGGGACGACGTCGAGCACCTCCTGCAGCGCCTTCACCGGGTACGGCGCCTCCGGCTCCGCCACGCGGTCCCGGATCCGCCCGCGCGCGAACTCGAGGTTCTCGCGCGCCTCGCGGTCCCCCGGCGCGAGCCGCACCGCGCGCTCGTACTGCAGGATGGCCGGACCCAGCCGTCCCATCTTGTAGTAGGCGTTTCCGAGGTTGTAGAGGACCCGGGGATCCAGGACGCCATACCCGACGATGGTCTCGTAGGCGGCGGCCGCCTCGTCGAAGCGCCCCTTCTCGTAGGCGCTGTTGCCGGCTCCGAACAGCTCGGCGGGCGTCGAGGCGAGAGCGGGCGCTCCAGCGACGCCCGCCAGGACGAGGACCAGGGCCGGCAGGCGTCCCCACAGGCCCTGCCGGGCGCCGGAGCGCGCGGCCCGGCCGGCGGTCATGCGGAGATCGATCGCTCGAGAGCCACGAGGACCTCCTCGGCGGCCTCGAGCGTGCGCTGCATCTCGGCCTGGTTGGATGAGGCGGGGGCGAAGCGCGCGTAGTCGCACGCCTCCAGGCAGCGGTGGAACTCCGATCGCAGGGTCTCCGCCACCCCCCGCGAAGCCAGCAGCTCCTCGATCCGATCGTGGGTGAGGCCGGCCGCCGCGGTGTCGAACTTGTCCGCCGCGTACTGGCTCAGGGCTCCGGCGACCGCGGCGTAGAAGGCACGCGAACTGGCCGGTGCCATGCGCCGGCGCGCCTCCTTGAGCCTCTTGCGCGCCTGCGAGCGGGCCCGGCGCTCGCGCCGCTGGCGCGCGTTGGCCTGCAGGGCCTCGCGCCGGCGCGTCAGGGCGAAGATCCCGGCGTCGGCCACGATCGGCAGCAGCAACAGGACGGCGAACAGCGGCGCGCGGTAGAACGGCCGCGAGCGGTCCGCGAGGCCGTCCGGCGCCAGCTTGATGTAGTGGATGTCGCGCCCCAGCGCCCGCACGTCGCTCTGCGACACGACCGGCAGCGTGGCGCCGCCCTGGTCGGACCCACGCGCCACCTGGATGGCGATCGGGGCGCTGGAGACGCTGCGGTACTCCCCGTCGCGCGGGTCGAAGAACGAGAAGGTCACCGGCGGGATCTGCTGCGTCCCCGGCGCGAGAGGGATCAGCACGTAATCCCACACCTTCTCCCCCCGCAGCCGCTCCCCCTGCAGGCTGCTGGAGGCGCTGGTCCTGGGAGGGTACTGCTTGAAGTCGCCCAGCTCGGGGAGCGGCGAGACGCTCACGGCGTTCATGTTCCCTTCCCCGGCGATCCTGACCTTCACCCCGATGGCGTCGTTCACCTGCGACTCCTTGCGGTCGGCCGAAACCTGAAGCGTGAAGGAGCCGACCGCGCCGCTGAATCCGGGGGGGCGCGAGGCGGCGGGCAGCGGCACCACGTTGATGGTGACCGGCTCCGTCCTGCGCTGCAGCGTCTCGGTCGGCGTGAAGAAGAACGACTCGATCGGGTCCTGCCCGCGGCGGCGCACCTGGATCTGGTACGCCACGCCCGGGATGGTCAGGCTCCCTGCGGAAGTGGGGAAGAGCGCCTTCTTCATCAGGGTGTATTCGGTGTACGGCTGGGCCCCGAGCTCCACCCGCTTCATCTCGAGATTCTCGGGGACCTTGATGTCCTCCGCCCAGAAGCCGGGAAAGTTGGGGTTGTCCTTGAGCCCCAGGTTCAGCACCTCGGTCTGGGTGTCCAGCAGGAACCGGGCGGTGATCTGCTGCCCGACGTAGGCCGTGCGCGTGTCCACCTCGGCGCGCACGCGCACGTCCGCCACGCCCGGCCCGGTCTGCGGGCGGATCGGGACCTGGGGACGTCCTGGACCGCCGCGCGGGCCGCCGGCCGGAGGCCCTCCCGGAGCCGGCACCCCGCCGCCCCCGGGCACCACCTCCACGTCGATCGGTTGCGTGCGATAGGTCTTGCCCTGCACCAGCAGGCCGAGCGCGGGGATCGTCCGCGTCCCGATCCCCTTCGGCCTCAGGACGTAGGAGAAGCTTTTCGAGGCGGAGGTCCGGCCGTTGATCCACTGGAAGCGCGACGACACCGCCGGGCCGGAGATGATCTCGAAGTCGCCGAGCGCTGCGATGTCGGGCGGACCGACCTGGTCGAGGGACGCCGCCGAGACCTCGACCGAGAGGACGACCTGGTCGCGCTCGGAGACGCGCGAGCGATCGACCTGCGCCCGCACCCCCACCTCCTGGGCGGAGGCGGCCCGTGCGGCCGCGAGGGCCAGGAGGCCGCCGAGCAGCCAGCCGCCGAGGCCGCGGCGCGCGCCGCGGCCGGCCCGGCGCCCTGTCCGGCGCCTCGCGGTGCCCTGGTGCGCAACTCCCGTCGTCATCACCAGTCCTTGTCGGGTCGAGCGTCCTGCGGCACGTTGGCGCGGATGTGCTTCCGGAGCCCCTCCTTCTCCTCGTCGCGCAGGGCGTCGAGGATGCGGCGCGCTTCCTCCTCGCTCATCTGCCCCGAGCGCGGCTGCGGGCCCTTCTTCGCCTGGTCCTGATCCGGCCGGGCGCCCTGCGGCGCGCTCTGCGGTTTTTCCTTCTGCTCCTTCTGCTGGTTGTCCTGCTGCGGCTTCTGCTGCTGCTTCTTCTGCTCCTCCTGCAGCAGGCGCAGGGCCAGCTCGAGGTTGCGCTTGGCGTCGGCGTCATCCGGCCTGGAACGCAGCGCCTGGACGTACGCGTTGACGGCGTCCTGGAAGTGCTTCTGCATGAGCAGCGCGTTCCCACGGTTGTAGAGGGCCGCCTGCCCCAGGGCCCTGTCGGTCGACGACTGCGACTTCATGTACTCCTCCACCGCCTTGTCGAACTGGCCCTTGCGGTACAGGACGTTGCCGATGTTGTAGTGCAGCTCGGGCAGGCCGGGGCGCGCCGCCTGGGCGTCGGTGTATCTCTTGAGCGCGTCGTCGTACTTCTTCTGCTTGTAGAGCCGGTTCCCCTCGTTGTTGCTGGAGGCGGCCGAGCCGGCGGACGCCGGCGCGGCCGTCGCCCCCAGGAGGGCCGCCAGCAGGACCACCGCCGGGGCGCGACGCGCCGGCCGGCGGAGCGTCTTCGGGAGGTTGCGGCTCCTCACGCCGCCTCCTCGCGACCCCGGGCCGCGGGCGCCGCCGCCCGGCGCCGCTCCGGGACCGCCGCCTCGAGCAGCAGAAGCAGGACGGCCGCCGCGAGAGGGAGCTGGTAGCGCTCTTCGTAGGCGGTGTGCAGGCGGGCCGACAGGGCCTTCTGATCCATCCCGGCGATCTCCTTGTAGATGGCGCGCAACTCGTTCCCCTCCGGCGTGGAGCGGTAGTACTTCCCCCCGGTGGTCAGGGCGATCGACTCGAGGGCGCTCTCCCCCAGCCGGCTGGTCACCTTCCGGTGGTCGCGATCCTCTTTATACCCCACGACGTCCCCGCGCGCATTGCGCAGCGGGATCGGCTCGCCCGCGGTGCCGCCGATGCCGACCGCGTAGACGACGATTCCCTCGGACGTCGCCGCCCGCGCCGCCGCCTCCACGTCCCCCTCGTGGTCCTCGCCGTCGGTGATCAGGATCAGGACCCTGTAACGCCTGTCGTTCCCCTGGAAGGCCCGGATGGACGTGCGGATCGCCTCGGCGATCGCCGTCCCGTGGACCGGGATCAGCTCGGGGTCGAGGAGGTCGACGAAGAGTCCCGCCGCCGCGTAATCGAGGGTCAGCGGGCAGGCGACGTAGGCGCGCCCGGAGAAGGCCACGATGCCGATCCGATCGCCCTGCAGCAGATCGATCAGGGTGCCGACCGCGGCGCGGGCCTGCGCCATCCGGTTCGGCTTGACGTCCTCGGCCAGCATGCTGAGGGAGGTGTCGACCGCCACGATCACGTCCTCGCCCCGCCGGGTCACGGTTTCGAGACGAGAGCCCCATTGCGGCCGCGCCAGCGCCAGCACCAGGAAGAAGGAGGCCAGCGCCACGAGGCCGGCCTTGACCGCGCGCCGCTCCAGGCTGGCGCTCGCCGCCAGCCGGCGCACCAGGCCCAGGTCCCCGAACGCCTCGAGCGCCCGCCGCCTGCGCCTGAAGGACATGACGAAGAGCGCGACGAGGACCGGCAGGCCCAGAAGCAGCCAGAGGTACTCGGGCGCGGCGAAACGCATCAGGGGATCCTCCGCAGCACGCTTCCCGCCAGGGCCAGCTCGGCGAGGATCAGGAACGCCCCGGGGTAGAGGAAGGCCGGGAACTGCTCCGTGTGCCGCGTGTAGCCGCGAACCTTGATCACCGTCCTCTCCATCGCATCGATGCGCGCGAACACCTGGACCAGCGAACGCGTGTCGGTGGCGCGGAAATATTGCCCGCCCGTGGCCTCCGCGATGCCCTGGAGCGTCTCCTCGTCGATGTCCGCCTGCACATTGATGTAGCGCCGCCCCAGGATCGGGTCGTCGATCGGGTACGGGGCCTCCCCTTCCGTCCCGACGCCGATGGTGTAGACCTTGATCCCCAGTGCCTGCGCCAGGCGGGCGCCGCTCAGAGGATCGATCTGGCCCCGGTTGTTGCGCCCGTCGGTGAGCAGGATGATCACCTTGCTCTTCCCTTTCGCGTCCTTCAGGCGCGACACGGCCGTCGCCAGCCCCATGCCGATGGCGGTGCCGTCCTCTTCGCGCGGGGCGATGTCGACCTGCTGCAACAGGTCGAGCAGCACGCCGTAATCGAGCGTCAGGGGACAGCGGGTGTAGGCGTTGGCGGCGAAGACCACCAGCCCCATCAGATCGTTGCGGCGCCCGCGCACGAACCGCCCCACGACGTCCTTCGCGACCTCCAGCCGGTTCTTCGGCCGGAAATCCTCGGTCCGCATGCTGCCCGAGGTGTCCACCGCGAGCAGGATGTCGATCCCCTCGGTGAGCACCTCCTCCTCGTGCCGCCCGGTCTGCGGCCTGGCGAAGGCGACGACCAGGAGCGCCAGGCCCGCCACCCGCAATGCGGCCGGCAGGTGACGCAGGCGCACCGCCAGGCTGCGCGGGATGCCACGGAACGGGTCGGTCCCCGGGAACATCAGGCTCGCCTGCCGGCCTCGCGCGCGGGCCAGATAGACGACCAGAGCGGCCAGCAGGACCACGAGCGGCAGGGCCGCCCAGGGGCTCACGAAGCGGAAGGTCACGCGCTCCCTCCCACCTGCGCCCGGCCGCCGCCGGCCACCGCCAGGGCTCCGCCGCCCGGCTCCTCGCGCGGGGCCGGCGCCGGTTTCGTCTCGTCCACCAGGCGGTATGCCTGCTCCACCGCCGCGCGCGTCTCGTCCGGCCGGGGCAGATGCTTGGCGAACTTCACCAGGTCGCAGGCACCGAGGAACTCCCCCGTGGCGCCGGTGACGCGCACCGGCACGCGCGCGGCGCGCAGCGCCTCGAGGATTTCCGAGCTGGTCCGCTCGAAGGTCTCCACGCCGAACCGGGCGGTGAGGTACCGTTTCACGATCTCCGCCAGCTCGATGTAGAACTCCTTGACGCGCCCCTCCTCGAGGAGGCCCGAGGAGAGCAGCCGCTGCAGCTCCGCGTAGGCGATCTCGTGCGGCGGCCGGGCCGGGACCGCCGGGGCCGCCTGTTCCGCCGCCGGCCGCCTGCGGCGTCGGCGCCACCAGGCCCACAGACACGCTCCCGCCAGGGCCAGCGCCAGGAGCAGCCACGGCCACAGCCGCCCCTCCGGCATCGCCGCCGGCGGCTTGATGTCCGCCGGAGTGGTGTCGCCGGAGGTCAGGATCGAGGTGACCTCGAAGCGCACCGGGGCGCTCGCCACGGTGACCTCCTTCCCTGAAGCGTCGGCGTAGGAGGCGTGCAGGGCCGGCACCTCGTGGGCGCCGAGCTGGTAGGCCGTGATCCGGAGCGTGCGCACCTCCTCGACGCGGCCGAGGTCGAGCGCATGGGGAGGCTCGACCCTCCGATCGAGGAGCGCCAGGTCGCCGAGGTCCCCCTCGGGCGCGAAGGCGGTGATCCGGGTCCCCTGGGGGTAGACGAGCCGCACGGTCACCCGGACCGGGTCGCCCAGGTGGATCGCGGAGGGCTCGGCGGCCACCTCGAGCCGCACCTCCCCTGGCGCGGCCCCTGCCGCGGCGCCCGTGACCGGGGCCGCGCTGGGCGCCGCGGCGGCGCCCAGCGCCAGCAGGCCGAGCAGCACCGCCGCCGCGAATGCGCCCGCGGGCCGTCTCACCGGCTCATCCTGCGCGCCCTCTTGTGGAAGAAGCGCACCAGCGGCACGTCGTACGGACGGTCGGTGAAGGAACAGACCCTCGCGCGTCGCGCGTCTGGCGGCCGCCCACGACCGGAAGCCCTCGCGCGTGCGGCGGTCCGAGGCGTCCACCACCACCCGCTCTCCGGTCTCCGTGTCCTCGAGGTCGATCAGGCCTATCGGCGGCAGGTCCTCCTCGCGCGGGTCGGTGACCGTGATGGCGATCAGGTCGTGCTTGCGCGCCGCCACCCGCAGCGGCTGGGCGAAGCCGTCGCCGAGGAAGTCGGAGACCAGGAAGACCACGCTCCGCTTGGTGATGGTGCGGTACATGTAGCGCAGCGCCTGCGCCACGTCGGTGCGCCGGCCCCGCGGGCGGAAGTAGAGGACCTCGCGGATGACCCGCAGGGCGTGGTCCCTCCCCTTCTTCGGCCGCAGGTAGGTCTCGATGCGGTCGGTGAAGGCGATGAGGCCGACCCGGTCGTTGTTCTTGATGGCCGAGAAGGCGAGCAGGGCGCAGATCTCCGCCTCGATCTCCCGCTTGAACTGCCGGCGCGTGCCGAAGTCTCCCGAGGCCGAGAAATCGACGAGCAGGATGACCGTCAGCTCGCGCTCCTCGACGTGCTTCTTGACGTACGGATGCCCCATCCGGGAGGTGACGTTCCAGTCGATGGTGCGGATGTCGTCTCCGAACTGGTACTCGCGCACCTCGGAGAACTCCATCCCCCGCCCCTTGAAGACGGAGTGGTACTCGCCGCCGAGCGACTCGTTGACGAGCCGGTTGGTGCGGATCTCGATCCGCCGGACCTTTCTCAGGATTTCCGCGGGCAGCATCGGCGGTCGGGCGGCTCCGGGGGGAGCAGGGCTCAGGGGACCTCGATCGTGTCGAGCACTCTCTGGATGATCTGCTCGGTCGTGACGTCCTCCGCCTCGGCCTCGTAGGTGAGGATGATCCGGTGCCGCAGCACGTCGAAGGCGATCGATTTGACATCCTCGGGCGTCACGTACCCGCGGCCGCGGATGAAGGCGTGCGCCTTGGCCGCCAGCGTGAGGAACACCGTGGCGCGCGGCGAGGCGCCGAACTGCACCAGCCCCTTGATGTCGAGCTTGTAGTCCTCCGGGCGCCGCGTGGCGAAGATGATCTCGATGATGTAGTCCTTGATGCGGTTGTCGATGTAGACCTGCCCCACCACCTCGCGCGCCCGCAGGATGTCCGCGGGACGGATCACCCGCCTCACGTCGAAGTGGTTGACCCCCGTCATGCGATCGAGGATCTCCCGCTCCTCGACCTTGTTCGGGTAATCGACCCGCACCTTCAGCATGAAGCGATCCACCTGCGCCTCCGGGAGCGGGTAGGTCCCCTCATGCTCGATCGGGTTCTGCGTCGCCAACACCAGGAACGGCGGCTCGAGACGGTAGGTCGTGTCCCCGATGGTGACCTGTTTCTCCTGCATCGACTCGAGAAGCGCCGACTGCACCTTGGCGGGCGCGCGGTTGATCTCGTCCGCCAGGATGATATTGGCGAACAGCGGACCCTTGCGCGGCACGAACACGCCGTCCTTCTGGTTGTAGATCATCGTGCCGATCAGGTCGGCCGGCAGCAGGTCGGGCGTGAACTGGATGCGCTGGAACCTGGCCTCGATGACGTCGGCCAGCGTCTTGATCGACAGCGTTTTGGCGAGCCCCGGCACCCCCTCGAGCAGGAGATGGCCGTCCCCCAGGAGGCCGATCAGGAGCCGGTCGAGCAGCCCCTTCTGACCGACGATGACCTTGCGTACCTCTCCCAGCACCTGCTCGACGAAGACGGACTCCTTCGCCACCAGGTCGTTGATGCGCCGGATGTCCTGCTCCATGCGGGGATTGGCCTCCGTGACGCGCGTGTCGGCGAAAGTGCGAGCGCGAAATTTTAGACCACGCCCCCCGCGGAGTCAATTTTGGAAAATGACCGACGTGCGTGTTGCCGGGGCCGCTCCGGATCTCCGTCGGCTTGCTCCCGGCCGGGCCCTTCCGATGGCCCCGAAGGCGGCGTTCGCCCGGCTTCCCGCGCGCCCGGGGTTCACGCCTGACGCATTTGTATAAAGCGCTGATTTATCAAGAGATAGACCCCTGGCGCAGGTATCCAACAGCATGCTGATCGGGCACTTTGCTCCGGTTGACGCTCTGGTGACCGGAACCTATAATCCCCGCGGTGCGCGCGAAGGCTCGAATTCGCAAGACGATACGGGGTCGGTCGGGTGGAGATGCAGGCCGAATGTGACATGCGGACCACCCCTCTGTCACCCTTCCTGGCGATCCACCGCCACCTGGTCGAGCGCCGCGGGCTCGACCTGTCGCGCTACAAGGAGAGCTACCTCAAGCGCCGCATCCTGGTCCGCGTGCGGGCCCTGAGGCTCGCCGGGCTCGACCAGTACGCCCTCTACCTCAAGCGCCACCCCGAGGAGATCGGGCCGCTGCAGAAGGCCTTGTCGATCAAGGTGACGGGCTTTTTCCGCAACCGGTCCTGCTTCGACTTCCTGAGGGCGAAGGTGGTCCCCGACCTGCTGCGTCGCTCCGCGGCGCGCCACCACCGCGTGGCGGTCTGGAGCGCCGGCTGCGCCACCGGGGAGGAGCCTTACTCCCTCGCCGCGTTGTTCGCCGCTGTCCTCGACGGAGAGGGGCCGCGCGCCGACGCCTCCTCCGAGGCGAGGCGGGCGCCGCGGCGGCCGCCGCGCGTCCTGATCACCGGCACCGACCTCGACGAGGCCGCCCTGGAGAGGGCCCGCCGGGCGTCCTTCGCCGCGGCGGGGCTGCTCGGCGCCATCCCGGCGGACGTGGCGCACCACTTCGAGGAAAGGCCCGACGGCATGGTCTCCCCCGCCGAGCGCCTGCGCCGCATGGTGCGCTTCGAGCGCGAGAGCCTCCTCGACCCCTTCCCGCACCGCGACCTGGACCTGATCGTCTGCCGCAACGTCCTGATCTACTTCTCCCTCGAGCACCAGGAGCGGATCCTGGCGCGCTTCGCGCAGGCGCTCTCGGAGGGCGGCTACCTCGTGCTCGGCCGCGTCGAGCGCCTGTTCGGGCCGGCGCGCGCCTTCTTCGAAGTGGCCAGCGCCCGCGATCGCGTCTACCGGCGCCTGTCCGGGGAGCCGCCGGTCGAGGAGGCCGGCGCGCCGCCGCGGGAGGCTTCGTGCGCCTGAAGCTGGCGTTCGCCTTCCTGGTCGTGACCTTCCTGTTCATCGTCACGCACTTCCTGTTCACGCCGCCGCGCTTCTACGACGCCTGGGACCTGGTCGGCTACGTGTCGACCGAGATCCTGATCGGCCTGGCGGCGGCGGTGGTGCTGTCGCGCTACTTCACCAAGAACCTGCGCGACCTGGCGTCGGCCAGCGCGGTGATCAGCCGCGGCGACCTGACGCGCAAGGTCGAGGTGCGCACCAGCGATGAGGTGGGCGATCTGGCGCGCTCGTTCAACACGATGATGCAAAGCCTCTACAACGTGGTCACCGAGGTGCGCACGGTCAGCGAGCAGATCTTCGAGTCGGCGCAGGCGCTGTCGGCGACGGCGCAGGAGATGAACGCCACGACGGAGGAGATCTCCTCGACGGTGCAGAACATCGCCAAGGGCGCCGAGGGGACGGCGGACTCGGTCGGCAAGACCTCCAGCATCACGCGCGACCTGGCGAACTCGATCGAGGGGATTTCGGGAAAGGCCCGCTTCGCGGCCAAGGCCTCGAAAGACGCCGGCGACCGGGCGCGGCAGGCCGGCGAGCAGATGGTCGGCTCGGCGCAGAAGGTGTCCGAGCTGGTGAGCCGCATCGAGAAGGCGACCGGCATCGTCGAGGGGTTCAAGGACCGGGCGCTGCGCATCAACGAGTCGGTGGACTTCATCACGCACATCGCCCAGCAGACCCACCTGCTGGCCCTGAACGCCACCATCGAGGCGGCGCGCGCGGGCGAGCACGGACGAGGCTTCTCCGTCGTGGCGGAGGAGATCCGCAAGCTCGCCGACGCCTCGCGTAAGTTCGCGGACCAGATCTCCCGTCTGGCGAAAGAGATCAACTCCGAGTCGAACGAGGTGATCGCCTCCATGACGGACAGCACGCGCGCGGCCCGTGAGGGCCGCTCGGTGATCCAGCAGGCGAAGGTCTCGATCGACTCCATGGTGCAGTCGGTGCTCACCAGCATGGAGAGCATCGAGGAGATCTCGGCCCTCTCCGAGACGCAGGCGAAGGGCGCCGAGGGGCTGGTGCGCGCCATCGAGGAGATCTCCAAGATCGCCGAGGACAACGCGGCGGGGACGGAGGAGGCCTCCGCCGCGACAGAGGAGCAGACCGCCTCGATGCAGGAGATGTCGGCCTCGGCGCAGGAGCTGGCCAAGACCTCGGACACCCTCAAAGACCTGATTTCGATCTTCAAGGTCGGGTAGGATGGGCATGGGCGAGCCGATCATCACGTTCACCTCGCGCTCCGAATGGTACGGTCTCCCCGCCCGCGACATCCTGGAGGTCGCCCGCTTCGCGAGCGTGCGGCCGGTGCCGCGGGCCCCCGGCATCGTCGCCGGCCTGGTGGAGGTCCATGGCCGCATCGTCACGCTCATCGACTTCGATCGCCTGCTCGCCTCGCCGTCCGGGAGCCCGCTCCCCGGGGGCTTCGGCGTGGTGCTGGCGCCGCCCTACGATCACCTCGGAGTGCTGGTGAGCTCCGAGGTGGACGTGGCCCCCGCGCCCGAGGAGGGCGGGGGGGAGGCGCCGGAGGAGGCGGTGGCCGGCGAAGGCCTGCTGCGGGCGCGCCTGCCGATCGGCGAGCGCCTGCTCAACGTCCTGGCGCTCAGCGCCCTGGTGGATCGGGTCGAGCAGGCGATACGCGAAGGGTTCCTGCCCGCCCCCGGAGCCGGAGAGGAGGCCTGATGGCGATCCGGGTGCTGATCGTCGACGACGCCATGTTCATGCGCTCCATGATCAAGGACATCCTGACGAACGCCGGCGGCCGCTACGAGGTCATCGGCGAGGCCAGCAACGGCCGCGAGGCGATCGCCCGCTTCCGGGAGCTGCGGCCCGACCTGGTGACCATGGATATCGTCATGCCGCAGATGGACGGCATCGAGGCGACGCGCGAGATCCTGAAGCTCGACGGCGGCGCCAACGTCGTGATCTGCAGCGCCATGGGCCAGGAGGCCCTGGTCGTCGAGTCGATCTCGGCGGGCGCCAAGGACTTCATCGTCAAGCCGTTCACCTCCGAAAGGGTCCTGCAGGTTCTCGCCAAGGTCCTGCCCGGCGGAGCTTCCGCCGCCTCCTAGGAGGCTGCCCGCGCCGCGCGACAGGAGGGGGCCGCGCTTTGGATTCCCGCGAGTTCCTCGAGCTGTTCACCTCCGAGTCCCGCGAGCACCTCGAGGGGCTGGGGGCCCTGCTGGCCAAGGCACGCCGCCAGGAGCTGGCCCAGGAGGAGATCAACGACCTCTTCCGCCACGCCCATTCGCTGAAGGGGATGGCCGCCTCGATGGGCTTCCAGCCGATCGCCCGTCTGTCGCACGCCATGGAAGACCTGCTGCACGGCTGGCGCGAGCGCGGGGCGGCGCCTTCCGCCGCCACGCTCGATCTCCTCCTGCGCGCCACCGATCGCCTGTCGGCGCAGGTGGAGACGGTGGCCGCGGGCGGCGAGGCGGCCGTGGAAGCCGACCTCGTGGGCGCCCTCCACGCCGTCGCGCCCGCGAATCATGCCGCCCTGGAAGACGGGGCCCCGGCGGCCGGCGCGTTCGGATCCGGCGCCCTCGGCGCCGGCGCGCCCGGCGCCGCGGCGGACGTTCCCCCGCCCGGGGCGGCCGGCGCCGACGACGGCCTCCCACGCCTCGAGATCGAGGTCGTGCTGCGCCCCGGCACGCCGCTGCCGGCCGCCCGCGCGATGGTCATCCTGAAGCGGCTCGCGGAGCAGGCCCGGGTCCTCGGCTGCTCGCCCGATCCGGCCGCCATGGCGACCAAGGGCTTCGCCGGGCGTTTCCGGGTCTCTCTCGCCACCACCCTGCCGGGGGAACGCCTGGCCTCGCTGGTGGCCGCCCTTCCGGACGTCTCCGAATGCCGCCCCCTGGCGGCCCACGCCGCGGCGACCCCTTCCGTCGCCGCGGCCCCTTCCGCCGCCGCGTCCGGCGCGGAAAGCGCCCCGCGCCCCGAGGCGCTCGGCACCATTCGCGTGCCCACCGAGAAGATGGACCGCCTGCTCGACGGCGTCGGCGAGCTCATCCTGCATCGCGAGCGGCTCAAGCGGGCCCTCGTCGTCGAACCGGGATCGGAGGCGCAGGGGTTCCTCGAGGCCCTCGAGCGCACCATGGATCTGCTGCGCGACACCGTCATGGCGATGCGCCTCATCCCCTTCGCGTCGCTGGTGCCGCGCCTGCAGCGCACGGTGCGGGACCTGGCGCGAAGGCTGGGCAAGGAGGTCGAGCTCGAGGTGCGCGGCACCGACGTGGCGCTCGACCGCTCGGTCCTGGAGGAGATGATGGATCCCCTGGAGCACATCCTGCGCAACAGCATCGACCACGGCATCGAGGACGCCGCCACCCGGCGCGCCGCCGGCAAGCCGGCCGCCGGCCGCATCGAGATCGAGCTGTCGCGCCGGGACGATCGGGTCTGCCTGCGCGCCTCGGACGACGGCCGGGGGATCGACCCGCAGGCGCTGCGCCGCGTGGCGCTCGAGAAGCGCTTCATCACACGCGAGGCGGCCGAGCGCCTCAGCGAGGACGAGGCGTTGATGCTGATCACCATCCCCGGCCTCTCGACGGCGGTGCGCACGACCGACATCTCGGGGCGCGGCGTCGGCATGGACGTGGTGCGCACGCGGGTGCAGAAGCTGGGCGGGCGGCTGTCGATCCGCTCGCGCCTCGGGGCGGGGACCACCTTCGAGATGGATCTGCCGCCCGCGGTCACGGTGACCCGCGCCTTCCTGTGCCGCGCCGCCGGCGAGGTGTACGCCGTGCCCGTCTCCATGGTGCAGACCACCCTCAACGTGCGGCGCGAGGCGATCCTGGGGAGCCAGGGGGAGCAGGTCGTGCAGCGCGGCGACGAGGTCGTGACCCTCCTGCCCCTCGGCGCGCTGCTGGCGGGCGCCGCGGCCCCCGCGGCGGCCCTGGCGACTCCCGCCCTCCTCTACCGCGTGGGGCGCAGGGCCTACGCCCTGGCGGTGGACGAGATCCTGGGCGAGACGGAGATCGTCGTCAAGCCGCTCAAGCACCCGCTCGAGCTGCTGCCGCAGTATGCCGGCGCGGCGATCCTCAACGACGGGCGGATCGCCCTCATTCTCGACCCCGCGAACCTCGCCCTGGCCTCGAGGGCCGCATGACGGCGCCCCCGGGCGCGCCCCTGCCGGCGCCGCGCGGCGGCGCCGACCTGCAGCGCTTCCACGCCATCAGCGAGGCGGGAGCGCGCAACGCCGCCACCGCCCTGTCGCAGGTGATCGGACGACCGGTGCATCTCGAGGTGCCCTGGGCGCGGGCCGTCCCGCTGGAGAAGGTGGCCCAGATCGCCGGCGGCGCTTCGCGCGTCGTCTGCGCCCTGTCGCTGAAGGTCTACGGCGAGGCGCGCGGCAACCTCCTGCTGGTGTTCGGCAGGGACCAGGTCCCCCTGCTGCTGCAACTGGTGGCGCGCTCGGGCGCCGACGGAGCGCGCAAGGCGGGCGCCGCGCGGCCGCGCCGCCGGCGCGATGGCGGCCCGGGCGCCCGGCGGCGGCCCGGGGAGGGCCTGCGGGACCTCTCGGAGTTCGAGCAGTCGGCCCTCAAGGAGGTCGGGAACATCATGGCCGCCGCCTACCTCAACGCGGTCAGCCATCTCCTGGGGGTCAGCCTGCTCCCCTCCATCCCGGGACTGGCCATCGACATGGTCGGGGCGGTCACCGACTTCCTGCCGATCGAGATGCTGCCGCTCGGGGAGACCGCGCTGGTGCTCGCCAGCGAGCTCCTGGAGCCCTCGAGCGGCCTGCGGGGCGAGTTCTTCTTCCTGCCCGATCCACGCACGGTGCCGGTTTTGGGCCGCGGCCCCGCTCCGGGGCGGGGGGCGGGGCCGGCCGCGCCATGATCCGCCCGCATCCCCTGCACGCCGGCGAGCTGAAGGTCGCCGGCGCGCCGGTCCGCCTGGTGATCCACGGCCTCGGCTCCTGCGTCGCGGTCTTCGTGTACGACCCCGACAGGCGCGTCGGCGGCCTGGCGCACGTCCTGCTGCCCACCCCGCCCAAGGAGCCGGTGCACCGGGCGGGACGCTACGCCACCACGGCCGTGGCCGCGATGGTGAGCGAGTCGTTGAGGATGGGGGCGCGGCGCGCCGCCCTGCTGGCCAAGGTGACCGGCGGCTCGCGCATGTTCGCGATCGAGGCGGGCGCCGATCGCCCCACGATCGGGGACAAGAACGTCGAGGCGGCCTTGCGGGCGCTCGAGGAAGCCGGCGTGCGGGTGGTCGGCACCGACACCGGAGGGGACAGGGGCCGCACGGTCATCGCCGATCTGGAGGACGGCAGCCTCACCATCAAGACCATCCGCGGCAGCCCCCGGGTGATCTGAGGGCTGCCGCGCCGTCACGCGTCAGGCTGCGGCGTGCTTGTCGAGGAGCCTGGCCAGGACTTCGCGGGGCGCGGCACCCACGTATTGCTCGACCACCTTGCCGTTCTTGAAGAGGAGCATGGTGGGGATGCTCTGGATGCCGTAGCGGGCCGCCAGGCTGCCCTGCTCGTCGACGTTCACCTTGCCGATGCGGGCCTTTCCCTGGTACTCCGTGGCCAGCTTCTCGAGCACCGGGGCCACCATGCGGCAGGGCCCGCACCACTCGGCCCAGAAGTCGACGAGGATGGGGCTGTCGGGCTTCTTGACCTCGGCATCGAAGTTGCTGTTGGTCAGGGTCACGATCTGATCGCTCATCATCTCTCCGTATGCGCCCGAAGGCGCGGCCTTCAAGGCCCTTCGGGTCGCGTTTTATACCATACTCTGAGGGCCGTCACAAGGAACGGCGCGGCCCTCACGCCCGCGAGGATAGAGATGCCGAATCGGCGCGCTGGTTTCAGCCGCGGCCGGCGCTGGGGCCAGAACTTCCT
>QHXZ01000129.1 GCA_003223165.1 Acidobacteriota bacterium
CGTGCATGACCCAGAACTTCCCCTGCTGGTGGGCGGCCACCGAGGCGAGGGCGGCCTGCTGGGCGTACTGGTGGATGTTGAGCGGATACTGCTTGTAGACCAGCCTCACGTCCCTGGGGAACGCCTTGAGGACGTCCTGCAGCGTCGACTGGAGCCCGGCGCAGTAGGGACACTGGAAGTCGGAGAACTCCACGATGACCACGGAGGCGTCCTTGGGTCCGCGCACCGGGCTGCTGGCGGTGTCGATGTTGTAGACCGCGCCGGCGTCGTCGGGCAGCTTGGCCTCGACGAAGGTGTCCGACTTGGCCTTGAGGGTACGGACGACCTCCGCCTCCCCCTTCCCCTCACGCAGCGCGTCCACGATGGTGCGCGCGAAGATCAGGCTGCGCCGGCAGGATGAGTCGCGCTCGCGGCAGGAGGCGATGGTCATCTGGCAGCCGCAATTGCAGCCGCCCTCGTTCATGACCTTGAGGGCGGTTTTCTTCTGCGCCTCGGACAGCCCGCTGAAGTCCACTTCCTTGAGCTTGCCGGGGTCGGTCTCCGGCTTGCCCGCGCCGTGGCCGTACACGGGCAGCGCCAGGGCCCCGAGGAGCAGGAGGACCTGGGTCGCGGAAGGACCGGAGACGCGCATCGGGCCATCACCTCGCTCGGGGCGGGTCGGACCGCCCCTGTGTTGAGGAACGCCCCTGATCTTACGCGGTGATCCCCAAAAGTCAAGGCGAGGAAAGGGTTTGGGGGCGGGTCCCCTTGCGCCCGCGGCGGATCGACCTATATTGGATGCTCGAGTCGACGCGTGCCGACGCGTGGAGAGACCGGTGCACCTGACTGCCGCGCTGAGCACCACCGAGCGGGCCGGGGTCAAGACGCTTCGCCTGGCACTGCGCTGGATGCTGATCCTCGCAACCGCGCTCCTCCTGGCTCCCCCCGGCCTGGAAATCCGCCCGCAGTCCTTCGAAGCGGTCCTGATCGTCGCCTTCGCCCTCAGCAATGCCGTCCTGTCCTTCCTGCCCGAGGCCCGCTTCCGGCAGCGGGGCCTGGAGTTCGTGACGGTGATCGACGACACCTTCCTGGTCTACGTGGGGCTGTGCCATGGCGGCCCGCAGGCGAGCCACCTGCCGCTGGTGTTCTTCCTGACCTTGCTGCTGGCCGCCCTGGGACCCGACCTGCCGCGCATCATCGCAGGCGCCTCCCTGCTCTCGGGCCTCTACCTGTTCCTGGTCTGGCACGCGACCTCTGCGGGCGGTCCCGTCGAGATGACGCGCCTCCTCATGCGGCTGCCGTTCCTCTACGCGCAGGACGGAGAGGGAGAAGCAAGAGCTCGAGGTCTTCCAGGAGATCGCCGCCGCCACCAACTCGACTCTCGAGCTGCGGGAGGTCCTGCGCGTCGTCGTGCAGCGCATCGCCACGCTGGTGAACGCGCTGCGCTGCTCCATCCTGACGGTCGAGGAGCAGGAGGGCCAGTGCACGGTGCTGGTGAGCAGCGACGACCCGAGGGTCGGAGGCCTCACCCTGGACCTGAGGAAATACCCCGAGGTCCGCAAGGCGCTCGACACGCGCCAGGCGGTGGTGATCAACGACGTGACCAGCGAGCCGCTCATGAGCGAGGTGCGGGAGACCATCCTCTCCCTCGGGTTCCAGTCGATCCTGGTCCTGCCGCTGCTTTTCCGGTCGGACCTGCTGGGGATCCTTTTCCTGCGGGCGGCGCGGCGCGAGCGGCGCTTCACCCTGGACGAGATCGCCGCCTGCCAGGTCGTCGCCCATGCCTCGACCAGCGCCCTGCGCAACGCGATGCTCTTCGAGCAGATGCGCAACGAGGCGCGCTCGCGCCAGGAGACGGCGGAGAAGCTGCAGAACATCCTCGACCACTTCCCGGACCTGATCTACACGACCGACCTCGAGGGCCGCATCACCGAGTTCAGCCGCGGTGGCCAGGGGCTCCTTGGGTACGCGCGCGCCCGTGCCCTGGAGCGTCCGTGCGCCGACCTGTACCCCGAACCGGAGGCGCGGCAGCGGGTGGATCGCCTGCTGCGGGAGGGCGGAGCGCGGGAAAGCTTCGAGACCATCGTGCGGGCGGCCGATGGCGCCGCGCGCGACGTGATGGTCGACGTGTCGCTGCTGGCGGCGCGCGGCACGGTGGGCATCATCCAGAACATCACCGACCTGAAGGCGGCGCGCCGGAGCCTGGTGCAGGCCGAGAAGCTTTCGGCGGTGGGTGAAGTGGTGAGCGGCGTGGCGCACGAGCTGAACAATCCACTGGCCGGGGTGCTGGGCTACGCCCAGCTCCTCATGGGGGGGCCGATGGACAGCCGCCAGCAGCGTTCGGTGGAGCGCATCTTCGAGTCGGCCCTGCGCTGCCAGAAGATCGTGCAGAACCTGCTGGCCTTCGCGCGCCGCCACCCGTCGGAGAAGCGCCACCTAGGGCTCAACGGCATCGTCGAGAAGACCCTCGACCTGAAGGCCTACCAGCTGCGCGTCAACAACGTGCGGGTCGTCAAGAGGCTCGATCCAGAGCTTCCGAAGACGATGCTCGACTTCAACCAGATCCAGCAGGTCCTGCTGAACGTCATCAACAACGCGCAGTACGCCCTCGCGACCGACCGCGCCCAGGGGACGCTCACCCTCGCCACCGAAACCAAGGGGGCCGCGGTTCTCCTCACCATCGCCGACGACGGCCCCGGCATGTCGGCGGAGGTGCTGGGGAGGGTCTTCGATCCCTTTTTCACCACCAAGCCGGTTGGAGAGGGGACGGGCCTCGGGCTGTCCGTCTCCTACGGCATCGTGCGGGAGCACGGAGGGCGGATCACGGTGGATAGCCGCCCGGGCGAAGGGACGACGGTCCGGATCGAGTTGCCGATCGTCGAGGAAACGGGGGCCGGCGAGGAGGAGCCCGCGGAGGGATCCGTCGGCCGCGCCACGCGGCCCCTCAGCGTTCTCGCGGTGGACGACGAGGCGGTGCTCCTCGACCTGATCGTGGACGCTTTGGGGAGGGAGGGGCACCACGTGGACACGGCTTCCAGCGGGCGCGAGGCGCTGGAGAAGATCGAGCGCGGCGGCTACGACGTCCTGCTGCTCGATCTCAAGATGCCGGAGATGAGCGGCATGGAGCTGTACGAAAGCATCCGCTCGCGCTGGCCCGATCTGACCCGCAGGGTGATCTTCGCCTCGGGCGACACCATCCACCCCGAGACGCGGCGCTTCATCGATCAGGCGGCGCGCCCCTGCGTCGACAAGCCGTTCAAGCTGGAGGTGCTGTCCGCCGCGATCGCCACGGTCGCCGCGGGCGGGGGATCGGAAGCCTCCGCCGGCGGCGCCTGACGCCGGCCGCCGCCCCCGAAACCGCGCCCACCCCGTGATATACTGCCTGAACGCCGACACGCACTTCGGCTCTGGAGGCCGCTCCATGCCGCGTCCCGGAGAGGCGCGCCCGATCGGGAACATCCTGCCAATCGTCTTCATCGCGCTGGCCATGGCCGCCTCGCGCGCTTCCCTGGGCCAGGAGGGAGGCGCACCGCAGGGGGCGCCGCCCACGACCCAGACACCGCCCGAGTCGACATCTCCGTTCCTGGTTCGTGAGTACCAGATCAAGCCGAAGAAACTCTGGAAGGCCGTCCTCGAGCTGCTGCGGGAGTCGGGATATCCTCCCGAGGAGACCGACGAGAGCACCATGCGGGTGAAGACCTCCTTCGTCGACTTCGATCAGAAGAGCTTCACGGAGCAGGTGGCCGACCCGCCTCCGCGCCTCGGCTCCGACTACCACATCATGCAGATGAACAAGGTCGTGGGCGGCAAGGTCTCCCTGGAGGCGGTCGTCGCTCCCAAGGACGGCGGCTCGCAGCTTCAGATTCGGGCCCGCATCCTGGTGGAGGGCCTCGACCGCCAGCGACATGTGCGAGTCCTGGTCGATCGCCGCTCATCGGGCGTGATCGAGGGGGACCTGCTGATCAAGCTGCACGATCGGCTCGGCATCAAGCCCTCCTGAGGGAGATCGCGTGCCCGCCATCCAGCCCTTTCGAGGACTGCGCTACGCTTCCGGGCCGGGGGCCGATCTCGACCGGCTCACCGCGCCGCCCTACGACGTGATTTCCGAGGAGCGCCGCGCCGCCCTGGCGGCGCGCCACGCGCACAATATCGTTCACCTCGATCTGCCGCGCCCAGGCACGGACGGCGATGCCTACCGGACCGCGGCCTCCCTGCTGCAGGAGTGGCTGCGGGCTGGCGTCCTGCAGCGGGAGGACCGCCCGTCCTTCTACGCCTGCGAGCAGCGCTACCGCGCCCCTTCGGGCGAGGAGCGCACGCGGCGAGGGTTCTTCGGCCGCCTGCGCCTGGAGCCGCTCGATGGCGGCGTGGTGATCCCCCACGAGCGCACCCTCGACCGGCCGCGCGCCGATCGCCAGCGGCTCCTGGCGGCGACCCGGACACACCTGAGCGCCGTCTTCCTGCTCCACCCCGACCCGGGGCACGGCGTGGCCGGCCTGCTGGAGGAGGCGCTGCGCGACGACCGTCTCGAGCAGGCCCGCGACGACGAGGGGACCTTGAGCCGGGTGGCGCGGATCGCCGGCCCGCTCGCGACCGCGGATCTCGTGCGGCGGATCGAGGAGGCGCGCTGGGCGCTGATCGCCGACGGCCACCACCGTTACGAGTCGGCCCTGGCGTACCGGGACGAGCGGCGCGCCCTGGGGCGCCGCGATGCCGAGCATGTCCTGGCCTTTCTCTGCAGCCTCGAGGATCCCGGCGTGGCGATCTTCCCGATCCACCGCCTGGTGCGGTCCCTGGAGGGATTCGAGCCCCAGAAGTTCTCTCGCAGGCTCGGCGAGTTCTTCCGCCTCACGCCGGTCGCGGGCGAGGAGGCGCTGCGCGCGGCCCTGGCGGAGCGCCGGGCGCGCCCCGGCGTCTTCGGCTTCGCCCTGCGAGGGGCCCCGGGGTTCCTGCTGACGGAATGGAAGGAGGGGGCGGGGCTGGAGCTTTCCGGCATGGCGCCGATCCCCGAGCCGCTGCGCCGCCTGGACGTGATCCTGCTGCACCGGCTGGTGCTCGAAGAGATCCTCGGGATCTCCGCCGAGGCGCAGGCCCGCCAGGTGAACCTCGACTACGTCAAGGACGACCGCCAGTGGCTGGGCCGGATGGATCAGGGTGGCGCCGACATCGGAATCCTGATGAACCCTACGCGCATCGAGCAGGTCATCGCGGTGACCCGGAAGGGACTGCGGCTGCCCCAGAAGTCGACCTACTTCCACCCCAAGGTGCTCACCGGGCTGGTCCTCGACCCGCTCGACGACGGAGGGACGGTCTCCTAGGGGCTCAGGCGCCGCAGCCTGGTCACGATTCCCACGAGCGCCGCGGCGACGCACTCGGCGTCCCCCTCGCGGCTCATCTCCCCGAAGGACAACGTCAGCGCCCCCCGCGCCAGGAGGGGCTCGATGCCGAGCGCCTCGAGGACGTGCGACGGCTTGCGCACCTCCGTCGTGCAGGCCGAGCCGCTGGAGGCTTCGATCCCCTCCTCGTCCAACGCCTGCAGGACCGCCTCGGCCTCGACGCCACGCAGGCAAAGGCTGACGTGCCCCGGGAGCCGCCGCTCGGGGTGGCCCGTTGGAACGACCCCGTCCAGACGCCGCGGGAGGAGATCCCGGAGGCGGTCCGCCAGGGTCGAGGCGCGTGCCGCACGCGCCTCCCTCTCGGCCAAGGCGAGACGCGCCGCCACGCCGAAGCCGACGATCGGGGCCACGGCCTCGGTGCCCGCCCGCAGCCCTCCCTCCTGAGCGCCTCCCTCGATGAGGGGTCCCAGGCGCACGCCGCGCCTCACGCGCAACGCCCCGATGCCAGGCGGGCCGTAGAACAAGTGCGGCGTCAGCGTCGCCAGGTCCGGCGCGTCCTCTCCGGTCGGCCAGGACACCGCTCCCGCGGACAGCGTCGCGTCGCTGTGCACCATCACGCCGCGGGCGTGGGCGGCGCGGCAGATCGCTTCGAGCGGCTGCAGCGTGCCAATCTCGCCGCTGGCGTGGGCCACGCTGAGCAGGAGCGTGTCGCCCGTGAGGGAGCGCGCCAGTTCTTCGGCGTCGAGAATCCCGGTGCGATCGACCGGAAGGAGCGCGACCGGGAAACCCTCCCGCTCGAGCGTGCGCAGAGGATGGAGGACCGAGATGTGCTCGGTGGACGCCGCCAGGAGGCGATGCGCGCCTTCGCGCCGGGCGCGCGCCACCCCTTTCAGGGCCAGGTTGTTGGCCTCGGAGGCCGATCCGGTGAAGACGATCTCCTCAGGCGCGGACCCGACGAGCGCCGCCACCTCGGCGCGGGCGCGCTCGACCGCGTCGCGGACCGCGGCGCCGCGCGCGTGCGGGCTCGAGGCGTTGCCGAAGCGATCGCCCATCCAGGGAAGCATCGCCTCGAACACCTCGGGCGCCAGCGGCGTGGTCGAGGCGTGGTCGAGGTAGATCCGTCGCATGGCGATCCCTCGGAGGGATCATACCCCCGGAGGCGGGGCTCCGAGCGACCGGTGACAGGCGCGCAGGCGGCCGATCGAGCGTCGCAGCCGATCGTGGCCCCGTACCATCCGGCGGGACAGCAGGCGCAGGCGCCCGAGCGAGGCCAGGAGCCTGGTCCGGTCCTGGCGCAGGCTCTCGCGGCGGCCCCGGCATTCCGCCATCAAGGCCTCGAGGGAGGCCAGTGTCCGCGTCAGCTCGGGAACCGTCCGGGGCAGGCTTGGAAACCGCAGCAGGGTCATCGAGTTCCGGGCGCACAAGGCGCCCCCAGAGTGTACGGCCAAGCGACGCGGAGTCAAGGACCGACAGGACCAGCCCGGCAGCCCAGGGAGCTGCCGGACCGCCGGCGCGCGCCGATTCAACTTGACTTTGGGGAGGGGTCGCAGTACTTAGGCTCAGGCTTAGGACCCGAACCACCGCAGCGATCCAAGGCTTCGAGCAGGCTCACGCGGCCGGCGACCCGGACGGCGCCGAGGCTAGGCGTCCACCGGGATGCACCGCCGCAGCGCACTCGCTTCCGGTCGTGTCCCGGGAGGGCGCCGTTCGATGCGCTGGGCATCCCGCCTCACCCTCATCGCGGCCGCGGCCACCCTGGCCTTGTGCGGCTGGACCCTCCATTCAGGCGCGATCCGTCCCGCGCAGCCGCGGGCGACCATCGAGCCGACCCTGCCCCTGACGATCGACCTCGGTCTCGAGCAAGTGGCCGTGGCGAGCCCCGGCGGCCACGCGCTGCTCCGGGGAAGCATGACCACCGATCGTCCGATCCGCGACCTGGTCGTCCGGCTGGTGCTGCCCGAGGGGATCGAGGCCGAGGCCGGTGGGACCCTCGAGGTCGACGGCGCTTCGCTTCAGCCCGGGGAGCGCCGCGCCGCTCTGGTCGGGCTGAGAGCGGCACGCCGCGCCGCCCTGCCGATCCGGGTCGATGCGACGTTTCGGCTCGCCGACGGCCGCACGCTGCGCGCTTCCCAAGGGCTGACGCTCGACCTCGGAGCGGGGCCGCCGCCCGGGCGCTCGCACGCCGGCGCCTACGAGGTCATGGCCGTGCCCCTCGAGGACCTGCGGCGATGAGGCGCCTGGCGGTGGCGATAGGGCTCGCGCTTGCGGCGGGGACCTGGGGCGCGCCGGCGCTCGCCGACTACAACGTCAGCGGCCGCTTCCTCTACGTCGACCGGGAGTTCGATCCGAACGGCTTCACGGGGATCGAGCCTCAGAAGCCGATCCGCTTCGCCGACGTCCAGGTGATGGACGGGACGAAAGTCGCCGGGCAGGGGGTCACCGACGCGCAGGGCAACTTCGTGTTCCGGGTGCAGGACACGCGCACCCGCGACATCTACGTGCGCTGCCTGGCGCACCGCGCCACCAACAGCGGCGTGCCGGTCGAGATCCGCTCCGGGAACCAGTCGGGTGACATCTGGTCCGTCCGCTCCCAGACCTTCCTCGGGCACGCCCCCGACCAGGACCTCTTCATCGGCACCCTGGTCGCGATCCCCGGTGCGGGGGGCGAGGCCTTCAACCTGCTCGACGTCGCGAACATGGGGAGCGACTATCTGGTGAGCCTGCGCGGCCCCGGTCCGGCGCCGACCCTGCTCGTGATCTTCAATGCCTCCAACCCGAACCTCTCGAGCACCGTCGGCAACACGATCACGCAGGCCCGCAATGCCGGGTACGACGACACGGTCCTGCTGCACGAGATGGGGCATTACGTCGTCAACAGCTTCTCCAAGAGCGACAGTCCGGGTGGCGTGCACCACCTGAGCGATTGCGATCAGAACCTGATGCTGGCCTTCGACGAAGGCCACGCCACCGCCTGGGGGCAGTCGGTCCGCC
>QHXZ01000114.1:0-8400 GCA_003223165.1 Acidobacteriota bacterium
CCGGGCAGCAGTGTGAATACCTGGCCCTCGGCCTGCTCGTCGGCGGGCAGGCGAGCGCGGTCGTCTCCAAGCACGTGACGGTGGGGACCCTCGACACCGACGGCGACACGGTTCCCGACGTGACCGACAACTGCGACACGGTGCCGAACGGCCCCGCCCAGGCGAACATCCCCGGCGTCGGCAACCAGACCGACACCGACCATGACGGCGTGGGCGACGCCTGCGACAACTGCAAGACGGTCGCCAACCCGCAGCAGGAAGACGCCGGCGACCACGACGGCGTGGGCGATGCCTGCGACAACTGCCCGAGCACGCCGAATCCTGACCAGGCCGACGTGGACCGGGACGGCGTGGGTGATGTGTGCGGCAACTGCCTCCACACTCCGAACGGCTCTGCCCAGGCGCGCATCCCGGGCGGGGGGACGCCTGCGACCCCTGCCCGACGATCCCCGGCGGGAGCCAGGGAACGGATACCGACGGTGACGGCGTGGGCGACGCCTGCGACAACTGCCTCAACACTCCGAATGGCCCGGCCCAGGCGAGCATCCCGGGCGTCGGCAACCAGACCGACAGCGACGGCGATGGCCTGGGCGATGCCTGCGACAATTGCAAGGCGGCAGCGAACCCCGATCAGCTCGACACCGACAGGGACGGCCTGGGCAACGTCTGCGACACCTGCCCGGTCTGCCCCGACGCGAGCAACAACGTGCGCTCCTGCGCCGAGGAGGTCTCGAACGTCCGGATCACCTTCTCGAGCCTGTCGGGCAAGGGCTCGGGCACCGTCCTCTGGGACACGACGCACGAGGTGAACAAGTCGACCTTCAACATCTTCGTGCTGAACTCGAAGGGGCAGCAGATCGTCCAGAACCCGACCCCGATCGGCTCGGTGGGCAACCCGTCCGTGCTGTGCGGCGGAGTGGCGAACTACACCTTCGTCATTCCGAAGCACAAGAGCGGCCACAACATCTTCGTCAAGATGACGCGGGCCGACGGCACGACCTTCATCGCCGGCCCGGCGGTCAAGATTCCGTAGAGGGTTTGTCCAGTAGCGCTCCGTGGACCCCGGTTCCGCAGGTTCGAGGAGCGGAACCGGGGTTTCCGCTTCAAGGACGCCGCGCATGAAGCTGGAGGATCGCCGAGGCACTCGCTGGGCCGCCGCCGCGCTCTGCTGCGCGGTGGCGGCCCTGAGCGTGAGGCCGGCTTCGGCCCAGTCCTCCCTCAAGTCGCGGCGCGACTACGCCGTCGGCGACCGGCCTACGGCCCTCGTCGTCGCCGACTATGACGGCGACGGGCTGCTCGACGTAATCACCGTCAACCGTTCTTCCAGCGACATCAGCCTGGAAAAGGGGTTCGGCGACGGCACCTTCCGGCGCGCCATCTCGGTGGCGGTCGGCTCCCAGCCTTCCTCCTTCGCCGTCGCCGACATGAATGGCGACGGCCTCCCCGATCTCGTGACCGGGAACCTCCTCAGCCAGGACGTCACGGTGAACCTGGGGACGGGGATGGGACGGTTCGGCCCGCCCCTGAGCAAGTTCATCGCGGTGGCGCCGTCGGCGACCGTCGTCGGAGACTGGAACGGCGACGGGAAGATCGACGTCGCCACGGCCAACGCCGCGCAGAACAATGCCACCATTTTGATGGGTGACGGCACGGGGCGCTTCGGGACGATCAGCATGCTGGTCACCGGCTCGTCCCCCCAGGCGATCGCCGCCGCCGATTTCAACAAGGATGGCAAGGCCGACCTGGCGGTGGTGAACACCGCCTCCAACAGCGTGCAGATCTGGCGCGGTGACGGGACCGGCCAGTTCACCCTGAACACCACCATCAGCACCGGGGCCGGGACCGGCCCGCTCGCCCTGACGGTGGCCGATTTCAACGCCGACACCTTCCTCGACCTGGCGGTGAGCGACAACGGCACCGACACCGTCGCCGTCTACACGCAGAACAGCAACGGCACCTGGGCCGCCCCGCGGAACCTGTCGCCCGGCTTCGGGCCGCGCGGCCTGGCCGCGGCCGACATCAACAAGGACGGCCGCCTCGACCTGGTCGTCACTCTCTTCCGGGTCTCGGGCGAGGGGAGCATCGTGGTGCTCAACGGCGATGGCACCGGGGCGTTCCCGGGCACTCCGACGATCCTGGGCACCGGCCCGTTCCCCAACGCCGCCGCCGTCGGCGACTTCAACCGCGACGGCAGCCTCGACGTGGCGACCGCGAACCTCAGCGGCAACACGGTCTCGGTGCTGCAAAACACGGGCACCGGCGCGTTCGTCGTGGCGAACAAGATCACCCTGCCGGTCGGGTCCTTTCCGCAGGCGCTCGTGGCGGCCGACTTCAACGCCGACGGGAAGATGGACGTCGCCTCGGCCAACGAGTTCCCGAACAACGTCTCGGTCGCCTCGGGCGACGGCGCCGGCGGCTTCACCGCGGTCAACTCGGCCAACAACACCGGCATCACGCCGTTCGCCATGACGGCGGTCGACTTCAACCGCGACAACAAGATCGATCTGGTGACGGCCAACAACGGCGACGACACCTATTCGCTCCTGGCGAACAGCGGCAGCGGCAACTTCACCCTCACCAACGGGTCGCTGGCCGGCTGCGTCGGGCCGGTCGGGCTCGACAGCGGCGAGGTCTCGGGGGACCTGATCAACGACCTCGGCATCATCTGCGAGACGCCAGGAACCTACTGCACGCTGCGCGGCACGGGAACGTCCGGCGCCACCGCCTTCGGGACGCCCGTCTGCACCCTGGTCGACGGCACGCCGGAGGCGATCGAGATGGGGCTCTACAACCAGGACGGTCTGTACGATGCGGCGATGGCGCTGCGCGACGCGAACGCCGCGGGCATCGCCCTCGCCGACGGCTTCGGCGGCATCCTGGACGTCCCGGCGCACTTCCCGGTCGGGATGGGTCCGACCGGGATCGCGCGCGACGACATCAACGGCGACCTGATCCCCGACCTGGTGCTCGCCAACGGGGGGTCGAATTCGATCAGCGTCCTGCTCGGCGATGGCGGCGGCGCCTACTCGTTCCCGTCCATCGATACGCCCGTCGGGCTGGCGCCGACGGCGCTGGCGATCGACGACTTCAACCTGGACGGGAAGAAGGATCTCGCTGTGGTCAACACCGACGCCAACAACGTCACCTTGCTCCTCGGCGATGGCAAGGGGCACTTTTCGAGCGCCGGGGTCTACGGCACGCGCGATCTGCCGGTCGCCATCGCCGCCAGGGACTTCAATGGAGATGGCAAGCCCGACCTGGCGGTGGCCGACAACTTCAACGACACGGTGACCATCCTGCTGAACATGTCGGTGCCAGGGGACCCCCTGGCGACGCTCGCCGCCGTCACCGGCGGAGCCCAGACCGTCTTTAGATGGGGTGTGGTTCCGGGCGGCCTCTACGACATGATCCGGGGCCAGGTCCGATCGGTCATCCAGGCCCCCACGACGTTCAATCTGGGCACCGTGAGCTGCCTGCTGAACGATTCCCCCGACCCGGACACCGGCCTCGCCCCGGACACCTCGGTGCCGCCCTTGGGAGACGCCTTCTTCTACGCCGTGAGGGCAGTGGTGGGAGGGGTACCTGGGAACTACACGATCTCCGTGCCGGGCAACAAGCCGGGGGTTCCTTCCTCCGGCGGTTGCCTGTAGACCGGCGGACGCGCGGGTCACCCTTGAACGATGTTCGAGGCCGCAGGGTATATATCGACATGAGCGACTGCGATTCGATCAGGCCGATGCTACCCTTGAGCGCGGGGGGCGATCTCAACCCGACGGTGTCGCGAAGGGTGAAGGCACATGTCTCGATCTGTGCGGCCTGTGGTCGCGAAGAGGCCCAATACAGCATGGTTATCGCAACCGGACGAGCCACATGCCCGGGCGGGCATTCGCTCCCCGATTCGCTCCGCAGCCGCATCGCCCTCGAGGCGGCCGTGCGGGTGTCCCGTGCGTCCTGGATCGCCAGGCTGTTGAGCATCGTCCCAGTGCAGCGTCCGGTGCTGGCGGGAGCCCTTGCGGCGGCACTGGTCGCCACCGTAGCCGCCCCCCTCGCATGGCGCGGCGGGCATGTTCTGCG
Source organism: Acidobacteriota bacterium (assembly GCA_003223165.1). Lineage (GTDB taxonomy): Bacteria > Acidobacteriota > Polarisedimenticolia > Gp22-AA2 > Gp22-AA2 > QHXZ01. Next base: position 4,075 of record QHXZ01000114.1, read on the forward strand.
GCACGAGCATCAGGACATCACCACGATCGAGGTGGTCCAGTCGGATGGAGTAGTCACCCTGGCCTGGAGCGACGGCAGCAAGGCGTCCTACACCGTCTACAAGAGCAGCGACCCGAGGCAGTTTTCCAGCCGGCAGGCGCACGTGGTCAAGAGGAACATCTGGCGGGATGACGATCCCGGCTCCTCGCCGGTCGTCTATTACAGGGTTGAGTGACAACGAGTTGGTTCAGTTTTAGGTTGACATTGTCGGTTTTGGGCGTAGATAGCGGTGGACAGAGCCTATCCTGGCGCCGCGGGCTGTCAGTCAACGTTTCCCAGTGGCCTAATTGAAGGAGGCAAAGGACATGATGAATCTGAAGGCATCGCGCCTGACGGTGGCGGTGGCGCTGGTGGCCGCCGTGATGCTAGCGGCCGGGGCGGTCAGCGTGGCGTCCAACATGGGCTTCAAGATGAACAAGGCGATCACGGTGTTCGCCCCGCCGCCCGCGGCCACGACGACCGTCGGGGACAACTGGACCGCGATCCCGTACAACAACCCGTACGGGAACGCCGGCGCTCTCTGCACGCAGCTCGGCTTGACCTCGACCGGCGCGGTCGGGGCGCCCAGGGGCCTCATCACCATCGTCACGGCGGCGACCGGCGGCGCGACGACCGCCACGTGTGGAACGGCGACGGCGAACGGCACCCTCCTTCCGACCGACGGCAGAGGGGTGCGCATCCGGCAGCCGAACATCGCCGGCGCGCCGGCCAGCGTCATCATCGTCGGCTCCCACAACCCCAGCCTTGCGATCACGGTCCCGGCGTCAGGCAGCGGCTCGATCGGTGACTAGGCCTGACCTCGACCGGTGGGATTGGTGCCCCCAGGGCGCTTCTCACCCGGGTCAACGCGTCGACCGGCGCCGCCGTCAGCGCCCAGTGCGGGACGAGCACGGCGACGGGCACGCCTCTGGTTCTCGGAGAGGCGGTCCGCATTCGCGAGCCTTTCGGACCGAAGACGTTCATTCCGGCCCACTTCTAAGCGTCGAAATGATAAGGGGAGGGAGGAGACAACTCATGCGAAAAGCTCTTCTGGTACTGGCGCTCTGCGGAGCGTTCGCCATGGCCGGCTCGCAGGCGTACGCGTCCTGCGGAACCCAGATCCCGTTCGGCCACCAGTTCGATTCCTGGTTCGTCTGCCCGGACCAGCGGCCCGTCGCCGCGTTCGCCTGGCAGACCGACACCACCGCCACCACCTTCAACTCCGCGTCGGTCCGGATCGCCTGCGAGGCCACCGATCTGACTACCGATCCCCCTTGCAACGCGGCCGGTGCCGCGGGATACTTCCTGGAATACGCCGAGCAGACCGGGCCGCTTTCCTGCGGAACCACGGCCGGCAAGCCGAGGGTTCTGAGCACGGTGGCGAAGACCGCGACCACGGCGACCGTGAACCTGAACTTCGCCAAGCCGTTCGTCTACAGCGACTGCGACCCGGCGTCCGTTGGTGCGTCGTCGGGCTCCTGCCCGGTCACCTTCCTGCCCGGACCGGCGGACATCTCGCTCGGCAACGTCTGGACCAGCATCCAGCCCTGCCTCGCAAGTAACCGGCCCGATCCGAACATCACTCGGGTTCCGGTGGCCGGCACTCCGCAGACCGCCTGGACCGACACGGGCGTGGCGATCGATCCGGCGACCGGGAACGCCACGGTCACGATCAACCTGCCGCCGTCGACCGACACGACCGACTGCGCCTATGTCGGCGCCGCCATGTCGATCTTCGGTCAGCGCAGCCCGGGTATCACCGGCTACACGCGCATCGCGGGCGCGCTGGCGGCGTCCCCCACGGCCGAAGACCTGAAAGCGACCAAGTCGGCCGGCAAGGTCACCGTCTCCTGGAAGACCAGTTCCGAGCTCAACCTCTCGGGCTTCCGCGTCCTGGCCACGAACAGCAAGGGCGAGTTCCAGTTGGGCGACCTGATTTCGGCCACGGGTGCGGGCGGCTCCGGATCGACCTACACGCAGACGTATGCGATGGCCGATCTCAAGGGCGCGAAGAGCATCGTGGTCGAGTCGCTCCTGAGCGACGGCTCGCCGGGCCTCCGGTCAGCCAAGATCATCATCTCTAACTGAGGGGGAGAGAAGAGGTCATGAAGAAACCCTACGAGAAGCCCGCCATCGTCCACACGGAGAAGATCGAGGCGCGAGCGGTCAGTTGTTCCAAGAGCAACGATGCCTGCGGGACCGGACCGCTCACCAGCTAGTCTTTTCCTGAGCCTCAACCCAGCCGCCAGGCCACCGTGGCCTGGCGGCTTTCTTTTTACCTCCCGTCCGAGGCCTGCAGGTCCCTGAAAGTCCGATCGCTCCGCAAGCCGGCGAAGTCATCGACCTGGCGGATCCAGGCCCGCGTCGCGGGGTCCTTGGCGAGTGCCGCGCGCAGCAGATCGATCGCCTCGACCCCGTGGCCGGAGCGGGCCTCGACGCGGGCCAGGCAGAAGTCGAACCAGGCCAGGGAGGGGAAAGTCCGCCGGGCGTCATCCGCCTCGGCGCGGGCCGCCTGCAGGTCCCCGACGTGGATCAGCGTCACCAGAAGCGGCGAGCGGATGTTGGGGTCGGTCGGACTCTGCCGCGCCAGCTCCCTGAACTCCGGCAGCGCCTCCCGGTAGCGCGACTGCCTGAAGAGGGACTCGGCCAAGTTGACCCGCGCGGGAGCGAACCCGGGCGCGATGACGAGCGCCTGCCGGGCTTCCTTTTCCGCCTCGCCCGGCCGGCCCAGGAGCAGGAGGGTCTTGCTGGCGTTGACGCGCGCTTCCACCAGGTCGGGCGTCAGGTCGACGGCCCTCCGGAGATGGACCAGGGCCTCCTCGAGCGACGCGCGGCTTTCGCCCTTCAGGATCAACGCCACTCCCAGGTTGTAGTGGGCCTCGGCGTTGTGCTCGTTCATGACGAGGGCCTTCTCGAAGGCCACCCTGGCTCCTGCCGGGTCGCCCTGGGCCAGGAGCGCCACGCCCAGCCGGCTCTGCGCCAAGGGGTAGTGGGGGAAGCGCTCGCTCCAGGCCGAGAAGAGACTGACCTCGTCGCGCCAGATCGACGCCTCCGCGGCGGCGGCCCGCGCGAAGACGATGAGCAGGGGCAAGGCGAGCCAGGCGAAGCGCGGCAGCCGCCAGGCCTCTTCCTTGGGGTCGCGGGAGGCCGGCAAGGCCTTGCCCAGAAGGAGGCCGGCCGCCAGGCACAGGCCCGCAAGAGGCAGGTAGAGGAAGTTCTGGGCGTAAAGCGAGCCGATCGGCACCAGCAGGTTGGAGGAAGGGAGGAACGCCCCGAGACCGAAGGCGAACGGGGCCGCCAGCCGCTCGCCGCGCCACCACAGCCTGGCGAGCAGGACGGCGATCCCGATCAGGACCAGGGCGGCCAGGAGGAGGTCCGGCCGGAGCAGACCCGGCGGCGCCCCGCCGGACAGGTAATCGGCCCCGTCGCTGAAGCGGATCGGCAGCACGAGGTAGAGGAGATATCTCCCACTCAACGCCAGGGCCGAGCGGAACCGGGCCGCGGGCGGGAGGAAGGCGAGGGGATTGGTGATCGGATCGATGGCCGCGAGCCCTGGAATCAGCGGCACCCCGGCCGCATGCCGCGCCACCAGGTAGACCGCGAGCCCTCCACCGGCGCAGGCGACGGCGAGCCGGCGATGCGGGCCGCCCCCGCGCAGTCCGAGCAGCGGCACCACGAGGAAGGCGACCGCCGACTCCTTCGAGAGCAGGGCCGCGAGGAAGAGCAGCCCCATGACGATCGGCCGGCCGCTCTCGCAGGCGATCCAGGCCAGCAGGACGAAGAGCACCGGCAGCAGATCGACGCGCGCCACGATCGACGCGACCGGCCAGGCGGGCCCGCCAGGAGCGCCGCGGCGAGGGGCGCCCCGAGGCGGCGCGCCAGCGCCAGCACCAGGGCGGCGTTCAGGGCGTGCAGGATGACATTGACCAGATGGAAGCCGGCCGGCCCCCAGCCCAAGAGCCGGCCGTTGAGGGCGAACGAGGCGTTGACGATCGGCCGGTAGTAGACCGCCCCGAAGCGCGTGCCGTGCCAGAAGTCGTGCGCGAAGGCCAGCAGGGGGCTCCAGGGCTCTCGCAGGAAGGCGTTGTTGGCGATCAGGTGCTGGTCGTCGAAGACGAAGCCGAAGCGCAGCGTGTGGAGATAGAGGGCGGCGCCCAGGAGCGACACGACGGCGCAGGGAATCCAGCGTGATCGCGTCACCCCCATAAACGTAGAATAGCACCAACGACTCGCCGCCGCGGAAACCGCAGGACCTGCCGGCGCCGGCTGCGCCTCAATGGGGGGACCGGACATGACGTACCGAAACGG